>CAMAYR010000020.1 GCA_945862355.1 Devosia equisanguinis | reverse complement strand
TTCAGCGCCTCACGCTCGATCTTGAGCTGCATCGAGCGCCGGTCGATCTCGTCGAGCTCCTCGGGCTTGCTGTCGACCTGCATACGCAGCCGTGCAGCAGCCTCGTCGACGAGATCAATCGCCTTGTCGGGCAGGAAGCGGTCGGAGATGTAGCGGTTCGACAGTGTGGCTGCCGAGACGATGGCATTGTCGGTGATCCGAACGCCGTGATGCAGCTCGTATTTCTCCTTGAGGCCGCGCAGGATGGAGATCGTGTCCTCCACCGTCGGCTCGTTGATCATGACTGGCTGGAAACGGCGGGCGAGGGCTGCATCTTTCTCGATGTGCTTCCTGTATTCGTCGAGTGTGGTCGCGCCGACGCAGTGCAGCTCGCCGCGGGCCAGCGCAGGCTTCAAGAGGTTGCCCGCGTCCATCGCGCCTTCGGACTTGCCGGCGCCGACGATGGTGTGCAGCTCGTCGATGAACAGGATGATGCGGCCTTCCTCGGACTGCACCTCGGTCAGCACGGCCTTCAAGCGCTCCTCGAACTCGCCGCGGTATTTCGCGCCAGCGATCAGTGCTCCCATGTCGAGCGCGAGCAGCTTCTTGTCCTTAAGGCTCTCGGGCACGTCGCCCTTGATAATGCGCTGGGCTAGGCCCTCCGCGATGGCGGTCTTGCCGACGCCTGGCTCGCCAATCAGAACGGGATTGTTCTTGGTGCGGCGCGAGAGAACCTGGATGGCGCGGCGGATTTCCTCGTCGCGGCCGATCACGGGGTCGATCTTGCCTTCTGCGGCGGCAGCAGTGAGGTCGCGCGAGTACTTCTTCAGTGCCTCGAGGCCTGCCTCGGCGTTGGCGCTGTCGGCCTTGCGCCCCTTGCGGATCGCATTTATCGCCTCGTTGAGACGTTCTGCACTTACGCCAGCGTCCGCCAGGACTTTGCCGGCATCGGTGGATTTGTCGATGGTGAGTGCCAGCAGAAGCCGCTCGACGGTGACGTAGCTGTCGCCGGACTTCTCCGCGATCTTCTCGGCTTGTTCGAGTGCGCGGGCCAGCTCGGGCGCCATGTAGACTTGACCGGCGCCGCCGCCCGACACCTTCGGACGCTTGGCGAGAAGGCGCTCCACGCCGGTCTGGGCCGTCTTTGCGTTGCCGCCTGCTTGGCCGATGAGACCTGCCGCCATGCCTTGGTCATCGTCGAGGAGCACCTTCAAAAGGTGCTCCGACGCCAGTTGCTGATGCCCCTCGCGAAGGGCCAAACTCTGCGCGGATTGTATGAAGCCGCGGGCGCGATCGGTGTAGCGGTCGAAATTCATGTGTGTCCTCCACCCGCCGACAGTGCCCCGAAGCGGCGATGTCGACTGTGATCAATGTCAAGCGGGCGCCCATCATCGGCACGCCCTCGCCTGATGTAGGAATGCTACGACCGGCTTGGAAGGGGGAACGGGCGCGGAGGAGTAGGAAGCGTTCAGGGCATCTCGAGAATTGGGCAGGCAGGGGCGTGCAGGGTCTGCCGTATTACCGATGGCCGGCCGGATCTCGAAATGGCCATCTGGCCGTACAACTTGATCTTCGGGTGCTGGCGTGCTGCTAGGTTCGATTTCGTGGACAGGAAGGACAACTCGCGATGGAGAATCCCCGGGCGAGCTCGAGCTCATCAAAGATGGCAGCCGTTCGCGGTGTGGTCCTGATCGCGCTGCTTGCCGGCCTGTCGCCGTCGGCATGGGCGCAGCAGGTCAAGGGCGTGCCGCAGGCTTTCGCCGCCGTGCAGGCGCCGGGGGCCGCGGTCGAGGCTTGTCACAGCAGCTCCGCGCAGGCCGCGCTCGACTGTGCGCGCAGGCGTTGCCAGCGCAAGGCGAGCCGTGGCACCTGCTTCGCAGTTACAGTGTGCGAGCCGGCCGGGTGGGCGGGCTCGATGAGCGTGCAGATGTCCGAGGTGCAATTCTCAAGCACCGTGTGTGGTGCACCCACGCGCGAGGCGGCCGAAGAGGCGCTCAAGGTCTATTGCGCGAGCCACGCGGGCGCCAAACAGTGCACGATGACACGGTTGTGGGCGCCCGACGGCAAGCTACTGATTACCGATACGACCTGGAACCCGCGCGAACTCAAGAAATGAGCTACCCCATGCCGACCACGCCGGCCGAGACCGAAGCGCTGATCCGGCGCTATTACGATTCATTCAACCGGGGCGATCATGACGGGATGCTCGCGTGCCTCGCAGGCGACGTGTTGCACGACGTCAACCAGGGCGAGCGACGCGAGGGCAGGGAGCGCTTTCGCGCATTCCTGGCGCGCATGGCGCATCACTATCGCGAGCAACTCGACGGCATCACCGTAATGGTGAGCGCGGACGGCTCGCGGGCGGCTGCGGAGTTCAACGTGACGGGCAACTATCTCGTCTCGGAGACGGGGCTGCCCGACGCCAAGGGGCAACGCTACGCGCTGCCGGCCGGCACATTCTTCGTCGTTCGCGACGGGCTCATCTCGCGCGTCACCACGTACTACAATCTAACCGAATGGATCATGCAGGTCAGCGCGGAGGGGTGAGCGCGATGGCTGGGGAGAGTGACGTTCGTATCGAGCCTGTGGCCGGCGATCGTCTAGTCGCAGTGCTCGGCGACGTGGCCCGGCTGCGGATCGAGGTGTTTGCCGCGTGGCCCTATCTCTACGACGGCTCGCTGGCCTACGAGGAGGGTTATCTGCGCGAGTTTGCCAGGGCCGACGGCGCGGTGGTGATCATCGCTCGCCAGGGTGAGCGCGTGGTCGGGGCTGCGACGGCCGCACCGCTCGGGGAGCACACGCGCGAGTTCGTGCCGTTGTTTGCGGTTCATGGCTACGACCCCGACCGCGTCTTCTACTGTGGCGAGTCGGTTTTGCTGCCCGATTATCGCGGGCGCGGCATCGGTAACGCCTTTTTCGATCGGCGCGAGGATCACGCCCGGGCCTGCCGGGGCGTGAAAGGCAGCTTCAGCCATATCGCGTTCTGCAGCGTTGTGCGGCGGCCAGACGATCGGCGTGCGCCGGCGGGCTACAGGACACTTGACGGTTTCTGGCGCAAGCGCGGCTATGTCCCGGTGGAAGGGCTGGTCGGCAGCTATCGCTGGAAGGAGATCGGCGAGGAGGAGGAGACAGAGAAGGCGATGCAGTTCTGGGCGAGGGCGTTGTGAGCGGGGCGGCTGACACCATCGTCGTGGCTGCGGCGCAATATCCGATCGATGCGCCGGAGAGCTTCGCTGCCTGGGCCGACAAGGCGGCGCGGTGGGTTGCACAAGGCGCTGGCGGCGGCGCTCAGTTGCTGGTCTTTCCAGAGTACGGGGCCCTCGAGATCGCGGCGCTCGGCGGGCGAGAGGTCAGCGCGGATCTGCGGGCGACGCTCGCCTTCGTGGCCGATCGTGCCGAGGCGGTCGGTGCGGTCTGGCGGGGGCTCGCTGCACGTCATGCTGTTCACATCCTGGCGCCGAGCGGACCGGAGCGTTGTGGCGGAGGGTTCGTCAATTCAGCGCGCCTTTACGGTCCCGGCGGTGGCGTCGGCATTCAGGACAAGCTCATCGTGACGCCATTCGAGCGCGACTGGGGAATGAGCGCTGGAAGCGTGCAGCGGGTCTTCGATACGGCGCTGGGCCGGATCGGAATCGCGATCTGCTACGACAGCGAGTTTCCGCTGCTCGTGCGGGGACTGGCGGAGGCGGGTGCGGAAGTCGTGCTCATTCCGTCTTGTACGGAGCATCGGTCCGGGTTCCATCGCGTTCGCCTCAGCGCGATGGCGCGCGCGCTCGAGGGGCAGATCGCGACGGTCATGTCGCCCACCGTGGGCAACGCGCGATGGTCGCCGGCGGTGGATCGCAACAGCGGCGCGGCAGGCGTTTTCGTGCCCCCCGATGTCGCGCTGTCGATGAACGGGGTGCTGGCGGAGGGGCGGCTCGAGGAGGCCGGCTGGATCAGCGCGAGGATCGATCTTGCCGGGTTGCGGCGACTGCGAGAGACGGGCGAGATGCGCAATTGGAGGGATTGGCACCTCCAGCCCGGTGCGACGGCCATCGGCGGCGCAGTGGAAGTGGTGCCACTTGCTTGATCGTGCCGGGCGCGGACGGCGGCGGGCGATCAGCGTCCTGCGGTTGCGATCATGCCCGGTGGCTCCTTCATCCAGGCGTAGCCCTCGCGGCCGAGCCGAAAGCCCTCGGCGTAGAGAGCCTTCATATAGCCCTGGTCGAACGGGGCGGGGTGGGCTGCCTTGAAGCCATCGGGAATTGCGGCGAGGTTGTAGTCGATGCCCTCGGCCTTCGCCTTGGCGTGCATTCGGATGAGGTCGCCGAGCGTCTGGTTCTTGAGCACGGTGGAGAGCGAGCGGGCGCCGATCGCAAGCGCGGTCTCGCCGGTCGCCTCCCATTCTGGCCCGAGCTTGCCGTTCCTGATGACGAAGAGCCTGCGGCTCACCTTCGTGCCGATGGCCTTGTCGAGCTCCTTGAACGTGAAGTCGGTGGGCGAGAAAAACACTTCGCGCGTGGTGCCGCCGTCGACGTGCAGTTCCTCGTATTGCTTGCCGCCCGCTTTGACTTTGATGCGGACGGGGGGAAACACGCCCGGGATTGCCGCGGATGCGATCAGCACGTCGCGGATCAGGTGGACGGAGTGCTGGTGGCCGCTCTGGGCGATCCGGCCGATATCCCAGAACACCGGCCGCTGAACGTCGATATTCGTCGTGCCGATGAGGAGGATGCGGCCCTTGGCGCGTTCCTCGGCCAGGCGACGGACCATGTCTGCGTCGACGTAGCGGGCGACGAGTTTCTTCAAGGGTTCGTTGAGGGCGATGCCCGGGCCGCCCAGGATGCCGGCGAGGATGTTGGCCTGGTAGATCTGATCGCCACCGTAGTTCGTGAAAATCTCGCTCAGCTGCTGGTCGTAGTCGGCGCCGATGAAGGCGAATGGTGCGATGAGTGCGCCGGCGCTGACGCCTGTGACGAGGTCGAACTGTGGTCGGTCGCCGTTTTGGCTCCAGCCAACGAGGAGTCCTGCGCCGAACGCGCCATCGTCGGCACCACCAGACAATGCGAGCAGATTCGAGGTCGGTTTCAGTCCGCGGCGGCGTGCCTCCTGCAACCTGGCCTTGATCCTGGAGCCCTCGCTCGCGATGAAGCGGCGGGAGGCGGCCTGTCCCTGATCGCCCCAGGTGCGGATGTCGGCCATGCCGTCGATCTGCGCGACTGCTGCCAGAGATTCAGGGACGATGGCCCTGTCGAGCGACGCTGCGCAGCCGGCGCTGAAGATCGCGATTGCGATGCTGGCAACGAGAGACAACCAGACGGACGAGCCACCGGTATGATGGGAACTCGCCGCAAGGCAGGGGCCTTCGGACCATACACCTGAACGAAATAATACGAGCCATCTGAGCATGGAACAGGGCGGAAAAGACCGGTGGCAAATAGAGGAGAAGTGCAGTCAGCCTCGAAATTGAAGCAACTCCGTGGCCGTTCCGTCGACCGATTACCGATCGCCGGAACGGGAGTGGTAGAGGCAGGTCAGGCGAGCCCCTCAGCCTTCATCGCCTCTTGCACGGCCGGCCGTGCGGCCATGCGATCGACGAACCTGGCAAGGCTCGGGAACTCCTTGGCGAGGTCGATTGCGATGGCAGGTCGCTTGGTCCAGCTGAGGCATGTGAACAGGTAGGCGTCGGCCACCGTGAACTCCTTGCCCAGCAGGTAGTCGTTGGTCGCCAGATGCTTGTCGACGACGCCGAGGCGGTGTTTCAGGCGGTCCTTGAGCACGGCCTTAGACTCGTCCTGGACCTTGGCGTTGAACAGCGGGGAGAAGCCCTTGTGCAGCTCGCTGGTGGTGAAGTTGAGCCAGGTCATCAGCTTGTAGCGCTCGTTCGTGCCGTAAGCGGGCGCGAGTTTTCCGGCTTTGTCGGCGATGTACTGCACGATGACCGGGCCTTCCGTGATCATGGTGCCGTCTGCCGCCTCGAGGGCCGGGACGTAGCCGCCGGGGTTCTTGGCCCAGAAGTCACCGCCGTCCTCGGTTTTCTTCTCTGCGAGGTTCACCTTGACCATGTTGAAAGGCTGACCGGCCTCGCGCAGCACGATGTGCGGGGAGAGCGAGCAGGCGCCGGGTGCATAATAGAGCTTGTACATTGGAAGACCTCATGGGGAGACACGGGGCGCGTCGCAGCGACGGCTGCCTCTCGGCTACTCGACCTGGCGACCGTGGCGGACACTGCACCGGAGGTTTACGCAGCGCAAGGCCGCAGTTGGTCGAAGGTAGTAAGGCCCGCGTGATCGCCAGGCCCGAGGTCGTCGCCTCTCCAACCTTTGCCGGCGGAGGGGCTCGGGCAACGGGTTGGGCTTACAGGTTTCGGGCAACGGGTTGCCCTTCTGCCGCGCTCAGGCTAGCACTCCGCGCCAGATGCAACCAGCTCTTTGACGGAACCCGAACATGGCCGACACCCAGAACCTTCTGCTCCTCCCCGGTGACGGCATCGGCCCGGAGGTGATGGCCGAAGTGGAGCGCTTCATCGCCTTCTTCAATAAGAAGTCGAACAAGGTGAAGTTCGATACGGACACCGACCTTGCCGGAGGCGCGGCCTACGACAAGCACGGCGTGGCCATCACCGAGGAGGCGATGGGCAAGGCGCATGCCTGCTCGGCGATCCTGTTCGGCGCAGTGGGCGGGCCGAAGTGGGACAAGGTTCCCTACGAGCATCGCCCCGAGGCAGCCCTCCTGCGCATCAGGAAGGAACTCGACCTGTTCGCCAACCTTCGTCCGGCGATCTGCTATCCGGCGCTGGCGGAAGCCTCGACGTTGCGCCGCGAGGTCGTTGAAGGCCTCGATATGCTGATCATCCGCGAGCTGACGGGCGGGGTCTATTTCGGCGAGCCGAAGGAGATCGTGACGCTGGAGAACGGCGAGAAGCGGGCCGTCGATACGCAGGTCTATACGACGCATGAGATCGAGCGCATCACCCGTGTCGCATTCGATCTCGCGCGGACCCGCGGCAACAAGGTTCACTCCGCGGAAAAGAACAACGTGATGAAGACCGGCGTCTTGTGGAAGGAGGTCGTGATCGACACCCACAAGAAGCATGGCCAAGGCATAGAGCTGCACCACATCCTCGCCGACAACTGCGCGATGCAGCTGATCCGTAACCCGAAGCAGTTCGACGTGATCGTTACCGACAATCTGTTCGGCGACATCCTCTCGGACGCGGCCGCCATGATGACCGGTTCGCTCGGCATGTTGCCGTCGGCCTCGCTCGGCGCGCCGGGCAATGACGGCAAGAGGAAGGCGTTCTACGAGCCCGTCCACGGCTCGGCGCCGGACATCGCCGGCCAGGGCAAGGCGAACCCGATCGCGACGATCGCGAGTTTCGGCATGGCGCTGCGCTACTCGTTCGGCCTCGTCGCGGAAGCGGACATGGTCGACAAGGCGATTTCGAACGCATTGGCCCAGGGCTATCGCACCGGGGACATCATGCAGCCCAACATGCGCTCGGTCGGCACCACCGAGATGGGGAAGGCGATCCTAGGTGAGCTGGAGCGGCTGGTGGTGTGAGGTTGTCGACGTAGCTCGGTTTGGCGATGGGGAGCATCGCGCAAGCCGACGTTCTACGACGCGACGTGAAGCCGTCGGGTTACGCAGCGCAGGCGCTGCTGACCCGACCTACGGGCGTCTGAGCACCGCGACGGCCTCGACGTGGGCGCTCCAGAGGAACTGGTCGATTGGGACAACGCGCTCGATCGCGTAGCCGCCGTCGACCATGATCCGGCAGTCGCGCGCGAGCGTTGCCGGGTTGCACGATACGGCGCAGACGATGGGCACCTTTGAACGGGCCAGCACCTCGGCCTGTGCCTTGGCACCGGCGCGGGGCGGATCGAGCACCACCGCGTCGAAGTCGGCAAGCTCCATTCGCGACAAGGGCTCGCGCATCAGATCGCGAAGCTTGGTCTCGACCGGCTTGACGCCGGGCGTGGCTCTGGCGGCGGCGGCTAGCGCGTCGATGGCCGGTCTCTCGCTGTCGACTGCGAGGACGCGTGCGCGCCTTGCGAGGCCGAACGTGAACGTGCCCAGGCCGCAGAACAGATCGGCGATCCGCTTGGCCTTGCGGGTCGCCTCGGCGAGCACGGCGGCGATGGCCTCCTCGGCTTCTCGGGTCGCCTGAGCGAATGAGGCTGGCGGCAGCGCCACACGGGCGCCGCCGATCGTCAGATGCGGCACCGTGCTCTGCATCACGAGGTTGTTGCCGGCAGTCACGCGCACGATGCCGGTGCGCGTCGCGGTATCCGCGATCAGGGCTTGGGCGGTGGCGTCGATTTTCCCGGGCAGGTCTGCAAGCGCGAGGTCGAGGCCTTCGGTCGCCGCCGTCAACCCGAGGCGTATCGGCTCGGAGGGGCCGGGTGGAAGTACGGCGTCTGCGATCGCTCGGAGGGCGGGAAGGGCCTTCTCGATCTGCGGCAGCATCACTGGACAGGCGTGGAGATCGACCAAGCGGTGGGAGCCTTCCTCGTGGAAGCCGAGCACCAGCCCGCTTACCGTTCGCCGCGCCGCAAAAGTCGCACGGCGGCGGCTGGCTGCCGGTACCGTCAAGATTTCCTCGATCAAGGGATCGAGGCCACGATGGGCGAACGCCGTGCGGACCATCTCGCGCTTCCAGTCGCGATAGAGGGCCGGTGCCATGTGCTGGGCGGTGCAGCCACCGCACGCGCCGAAGTGTCTGCAGGAAGGCTCGGTCCGCTGCGGGCTTCGATCGAGAATTTCGATGGCTCGCCCGCGGCCGTCAGCCAATTCGACCAGGACACGCTCGCCGGGCAGCACGCCGGATATGAAGACCGGTCCCGCTTCGGTCATGGCGAGACCGTCGCCTTGGGCGCCCAGTTGCTGCACGTTCAGTGTGGTCCGCTCAGTCATCGCGACGGGCTCCGATCAGCATCTCTATGTTGCCCGCGCCGCCAGTGACTGGCGATGGGATGGTTCCGAGCACGCGCCAACCGGTTTGGTTCGCGAGCCAGGCATGAACTTTTGCTGCGGCCTCGGCGCGCGCGGTTTCGTCGCGCACGATGCCGCCCTTGCCGATCGCCTCGCGGCCGACCTCGAACTGCGGCTTGATGAGAGCGACGAGCCATGCCCCCGGTGCGGCGAGGTCGACGGCGGTCTCCAGTGCCTTGGTCAAGGAGACGAAGCTCACGTCGGCCACGATCGCGCCGGGCGGCTCGCCGATGATCCGGAGGTCGAGGGCGCGCGCATCGAGCCCTTCGAAGCTCGTCACTCTGGCGTCGGCGGCAAGCGATGGGTGCAACTGGCCGTGGCCGACATCGACAGCGAAG
This sequence comes from Devosia equisanguinis, assembly GCA_945862355.1. Taxonomy (GTDB): domain Bacteria; phylum Pseudomonadota; class Alphaproteobacteria; order Rhizobiales; family Hyphomicrobiaceae; genus CAMDPA01. The sequence continues at coordinate 26,698 of CAMAYR010000020.1, read as the reverse complement.
ACGCGGCGGGCGCCGCGCTCCAGCAGGACGTGCGTGAAGCCGCCGGTGGAAGCGCCGATGTCGAGGGCGATCAGGCCTGCGGGATCGAGGCCGAAGGCGTCCAGCGCGGCGGCTAGCTTGAGCCCGCCACGTGAGACGTAGGGCTGTGCGCCGGCTGCGACCTCGATCGTATCGCCCGGTCCGACGTTCTGGCTCGGCTTGGCGGCAGGCCTGCCTGAAACGCTGACGCAACCGCGTTTGACGAGGTCGCGCGCCTGCGACCTCGTCGGTGCCAACGCGCGCTCGACCAATGCCTCGTCGAGTCGCATTCTGTTGCTCGTCTCGATGCTCATAGTCCTATCTTGTACTCGGAGTCACACGTCCCTGGCACGAATGATCGCCGGGCCTGCGGCGAACCGGCAGGCTTCGTCCATTCACATCGAGTGGAAAGCGCAATGGAGGTCCGAACCCACTAAAGCGGTGATGCAGGCTTTTCAGCTCTGCACGGGCCGCCTCGATTGGCAGGCGCATTGAGGACGTGCTCGAAACGCAGACCGACTTTACCGGAATTGGTGGGCTTGTTCCTGAGCGCGATGGCGTGCGTTTCTTGCCGCTCGTGAAGTACCCATGTTTCATCTTCGTTGAGGTTCGAGGTGACGAGTTGATCGTTCTGCACATTCGTCACGGAGCGCACAGACCGATCGAGCCGGATGAGCTTTGATCAGCCCCCACGCTTCCGCCGCCGCCACAGGATGAGCGCGGGACCGCTGACCAACACGTACAATGCTGCGATGAAACCAATGCCCATCAAAACGAAACCGAAATTGTACTTTGCTTCGGTTAAAATTCTGCCTTGTACGATGCACAATGGAACCAGCAAAGCAGCGCCAAGCCCCGAAGTAAGCCACAGTGCTGTCAGCCTTACCGAGCGAAATTTGTGTGCGTTTGCAAAAACGACGCCAGCTAGGATCGACCAAGCTGCCGCGCTGAAAGCCAGAGTCACCCACAGGTTCTCGTGGAGAAACTGGGGGGGGTAGGAGGTTGGCATACGCCCAAGCCGCAGATAGTCACCGGCAAGCCCAAAGCCTGCCACGGCAGCTATCAGAAAGAGCCCGCCCAACAGATAGAAGAAGAACTTGCTCGCCTCACCAGCCCAATCCGTCCGCGGAGGTGCTGCCGCCGCGCCACCACCCGCCGTCACATACCGCGAAATCTCGCCGATCAACCCCTCGCTCTCCGGCCCGAACCGGGCATGACTGAGCGGCCACGCCTGCCGCCGCACCAGGCCGCGCATGCCCTCGGGCAAGTCCTCCGCTTTCGGCAAACTCGCGCCATCGACCAGCACGGGCACGACGCGGATGTCGCGGCGCAGCGCGCTCTCCACCTCCAGCCGCACGAAGTCGCGGGCGTCGTCGAGCCGTCGCCCCCCGTCTGCATCGGCCGCGTCGAGCCAGCCCTTGCCGATCACCACCAGCATCACGTCGCACTTGGCCACTTCCGCGTCGATCACCTTCGCAAAGTCGAGACCGGCCTGGATGCTGTCGACATCCATGAAAATCTGCTCGCGGCGAAATTGACGCTCCAGCGCCATGTGCAGCCGCCCCGCCCACGCCGCCGCGTCGTCGCGCCGGTAGGAAATGAAAATATTGCCCGCCATCGAATGCTCCCCACCGCAATATGCCGCCCGAAATCATCCTCTGGCAAACCAACCACGCACTACAGCTTTGGCCACCAGCTTCGTTGATGAAGCCAACCCTCCCCGACCTTGCGGAGCGCTCCAACCATTGCTGCTCCCGCGCTCCTGCGCTCCCACCGCCGCCACTCGCACGTCGTGCAATGAGGCAGCCGAGACCGGGCTGGCCGGGTTCACTTCAGGCAGTTGACCTTGACCGAGAAGCTCTTGAGATGCTCCGCGAGGTCCGTGGGCTCGAGCTTCTTCGATGCCGTCTCGCTCCTCACGTTGAAGCCATTCGTCTCGAGAAAATTCTGCGTGACGCTCGCCTTGATCGCGAAGTTCACATTCTGCGGGATGTCGCCCTGCTTCAACGCGACGTTCAGCGCGTTGAGCTTGGCGTTGATCACGCCCACGACGTTGCCCATGTGATCGACCATCGGCCCGCCGCTGTTGCCCGGTTGGACCGGCGCGGAGATCTGATACTCGCGAGTGTCGTTCTTCAGCCCCGCCAGCGCCGAGATGTAGCCCATCGTGAAGTTGCCGGCGGTCGCAAGCCCGACATTCGACAGCGGATAGCCGAAAACCGCGACGCTCTCTCCGAGCTTGAGGCCCGTCCGGAACGCGGGAACCGCAGCCGGCCCCTTGGCGATCTTCAGTAGCGACAGATCGTTGACCGGATCGGTTGCCCTCACAGTCGCAGACACGAAGTCGTTGCCGGGTACCCCCACTGTGACGGCGCGGCAGCCCTTCGTCACGTGCTCGTTGGTGACGATGTGGCCGTCGGAGCCGACGAAGAAGCCCGTGCCGTTGCCCGCCAGACGGGGTGGCCCGTCGTTTCGCGGCGCGGGTTCCGGCGCCTTTCTGGCCGCTACGCGCTCCGCCTCGCTCTTGTTGCGCGCGAAGCAATCGAAGGCCATGCTCAGCGCCCGGCGCGATCCAGAAAGCTCGCCGCCGAATATCTTGCGGCCAGCCAGTTCTACGGAGAAGCCGGACGCTCTGGCGAGATCTTGCATCACGTCGAGCTTCAAGCTGCTGCTCAGCACGCCGCCTTCGCCATCGAGGTTCACGCCGACGGCTTCGGTTCTCCATCGGGTGCCGCCATATGGCAGTACCCTGAGCTGGTAGTTGCCGCCGGCAACGAGCGACTTCCACCCCGCGTTCGCGAAGGCGACGAACCGTCCGTGCTTGGCGCTGACGCCGAACCAGACCCTTGTGCCGTCTCGATACCGCGCGACGGCCACGCAGCCTGCTGCCCCCTGGGAGAAGCCGACCGACCAGCCCTGTCCTGGGCTTTGTCTGTCCGAGTCGATCGCGAGTGAGAGGCCAGATTGTGCCAGGGCAGAGCCGCCCCAGCAAAACGCAACCGTCCCCAGCACGGCCAAAGCGGGCATTCTGAGATCGGACTTGCCAAAGCGCTGTCCGCAACCCATCCCGCCACCCGCCGCCAATCCATCAAGCAATGCGCCCAGGCGAGATCGAGGTATCACCGTCGTCCACTCCCTCAATGGCAGCACCCAGCCCACCTGCAGCGGGCACGTCGCTCGTGTCGGCGTCCATCGGGCTGCCGAGGCTTCCCGGACAAATTGTCGGCTCGTGCCCTGAGACAACGCTACTTGTCGACATGGGCCGCGATAGAATGTCGTTATCTGCAGCTTCACGCAACGCTGCGGTTTGGGTGTTCATTACAACTTGGTCGCACGCTGCATTCGGGCCACAGCCCTGGATGGGATGGGGCGGCGCGACCAGAGCGCACACCGACTGCCAGCTCTGTAAGTCAGCCGAACGTCACCGCCGGCCGGCGATGTGCCGGATCAGCCGATCACTCGCACGCGGCGCGAAGGCGCGGCGCCGGCGAACGGGTCGGGTGCGGATGGTTGGCCCGGAATCGTTCAGACCCGTGGCCCGCGTTCTGCTCTGAGCACTCGCAACGCTTGCGTCTGGTTCCTACGCATTATTTCGGCAGGCTTCACGTGCCCCTGACGCTGGGATGAAACAGGTCGTCCACCGCCAGATCCCCGCCTATCAGGCCCTGATCCTTGGAGTACATGATGAACTGCTCGAGGTTCTGGCGGTTGGCGGCAAGGCCCGTGGGGAACAGGTTGTCGGTGCCGAACTGCGCTTGCTCGCGCTCGAAGTAGCGCCGACCGAAGGCCAGCTGCGACCAGTTGGGATCGGTGTAGTAGTCGCGGCTGATTTCACGCGCCTCCGCGAACATCTCCATCAGTGCTGTCGGCAGCCAGGGGTTCTTGTCCGCCAGATCGCGCCACATCACGACGATGTGCATGATCGGCCACCAGCCATACTTCCGGTAATAGCGCAGCTCCTCGGCGTCCGCGTCCTCGAACAGCCGGCGCACGGCCACCTCGCCCTTCATGATGGATTCCGGCGGATGAGGCTGGATGACCGCGTCGCAAGTCCCGTCGCGCAGCATGTGGCCGACGTCGGTGCCCTTGGGCAGCATCTCGATCTTCACGCCGGGCTTCGGCGTGAACGCGATCTTCTCCTCGTCCTCGAGGAGCCAGTGAATGTCCTCCCACGGCATACCGTATTCGAACTTGAGATCGCCCTTCGCGAGCAGCGACAGCGTCGTTTGGAACGAGCGGATGGCGACGCGCTTGCCGGCGAGCTGCTTGGGGTCGCGAATATCCGAATCCGCCCGCACGTAGATCAGCCCGCACGAGAACAGCCGCCGCGGAAACACCGGGATGCCGATGATCGGAACCTTCCGGTCGATCGCCATCAGGTAGGTCGACATCGAGAACTCGGCCACATCGTAGGCCTTCTCGTGCAGCATACGCTCGTGCCGCTGGACGCCATCCTTGAGGGGGAACGATTGGCCGACCTGCAAGGCGCGATAGCTCGTACCAGCGGGCGCCTTCACCTCGCCGGTGAAGAACGGGAAATGCCGATCATAGCGCTCGAGCGCCAGCGTGAGTTCCATTCCGATCTCCCTTCGTCCGGTCCAGTTGGTTCACGCTGACGCGTTGCCGCCTGTCGTCATCACACGGCTGGGCACGTCGCCGTGACGCCGCCGTCGACGACAAGCGTCGTGCCGGTGATGTAAGCCGCATCGTCGCTTGCGAGGAACAGCGAGGCGTAGGCCACGTCCCAGCCCGTGCCCATCCGGCCCATCGGGATGATTTTGTTGCGCGCGGCGCCGTACTCATCTGCGTTTTTGAAGCCCTTGGCCGCATAGCTGGGCTGGCCCTTCACCGGGCGGCTGATGAACGGGGTATCGATGTAGCCCGGCAGCACGCAGTTCGCGCGGATGCCCTCCTTCGCATATGAGAGCGCGATGTTCTGCGTGAAGCCTATCAGACCCGCCTTGCCGGCGGCATAGACGGCCATCGGCGTATTGAGATGGCGAATGCCACCGATCGAGGCGATATTGACGATCGAGCCGCCGCCCTGGCGACGCATATGCGCCAGCACAGCACGGCTCGACAGCATCGCCGAGGGGATGTTCAGCGCCATCATCTCGTTCCAATCGTCGAGCGTGATATTGTCGAGCGAGCGCCCCGTGCCCTGTCCGCCGACGTTGTTGTGGAGCACGTCGACGCGACCGTATGTCGAGACGCACTGCTCGACGAACCGGGTGACATCGCGCTCGTCGACCGCGCTGGCAGCCGCCGCCGAGGCCGTTCCGCCGGCTCTGGCGATGATCTCGACGGTCTCATCGGCCGCCTCGCGCCGGTTGTCGACGACGAGAACCTTCGCGCCCTCGATGGCATAGAGCACGGCGGCAGCCTTGCCGTTGCCCCAGCCCGGCAGGATGGAGCCGCCGCCGACGACGATCGCGACCTTGCCATCGAGCCTGCCGCGGCCCTTCGGAATTTCCGAGATTTCGGCCATTACACCCTCCCACGTTCGCTCATTGTGAAACGTGGTTTCAGTGTTGGCTCGCCCGGGCAAGCCGTCAAGCCCACTCAGGAACTGCCTGCTAAGGGCAGCGCGCTTCTCGTACCTACGCCTTCGGCTTGGGCGGCGGCGGCGGGGTCCAGGCATCGAACACGTTGCCGGCTTTCACGTCAGCGCTCTGGGCCCATTCGGCGGCGGCGATCTTCTGTCCGCCCGGCGCCCGTACGCGCTTGACCAGGATCGCCCCGTCGCCGGCGGCAATCGTCATGCCGTCGGGGGAGATTGCGACGACCTCGCCCGGCTTGCCCGCGGCAGACGCTTTCGCACTGTCGTAGATGTCGAGCTTGACGCCCTTTATGGTGCCCCACGCGCCCGGCGCGGGATTGGCCGCGCGGATGGTGTTGTAGAGTTCGGCCGCGGGCTTTTTCCAGTCGAGTTGCGCAATGTCCTTCTTGAACCAGCTCTCGTAGGAGCCGTCGGCGAGCCGCTGGTCGTGCTTCAGCAGGACGCCGGCCTTTACCATCTCCAGTCCCTCGATCATGGCATCGACGCCCATCGGGAACAGCTTCTTGAAGTAGACGTCGCCCAATGTCTCGTCGGGGCCCACCTCGACCGACTTCTGAATCAGGATCGGACCTTCGTCGAGCCCCTCGTTCGGCCAGAAGATTGAAAGCCCTGTGCGCGACTTGCCCATCGCGATGGGCCAGTTGATGGAGGATGGCCCACGGTGCGCGGGCAAAAGCGAGGGATGATACTGGAAGGTGCCGTGCTTGGGTGCGTCGAGCACCGGCTGCGGTACGAACAACAGCACATAGGCCATCATGCACACGTCGGCGTTGAACGACTGCATCAGCACCAGCGCTTCGGGCGTCTTCCAACTCGTGGGCTGGTGTACGGGGAGACCCTTCTCGCGCGCGAGCACCTTCAGCGGGTCTTCCGGCCGGCCCGGCTTGTCGGGCGCGCAACACACCGCGACGACATTCTCCCCGCGTTCCAGCAGCTTCTCCAGGACGGCCTTGCCGAATGCGTCCTGACCATGAACGACTATTCTCATGTTGTGACCTCAGTGACCTCGTAAGATGGGTCAAGCGCAGCGCGACCCAGCATTGTAACAGCGTCGGCAAGCTGGGTCGCGCTACGCTTGACCCGGCCTACGGCAGATCGGGCTACTCCGCGGCGGCGATCTTCTTGACCGGAGCGGTCGCCCCGGCGGCGGCGAGCGCCTTGATCTCGTCCGCGGAATAGCCCAGGCCCGCAAGCACTTCGTCGGTGTGCTCGCCCAGAAGCGGCGAACGCTTCACATCGGCGGGGCTGTCCGACAGCTTGATCGGGTTGCCGACCGTCAGATACTTGCCGCGCTTTGGATGATCGACCTCCACGATGGTGCCAGTCGCGCGCAGCGACTGGTCCTCGGCCAGCTCCTTCATGGAGAGGATCGGACCGCAGGGGATGTCGAACTCGTTCAGGATGTCCATTGCCTCGAGCTTGGTCTTGGTCATCGTCCACTGCTCGATGCGATTGAAGATGCCGCGCAGCCGCGGCAGCCTTGCCTTCGGCGTCGCGTAGTCGGGATCGGTCTTCCACGTCGGCTCGCCGATCACGTCGCAGATCTTCTCCCACACCGGGGCCTGCGTGATGAAGTAGATGTAGGCGTTCGGATCGGTCTCCCAGCCCTTGCACTTCAGGATGTCACCGGGCTGGCCGCCACCGGAATCGTTCGCTGCGCGCGGCGTGGCCTCGCCGAACGGGATCCCTGCGCCGAACTGGCTGTATTCCGTGAGTGGGCCGACCGCGAGGCGCTGCTGGTCGCGCAGCTTGACCCGGCACAGGTTGAGAACGCCGTCCTGCATCGCGCAGGTCACCCGCTGTCCCTTGCCGCTCATCGTGCGCTGGTAGAGCGCCGAGACTATTCCGAGCGCGAGATGCAGGCCCGTGCCGCTGTCGCCGATCTGTGCGCCGGTCACGAGCGGAACGCCGTCGCGGAAGCCGGTCGTGGAAGCAGCACCGCCCGTGCACTGCGCCACGTTCTCGTACACTTTGCATTCCTCGTAGGGGCCGGGTCCGAAGCCCTTCACCGAGGCGTAGATGATACGCGGATTGAGCTCTTGGATGCGCTCCCAGGTGAGCCCCATCCGGTCCATCGCGCCGGGTGCGAAGTTCTCCACGATCACGTCGCACTGCTTGATCAGACGCTCGAGGATCTCGAGGCCCTTCTTGTTCTTCGAGTCGATCGTGATCGAGCGCTTGTTGTGGTTGAGCATGGTGAAATAGAGGCTGTCCGCGCCCGGCACGTCGATGAGCTGGCCGCGCGTGATGTCGCCGACGCCCGGCCGCTCGACCTTGATGCAGTCCGCGCCGAACCAGGCGAGCAGCTGCGTGCAGGTGGGGCCTGACTGCACGTGCGTGAAGTCGAGAATTTTGACGCCTTTGAGCGCTTGCGACATGGGGAGCTCTTTCTCTGATCTGCTCTTGCTCGACCGTTCTGTCCGGTCGCGATGGGGCCGATGACGTATGTTGAGCGACGTTTGTTGAACGACGTATGTTGAAAGGCTGGGCTCTGCTCAAGCCTTCTTCTGCGAGACCACGCTCTGCGGATTGAGATTGCCGATGCGGCCGCTCTCGGTGCCAGCGTTCTCGTCGATGACGGCATTGACCAGGGTGGGCTTGCCCGAGGCGATCGCTTCCTTCACGGCGCGGGAAAGCTCGTCGGGTGACGTCGCGTAGATGCCGACGCCGCCGAAAGCCTCCATCATCTTGTCGTAGCGCGCGTCCTTGACGAATACGGTAGGTGCCACGTCCTGTCCGCCCGTCGGGTTCTTGTCGGTGCCGCGATAGATGCCGCCGTTGTTGAATACGACGATGCAAACCGGCAGATTGTACCGGCAGATGGTCTCGATCTCCATGCCGGAGAAACCAAAGGCGCTGTCGCCTTCGACTGCCAGCACGGGCTTGCCGGTCTCCACCGCGGCAGCCACAGCGTATCCCATGCCGATGCCCATCACGCCCCAGGTGCCGACGTCGAGGCGCTTGCGCGGCTCGTAGATGTCGATGATCGAGCGCGCAAAATCGAGCGTGTTCGCGCCCTCGTTGACGAGGATGACGTCGGGCCGCTCCTGGATGATCCGCTTGAGAGCGCCGAGTGCGCCGTGGAAATCCATCGGCACGTTGTTGTTGAGCAACCGGGGCGCCATCTTCGTGATGTTCGTGTCGGCCTTCTCGCGCACCGTGCGTGTCCATTCGGCCGGCGGCTTCGGCCAGCTGCTGCCCATTCCCGCGAGCAGCGCTGCAACCGACGAGGCGATGTCGCCGACAACGGGAGCTGCGATCTCGATATTCGAATCCATCTCCTTTGGATCGATGTCGATGTGGACGAACTTCTGCGTGCCGGGCGCGCCCCATGTCTTGCCCTTGCCGTGCGACAGCAGCCAGTTGAGGCGTGCGCCGATCAGCATCACGACGTCCGCTTCCTTGAGGACGGTCGAGCGCGCGGCGGAGGCCGACTGGGGATGGTTGTCGGGGAGCAGGCCCTTCGCCATGCTCATCGGCAGGTAAGGAATGCCGGATGTTTCAACCAGCGCCTTGATGTCGGCGTCGGCCTGCGCGTAGGCAGCGCCCTTGCCGAGGATGATGAGCGGCTTCTTCGCCGAACGCAGCAGGTCGAGCGCGCGGGTAATGGAGGCTGGCGCGGGAATGTACGGCGGCGCCGGATCGATCACCTTGACCAGCGACTTCAAACCGGCCTCCGCATCCATCGCCTGGCCGAGCAGCTTGGCGGGCAAGTCGAGGTATACTCCCCCCGGCCGGCCGGAGCAGGCGGCGCGGATGGCGCGCGCGATACCGATGCCGATGTCCTGGGCGTGCAGCACGCGGAACGCCGCCTTGCAAAGCGTCTTGGCGACGGCGAGCTGATCCATCTCCTCGTAATCGCCCTGTTGCAGGTCGACGACCTCCCGCTCCGAGGAACCCGAGATAAGTATCATCGGAAAGCAGTTGGTGGTGGCATGTGCCAGCGCCGTCAGCCCGTTGAGGAAGCCCGGCGCCGACACCGTGAGACAGATGCCGGGCTTCTGTGTCAGGAAGCCGGCAATCGACGCGGCGTAGCCTGCGTGCTGCTCGTGGCGGAACGAGATAACCCGCATGCCCTCGGCCTGCGCAAGGCGGCCAAGATCGGTCACCGGAATGCCCGGCACGTGATAGATCGTGCTGATTCCGTTAAGCTTCAGCGCATCGATGACAAGGTGAAATCCGTCCGTGAGGTTCTGCGATTGCGTCTCGGTTGCCATGCTGACGTCTCTCCCTCCGCTGCTGTGAGTGTTCTGACCGTTGGTCTCAGCCAATTGTCGAATTCAAGTTGTTTCAAGCCAAGTCAACGTGTCTGTCCACGTGCTCTCGCAACTTCAATGTATGCTCCCGCACGAGCCGCTCCGCTCGCTCGGTATCGCGCGCCGACAGCGCCGCGATGATCTCCTTGTGGTCGACGATCGAGCGCCTGGCGCGGTCCTGCTCGAAGATCGTGCGCTGGCGGATCGCCCGGACGTGAATGAACAGGCCCTTGGTGATCTCAGCGATCAGCGGGCACTTGCCGAGCGCTATGATCGCCTGGTGGAACTTGATGTTCGCGTCGGAGTACTCGCCCATCCGTCGCGCCATGTCGTCCTGACTGAACTGGTCGACGAGGTCGTGCAGCGCCGCGATCTCCTCGTCGCTCGCTTCCTTCGTGGCAAGGCGCGCCGACATGCTCTCGAGCGCGGCCCACACGGTGATCATGTCGAGGATCTCAGCCTTCGTCTTGCGCACGATATAGATGCCGCGCCGCGGGACGATTCTGACGAGCCCCTCCTGATCGAGCTGTGCCAGAGCCTCGCGAAGCGGCGTGCGCGATATACCGAACCGTTGCGACAGCTCGCGCTCGTCGAGCCGAAGCTCGGCGTTGTCCGCGTAGATGTTCATCTCGGTGATCGCCTGCTTCAAGGACGCATATATGCGCGCCTTCAGGCTGAGGCTTTCCTCGATCGGCCGGATCGTGAGTGTTGCGCCGGTCATAACGTAGTTGCTCGAGGCGGTGTGGACGGTCGAATTCGAGACGAGCAAGGTCGGACAGGGCCAACCCGCAACTTATTGTATCTGGTATACCAGAAACCAGTACGCGTACAAGGGCGGCTCCGGCAGGCTCCCCAGTGAGCCGGCGAGCCCGTCAGAATTCGGTCGCCGCCACAATACTGCTATGCGCTGGCGCGGGAAAGCAGCGGCCGCCTCCTTGATCGCAATGTCGATCGAACGAGCTGTCGCCACTCGAAAAGAGTCGCTTGGCGACAATAAGCTTTGTGCATATGGTATACCAGTTGGTCCCGCAGAATTGGGCGCATGGCTCGCCGATGCCGGGATCTTACGGGGCAGCGCTGCGGCGTCGTCGATGAATAGAATAGAGGCCAACGGCCGCGCATCCCTCGCACGATGGAGCGCGGCTGGAGCGGACCCTGGAGGTCCGCGGCCCAGGGGGAGGTTGGACGTCCTATGGACGAGATCCTGTCGCTCATCGGCGGCTTCCAGGTCGCGTTGTCTGGCTACAACGTGATCCTCATGCTCATCGGGATCGTGCTTGGCGTGCTGATCGGGGTGCTTCCCGGTCTCGGCGGTGCCAATGGCGTGGCCATCCTGCTGCCGCTGACGTTCTCGATGCCGCCGACCTCGGCGATAATCATGCTGACGTGCATCTATTGGGGCGCGTTGTTCGGCGGGGCGATAACCTCGATCCTGTTCAATATACCCGGCGAGCCGTGGTCAGTTGCCACGACCTTCGACGGGCATCCGCTGGCACGTCAGGGGCGCGCGGACGAAGCCTTGACCGCTGCGTTCACGTCTTCGTTCGTCGGCGCTCTGTTCGCCGTGATAATGATCACTTTCCTTGCGCCCGTGATCGCCCGCTTCGCTCTGCAGTTCGGTCCGGCGGAGTTTTTCGCGGTGTTTTTCCTGACATTCGCGAGCTTCGTGGGTATGAGCACCAGCTCACCGTTCAAGGTGATCGCTGCGATCTGCCTGGGACTTGCGCTCGGCGCCGTCGGCCTCGACAAGATGACCGGCTCTCTTCGTCTGACGTTCGGCAGCGAGCAACTGCTTGGCGGCTTCGATTTTCTGATTGCCGTGATCGGCTTGTTCGGGATCGCCGAAATCCTGAGCTCGATGGAGAGCGGGCTGAAGTTCCAGGGTGCGCAGGCCAAGATGCGTCTGAATGCGGTGCTACAAACCTGGCGGAAGCTGCCGCTCTACTGGGGCACCGCGATCCGCAGCTGTATCATCGGCGCGTGGATGGGAGTTACGCCCGGCGGCGCCACACCAGCCTCTTTCATGAGCTACGGCCTGGCAAAGCGTTTCTCGAAAGAGAAGGACAAGTTCGGCAAGGGCAGTCTCGAGGGTGTCATCGCGCCTGAGGTTGCCAACAATGCCGCCGGCACAAGCGCGTTGCTTCCCATGTTGACGCTCGGCATTCCCGGCTCCCCCACCGCTGCGGTTTTGTTGGGCGGGCTGATGATCTGGGGGCTTCAACCCGGTCCAATGCTTTTCGTGGAGCAGAAGGACTTCGTGTGGGGCCTGATCGCCTCCATGTACCTCGGCAACCTCGCGGGCCTCATCGTCGTCCTGACCTGTGTTCCACTGTTCGCCGCGATCCTCCGCGTGCCATTCGCGATCATCGCTCCGATTATTCTGGTGATCTGCGCAGTCGGCGCCTACACCGTAAAGAACAACATGTTCGACGTTTGGATGATGCTGGTCTTCGGCGTGATCGGGTACACTTTCAACAAGCTGGATTATCCGATCGCGCCACTGGTCCTGGCTATCGTGCTTGGCGACAAGGCAGAGGAATCCTTCCGTCAGGCCCTTCTGGCCAGCCAGGGCAGCCTTTCGATCTTCTGGTCGAACTGGCTGGTGGGATCGATCATGACGCTCGCAATGTTGCTCTTGTTCTGGCCTTTGATCGGCTCGATCCTGGGAAGACTGAGACCACGAGCAAATTAAACAGGTTGAGCAATAGAGGAGTATGAAACCGCCAGAATATCCAATGATCTGATTCAACGAGAAATAAAAAGGGAGAAATGCGCCGTGAGGAAATTCAAAGCAGCTTCTATGACGGCCGCGACGTTTGCGGCTGCTCTCGCCAGCGGTGGCTTCGCCCATGCCCAGGCATGGGAGCCGACAAGGCCCATCAACTTCGTTATTCCCGCCGGGACCGGCGGTGGTGCCGACCAGATGGCACGCTTCATCCAGGGCGTCGTGACCAAGCACAGCCTGATGAAGCAGCCGATCGTCGTCGTCAACAAGGGCGGCGGCGCAGGTGCTGAGGGCTTCCTCGAGGTGAAGGCGGCGCGCAACGACCCGCACAAGATCATCATCACCTTGTCGAACCTGTTCACGACGCCGCTGGGCACCGGCGTGCCGTTCTCCTGGAAGGACATGACGCCCGTTGCGATGCTGGCGCTCGACCAGTTCGTGCTGTGGGTGAATGCTCAGGCACCCTACAAGTCCGCCAAGGAGTACATCGAAGCGGTGAAGGCCGGAGACGACCGCAAGTTCAAGATGGGCGGCACGGGGTCCAAGCAGGAGGACCAGATCATCACGGTGGCGCTCGAGAAGCTCACCGCTCCGAAGAAGTTCACCTACATTCCGTACGCAGGTGGTGGCGCCGTGGCCACCCAGCTCGTCGGCAAGCACGTCGACTCTTCTGTCAACAATCCGATCGAGGCCGTGTCGCAGTGGAAGGCCGGCAACCTTCGTCCGCTGTGCATTTTCGACGGCAAGCGCAGCGTCTACAAGGCGAAGGTCACGGCCACGATGGCATGGTCCGACATTCCGACCTGCAAGGAGGCTGGCGTCGACACCGAGTACCAGATGCTGCGCGGCATCTTCATGGGGCCAGGCGCGACCCCGGCACAGATCGCTTTCTATGTCGGGCTGTTGAAGAAGGTCATGGCGACGCCCGAGTGGCAGAAGTTCATGCAGGACGGCGCTTTCAACCAGACTTTCATGGAGGGCGCTGCGTTCGGCAAGTGGGTCGAGGCGAACGACAAGGTTCACTTCGAGCTCATGAAGGCAGCAGGGTTCCTTGCCGCAGGCAAGAAGTAGAGCGCTGGTGAATCGGGCTGTCCGCATCTCGCGGCGCGGCGCAGCCCATCATTGCATCTTGAACGGCAGTGCGGCATGGGCAGCTCCGTGCCGCACTGGATCAAGTCCAGCGAACGTTAGATGAAGGCATGTGCATATGAGCGATCAGGCACCCACCGAAGATGAGGGAAGCGCCTCGCTGGTGTCTATTCGCACGATGGAGATCGTCGTTGCGGCGCTGCTCATCGGGATGTCGAGCCTGTATATCTGGGACAGTTGGCGGATCGGGTTCGGCTGGATCGATGGTGAGGGACCCGCGGCTGGCTTCTTTCCATTTTGGATCGCATTGATCATGGGGTCGGTCAGTGTTGTGAACCTCTCCCGCGCACTCGTCCGCCGCGCGCCAGAGGGAGGGGACAGCTTCGTATCCCGCACCGCGTTCAGCCGCGTGCTCATGGTGCTCGTGCCGACCGCGATTTACGTGCTGCTGATCCAGCTCATCGGCATATACGTCGCATCCGCGCTGTTCATCGTCGGCTTCATGCTGGTTTCGCGCGAGCCGATTCTTCGATCCATCACCGTCGGCATCGGCGTTCCCATCGCCCTGTTTTTCATGTTCGAGAAATGGTTCCTCGTGCCGCTGCCGAAGGGCCCTCTGGAGGTCATGCTGGGTGTCGGTTGAAGCATGTTTGCCGTAAACCGGTAGCGCGGTGCCGATGGCGATGCAGTAGAACTGTGCCTCGCCATCGCGGATAGGTGCCAGCCTCGGCGGGAAGTTCAGGCTCACGGCTCGTTGAGCTGGCCGCGATGCACAATCGCCCCTTGATGTCGCCCGCGCCAAGTGCTCGATCCTGGGGCCCGGACGACACTGATTCGCGAGCAACCCCATGCCAACGCCCGCCGCCATACCCGGCCTCACCGGCATCGAGCACATTGGCCTCACCGTGCCCGACGTCGAAGCCGCATCGTGCTTCCTCGCCGACATCGTCGGCGCCGAGACACTCTACGACATCGGACCGTTCGAGGATGCCAGCGACTGGATGGCGAACCACCTCGCGCCGACGAAGGGCGCGCACATCTACCGCATGAGGGTCATCAGGATCGCCAATGGCCCGGTGCTCGAGCTGATCGAGTTCACTGGCGCCAGCGCAACCGCGCCCGGCGGCTGGCACATCGCGTTCTATGTCGAGGACATCGAGCACGCGCTGGCCGCGCTGAAGGCGCACGACGTCAAGATCCAGAGCGGCCCCGTCACCATGACGGAGGGCCCGAGCGCGGGCCTTCAGTGGCTCTACTTCCAGGCGCCGTGGGGCCAGCAGCTCGAGCTCGTCAGCTATCCGGGAGGAATCGCGGCCTACAAGGAGAGGCAGCTCGAGGTGTGGCGACCGGCTTGACCGTTTACTTTTCCACTATCGCCTTCGCTACCGCCTCGGCGACGCGGATGCCGTCGACGCCTGCGGATAGAATACCGCCCGCGTAGCCCGCGCCTTCGCCGGCCGGAAACAGTCCGCGCGTGTTGAGGCTCTGCAGGCTCTCGTCGCGCCGCAGCCGCACCGGCGACGAGGTCCGTGTCTCCACTCCGGTCATCACGGCATCCGCCAGCGCATAGCCCTTGATCTGGCGGTCGAACGCGCCGAGTGCCTCGCGCATCGCGACCACGGCGAAATCGGGCAGGCAACGTGCGAGATCGGTGGGCGTCACGCCCGGCTTGTAGGACGGCACCACAGCGCCGAGGGTCGTCGAGGCGCGCTTCGCCAGAAAATCGCCGACGCGCTGTGCCGGCGCGAAGTAGTTGCCCCCGCCCGCCTCGAACGCCAGCCGCTCCCACTTGCGCTGGTAGTCGATGCCGGCGAGCGGCCCGTCGGGATAGTCGACCTCCGGCGTGATGCCAACAACCATGCCGGCGTTGGCGTTGCGCTCGTTGCGGGAGTACTGGCTCATGCCGTTCGTCACCACGCCGCCGGGCTCGGACGCCGCCGCCACCACTGTGCCGCCCGGGCACATGCAGAAGCTGTAGACCGAGCGGCCGTTCTTGGCGTGATGCACGAGCTTGTAGTCCGCCGCGCCGAGGATCTTGTTGCCGGCGAACGCGCCGAACCGGCAGGCGTCGATCAGCGACTGCGGATGCTCGATCCTCACGCCGATCGACAGCGGCTTGGGCTCGATCGTGACGCCGCGTGAGTGCAGCATCGCGAAAGTGTCGCGTGCGCTGTGGCCGAGCGCCAGCACGACGTGGTCGGCCGCGATGTGCTCGCCGCTCTCGAGCATCACGCCGACGATCCGCCGCTCGCCGCCTTTCGCCTCGATGTCGAGATCGGTGACCTTCGACTGGAACCGGTACTCGCCACCCAGCGCCTCGATCTTGGCGCGCATGTGCTCGACCATCGTGACGAGGCGGAACGTGCCGATGTGCGGCTTGGCGACGTAGAGGATCTCCTCGGGTGCGCCTGCCTGCACGAACTCCGTCAACACCTTGCGGCCCTGATGATGCGGGTCCTTGATCTGGCTGTAGAGCTTGCCGTCGGAGAACGTGCCGGCGCCACCTTCGCCGTACTGCACGTTGGATTCAGGATCGAGCACCGAGCGCCGCCATAAGCCCCACGTGTCCTTGGTGCGCTCGCGCACAAGCTTTCCGCGCTCCAGGATGATCGGCCGGAACCCCATCTCTGCGAGGATCAGTGCTGCGAACAGCCCGCACGGGCCCGCGCCGATCACCAATGGCCGGCGCGTCATGCCATCGGGCGCGCGGGCGACAGGGCGGTAGGTCATGTCCGGCGTCGGGCCGATGTGCTTGTCGTCTTGCAGGCGCGCCAGCACACGCGCCTCGTCGGCAACATCAACGTCGACGGTGTAGATGAGCTGGATCTGGGACCGCTTGCGCGCATCCCACCCACGCCGGAACACCGACAACGCGACGAGCCCATCGCCCTCGATGCCGAGCCGCGCGCGCACCGCCGCCTCGAGCGCGGCCGGCGCATGATCGAGTGGCAGCTTGAGCTCCGTCAGGCGCAGCACAGCCTTTTCCTCAGTCCGCGACGTTCACTTCGACGGCATCGCCCGCCACTCGCGTCGGATAGCACTTGAGATCGCAGAAGATCGGCGCGCCGAGCCCCTTGCCGGTCTTGATCTCGAACGCGCCGCCGTGCAGCGGGCACTCGACCACCTCGCCGTCGACCGTGCCGTCGGTCAGCATCGCGTAGGCGTGTGTGCACTCGTTGTCGGTGGCGTAGAACGTGCCGCCGAGATTGTAGATCGCAAGGTTCTTGTCTGCGACCTCGGCCTGCACCATCGTGCCCGGCGCCACGTCCGCAGCCTTCGCCGCCACCACCCATTGCTCGCTCATGCGCGCTCCCTTTTGCTCCTTCGAGTGTGGTGCAGAGCAAGACGAAGGGACATCGTCCCTTCTAGTCTCGGGACGCAGCCGAAGGGCATGTCCCGCCAAGGGCAACGCCCATGGTCTCCATCTTGTGGGAAGTGCACGATCCAGGGTGGGCGGGTCAAGCGGTGGGCTTGGACACCGAGGCAGGAACCGGAGTGTCGACCTCGATCAAGTCAGCAGAGGAAATGCGGATAACAGCAACGGCAGATCGTCCGGTTTCCGTTTCGCGGGGTGCACGATATTTCCATGATGATGCCAAGCGTCTTTGTTATTTATCAAAGGCTTGAGTTTCTGCGCGGCAGGAAGCAGCTCGCGCTCTGTGGGGAGGGCGGCATTTCCAGCGTATCGCCAAGCTGACGGTCTATGGGCGCATGGAAGTGCTTGCCCAGGACGAAGTGAAGCGCATAGCCCAGCGAAAAACCCAGGCCCGGTCGCGGACCGATGTTCCGCGACCTTGCCCGAGAATGACGAGCCCGAGAAACACGAGCGTTGGTCAGGCGGAGAAATTTTGGGTAGGCTGCCGCCCGTCACGTGATCATGCAGGAACCCGGCCCACCTATGACCAATCCATCATTCGAGCTGCGCCTCGTCGAGGACAGTCTGCACGCGGGCGCCGTGTTCGAACTGCCGGCCGACGCCACCAACCGCGTCGTGTACGTCGCCCACGGCTCGATCTCGGTCGGTGACGCCGCCTTCTCGGACGACAGCGCCTGGACCGGCAAAGGCGCCGCGCGCCTGATTGCGGGTTCTTCTGGTGCGGCGCTGTGGCGGTTCGAGCTGATCCCGGCCGGCGCGCCTCTGGTGTCTGCAACGGCGAATGCAGGATACACCCGCCACAAAATCACCGCAGCGCTCGCCTGGCCGATCGCCGACGCGGTGCTGTTCCGCGCGGACAGCGTCGCCTTCCCACCGGGCGGCTGCGCGTATCTGCACACGCACCAGGGGCCCGGGTTCCGCTGCCTGATCGAAGGCGGCGTCCGCATCGACACCAACGGACACTCGACGAGCTATGCGCCCGGCGGCGCGTGGTTCGAGGCCGGACCGATCCCAGTGTTCGCGCAGGCGGCAGCCGACAGGCCCAGTCGGTTCATCCGCGTGATGGTGCTGCCGGCTCGGCTGAAAGGGCTAAGCTCGATTGCGTATGTCAATGCAGATGATCGCGACAAGCCGAAATCTCAGAGCTATAAGGTATTTGCCGACGTCATAATCGACGTTTGAGCGCCCCGGAGCCCATGCTCCCAAAACCATCCGATCACAGCCGAGGTTCAGAATGCCTTCCGGTAATAAACTCCTGCCAACCATCGCCGCGCTCGCGACCGCCCTGCTCGCCTCAGCATCGCTCGCTCAAGCGCAAACCTATCCCGACAAGCCCATCCGCGTGCTGAACGCGTTCGCTGCCGGCACGGCAAGCGACGTGATCCCGCGCATAATCCTGGAGAAGGCTGCCTCGCTGCTCGGCCCCAAGGCCTCGTTCGTCTTCGAGAACCTGCCCGGTGCCGGCGGCAACAACGGTACGGCCCAGGGCCTGCGTCGCGATCCGGACGGCTACACGATCATCGCAACGGCCATCGGACCGCTCTCGATCAACAAGATACTGTTCAAGAGCCTGCCTTACGATCCGGAGACGGATCTGGAGCCGATCACGCCGTCGGCGCAGCTTTCCAACGTGGTCGTCGTATCCAACAAGTCGGGCATCACCAGCCTCAAGCAGCTCATAGAGCAGACCAAGGCAAACCCCGACAAATTCACCTACTCGTCAGTGGGCCCCGGCAGCTCTCAGCATCTGGGCGCAGTACTATTCTCGCAGCTCACCGGTTCCCAGATGCGTCATCTGCCCTATCGCGTCACGGGCCAGCTCGTGACCGACCTCGTGACGGGCGAGGTGCCGCTCAGCTTCCAGAACATCACCAACGTGAAAGAGCAGTTCACCGCCGGCAACCTCAAGATCCTGGCGATCGGGGCGAAGGCGCGCCATCCAGCACTTCCCACCGTGCCGACGTCGGCAGAGGCCGGGCTGCCCGAGCTGATCACCAGCGCCTGGTTCGCGTTCGTGGCACCAAAAGGCACGCCGAAGCCGATCGTCGACAAGCTGAACGGCGCAATCGTGGCTGCGCTGAAGGACAAGGAGATCGTGGCCAAGCTCAACAACTTCGGCGCTGATCCGATGCCGATGGCGCCGGGCGAGTTCAAGACATTCATCGGGTCGGAAGTCGTGCGCTGGCGCGACATCATCAAGAAGGCCGGCCTGCCGCAGATGTAAACGGCTGACGAAGCCGTCTACAGTTCTAAGCCGCGAGGGAGGAAATACCGATGGCATTCGCAAGGCGAGGATACTTCCTCGCGGCTTCTTCAGTCATACTGGCCAGCTGTCTGTCATCCTGGCTGGGGGGCACGGCTGCTGCACAAGGCAAGTGGCCGACGGCGCCGGTCACGATCGTGGTGCCGATCGGTGCGGGCGGGGCGGACGCCATCGCCCGCATCATGGCCGAGCGAGTCTCCAAGATCTGGGGGCAGCCGGTCGTCGTCGTCAACAAGCCCGGCGCCGGCACCATCCTGGGCACCGAGATGGTTGCTCGCGCCAAGCCCGACGGCCACACCATCGGCATGGCGATATCCGCGCTTACGATCAATCCGGCGATCCGCGCGAAGATGCCCTACGACACGCTCAAGGATCTGCGTGGCATCTCGCTTCTGGCCAATGCCGCCATGGTCGGGGTCATGCATCCGTCCGTCCCAGCGACGGATACGAAGTCGTTCATCGCCTGGGCCAAGACGAAGAAACCGGACGAACTGGCCTATCTGACCCCCGGCATTGGAACTCTGGGCCACATCTCGGGGGAGCTGCTGCAAGCGGCCGCGGGCATCAAGATGCTGCACGTGCCCTACCAGGAAAGCGGTCGCGCGGTGGGCGATCTGATCGCCGGACAGGGACAGGTGTTCTTCGGGCTGTGGCAGTCGGTGGAACCGCTGGTGCGGGCCGACAAGGTCAAGGTGCTCGGCATCTTCAATCGCGCCCGGCTCGAGGACTTTCCCAAGGTGCCGACGATCGCGGAGACGCTGCCGGGCGTCGAGACGATCTCGAGGCTGGGCGCCATTGCACCGCGCGCGACGCCCAAGGCCGTGATCGACAAGATCGCCGCGGACTTCACGGCGGCTATCAAGAGCCCCGACGTGCGAGAGCGTTTCCGGCCGTTCGGGATGGAGCCCGTGGGCTCCACGCCCGAGGCTTACGACGCCGTCATCGTGAAGGAGATGGCGGACTGGAAAGACTTGCTGGGCAAGGCGGGCGTACAGCCGAAGTGACCCTAGCCCGGCATGGCGGCGCGGCTTGAGCGACCGCCTGTCGGCCCGCCTTGAATTGTGGCCTGGGACCACTACACTAATGATGGGGCTAGCCTCTCAGGGTTCTGGTAGGGTTCTCTGGCAGGGTTCTGGCAGTGGCCTTGCAGGGTGCGGTCTAGAGGGCTTGCCTGCGTCCTACATTTTGTCGGCCAGCGCCTACGCGCGGAGATCAGCAGTGCTCGATACCCCAAATCCGGCAAGCGGCAGCCAAGTTGGCCGGCCAATGATTGATCCGCACGGCCGGCACGTCACCTACCTGCGCGTTTCGGTGACGGACCGCTGCGACTTCCGATGCGTCTATTGCATGTCCGAGCACATGACGTTCCTTCCAAAGAAGGATCTGCTGTCGCTCGAGGAGCTTGACCGGCTGTGCACTGCCTTCGTGGCGCGTGGCGTCCGCCAGCTTCGTATCACCGGCGGAGAGCCTCTCGTCCGCAAGAACATCATGTGGCTGTTCCAGGCGCTCGGGCGGCATCTCGAGACCGGCGCGCTCGACGAGCTGACGCTGACGACCAATGCCAGCCAGCTCGCGCGCTATGCCGGCGACCTTCGCGCGTGCGGCGTGCGGCGCATCAACGTGTCCATGGATACGCTCGATCCGGTGAAGTTCAAGGCGATCACGCGCTGGGGCGAGCTTTCGCAGGTGATGAGCGGCCTCGATGCGGCCGACAAGGCCGGCTTGAAGGTCAAGATCAACGCGGTGGCGCTGAAGGGCGTCAACGAGGGCGAGATCGAGGCGCTCGTCAGGTTCTCGCACGGGCGCGGCTACGACCTGACCCTGATCGAAACCATGCCGCTCGGCGACATCGACGGCGACCGCACCGAGCAGTTCTTGCCGCTGTCGATCGTGCGTGCGCGCCTTCTCGACACCTTCACTCTGGCCGACATCCCCTACAAAACCGGCGGTCCGGCCCGCTACGTGGAGGTGAAGGAGACCGGCGGGCGGCTTGGCTTCATCACGCCGATGACGCACAATTTCTGCGAGAGCTGCAACCGCGTGCGGCTGACCTGCACGGGCACGCTCTACATGTGCCTCGGCCAAGAGGACGCGGCCGACCTCAGAGCACCTCTGCGCGCCAGCGTGGACGACGCCGCGCTGATGACGGCGATCGACGAGGCGATCTCGCGTAAGCCCAAGGGCCACGACTTCGTCATCGACCGGCGGACGAAGCGGCCGGCGGTGGGCCGGCACATGAGCGTGACCGGCGGCTGAGGCGGCACGCGCTGCTCCGGGCCAATCGCCGAGAGCCCCGCGGGCGGGCGGGCGGACAGGCGACGTGGCTTCGACGCACGACGGAGAGCAAAGGTCGCCCATGCGCAACGCCATGAAGGATAAGATCGCCTGCGGCGAGGCCGCGCTCGGCGTGTCCATCATGTTCCCCTCCCCGCAGCTCGTCGAAATGGCGGCCTATGCGGGTTTCGACTGGGTGCTGATCGACTGCGAGCACGGCTCGATCGGGCTCGCCGATGTCGAGGTTATGGCGATGGCCGCCGACGCTTCCGGTATCACCGCCATCGCCCGGCCGCGCAGCAATAACGCTGCGGACATCCAATCGGTGATGGATCGAGGCGTCAAAGGTGTTCAGATCCCCCACGTCAACACGCGAGCCGATGCCGAGCAGGCGGTCGCGGCCGTGAAGTTCGGGCCGGGCGCGGCGCGGGGACTGGCGGCGGGGACGCGGCCGGATCGCTGGGGGCTCGGCGCACGGATGCCGGACTTCACACAGCAGGCGAATGCGCAATCGCTGGTTTGCGTCCAGATCGAGCACCAGGAAGCCGTCGCCAACATCGACGAGATCCTGAAGGTGGAAGGCATCGATGTATTCTTCATCGGCCCTTCGGACCTGTCGCAGTCGATGGGCCATCCGGGGAACCCGAAGGCGCCAGCGGTGGCAGCCGCGATAGAGAGGACGCTCGCGCGGATCGTGGCAGCCGGCAAGGTTCCGGGGATGCCCGCCACGTCCGACAATCTCGCCGACGTCATCGGCAACGGCTGCCGCTATATCTACAACCACCTGCCCCGCATCGTGGGTGCAGGCGCGCAGCAATTCATCGCTGCAGGAAAAGCTCCAAGGGGCTGAGGTGCTGCGATGGTCGCCACATACCAGCCAACCGAAAGTTCAACTTCCGTTTTCCTGTGGTGGGCCGGTATGACTCGTTTGATTGCGCGCGGCCGCCCCACCAAACGCGCGCGCGGATACCTCTAAACCAAATGCCCGCCGAAGGGTCGAAGATTTGGTTTTCCGGTATCAGTCCTGGCCGAGCACGCGAAGCCTGGGCTTCTCTCGCGCTGCCAGCCCTTTGAGCGAGAGCCGGCCGGAGCGCACCGACATATCCTCGGCGAGCGACTTGGCAAGCTCGTTGACCGTGGCGACCGTGCTGGTCGGCCTCGGCTCGTCACGGCGCTTCAGCGGACGCACTGTGAAGGGCGGTAATGGACGCATAGTCTCCCCCTGCAAACGACGACGCGTCTACGTTAAGCAAGTCGCGTTCCAGGTCAATGGCGGGGGTGGAAATTGTCAGCCAATCAGTTGCTTGTGCGCACGGCATGACAGTTGGCGCAAAACTGACCGACACGGCAGTGCCGAAAATTTATTCAGAGTCGAAGCGGCTGCGCTCAATTCCAGTGCAGCGTCGCCGCTTCGTCAACCTTGCCCGGTCGTCAGCCTTGCCCAGTCATCAGGCACGCTCGAACCAGCCATCCACTGCGCTGCGCACGTTGAACACGCTTTCCGGCTCGAAGCGGAAGGTCTTGTGCTGGTAGTCGCCCGCCGGGGTCGGCTCGTACTGCGCCTCGTAGAACGCGCGCCTTGCTGCGATATCGTCGAGGGCGACCGCCAGTGTCTCCACGTCCGCCCGCGTCGTGTAGATGCCGAAGCTGGCGCGCACCATGCCGCGCTGCATCTCCGCGAGCGCCTCGAGCTCAGCAGCCGTCAACTCGCTGTCGGCGGCGGCAAGCGCCTCCGTCACCATCTCGCGCACGTAAGGGTGTGCGCAGAAGCACTGGTTGCGCACCGCGATGTTGAAGTAGTCGTTCAGGATCGCGGCCGTCAGCGCGTGATGCATTCCACGCACGTTGAACGACAGCGCGCCCGCGCGCGGATAGCGGCTCGTGTCGGTGTCGCCGTAGATCGCGATTTCCGGATTGGCGGACAGCTTGGTGAGCGCGAGCTGCATAAGCTCGGTCTCCTCCTCGAACAGCGTGTCCATGCCGATCCGGTGCAGCGCATATAGCGCCGCGCCAAGACCAATGGCGCCAGTGATATTGGGTGTTCCAGCTTCTTCGCGATCGGGCAGGGCAGCCGTCGGCGTGAACCTGTCCAGCCAAACGTCGTCGACCATGCCGCCGCCGACCTCCACCGGTACGCCGCCCTCGAACAACTCGCGGCGCGCCACGACGACACCCGGCGAGCCCGGCGCGTAGATCTTGTGGCCGGAGAACACGACGATGTCGATGTCGTGCGCGGGGTCGGGATTGCCGCTCATGCGGATCGGCACGTGCGCGATCATCTGGGCGGCGTCGACCACCATCAGTGCGCCGTGAGCATGGGCCAGGGCGGCGATCTCGCGGATCGGGTTGATGATCCCGGTGACATTGGAGACCCCCGTGACAGAGACGTAGGCCACGCGACCCTTGTTCGCCTCCAGCGCGCGCTCGATCGCCTTGATGTCGACGCAGCCCATCGAGGTTGCGCCGCACTCGGGCGGGGCATGAACGACGGTCTTGAAATACTTCCGATGCGGCAGGTCGTTGGAGTGGTGCTCCATGATCGAGGTGATGACGACGTCGCGGCCCGGCATCCGCTGGCTCAGGGTCGCTGCAACCCGGTTCATGCCACCGGTGGTGCCGCTACCGACGAAGAACGCCGTGCAGCGGTCCTTGTCGGCGCCGACGAAATCGAGAACCATATCGTGCGCCCAGCGGTACTCCTGCGTGGACAGCCGCGCGCCGAAATGGACGGTGGAGTGCGTGTTGGCATAGTATGGTTGATAGTGATCGAGGGCATCCTGCACCACGCCGAGCCGTAGCGTACTGGCCGTGCTGTCGAGATAAATCCGACGGCGCCGCTCTCCCGTGGCGATCGGCAGCTCGAGGTCGAGACCGATGGCGCAGCCTGCAACCTTGTCGAGCAGCGCGCGGGCGGCCTTAGTGGCAAGGTGGGTGGAGCTGGCGCGTTGCTGCATGGAGGCACCCCGTTGATCGCTTCGCCGTCAAGTTTTCTCATATCCGACTATTGTTAGCAGAATAGTTCTTCAATATTGACTTGTCGATATGATTTTTTCGTATGGCCTTCTTTTGTCGTGAAAAATGACCACAGCGTGTCTTTCAGCGGGTGACAGCTGAGAAAAGCCGGGGCGGTGGCTGTCCTTCGATGCCCAAGGCGCACTCAATTCCCGGCTGCAACCGTCTCGGCGACCGCCTTGCCGAAGGCATCGCAGGTCATGTCGCCGCCGAGGTCGAGCGTGCGCGAACGGGGATCGGTCAGCACCCGGTCCACCGCCTGCTCCATCGCGGCGGCCGCCTTGCTGTACTCGGGCCGGCCATGCTTCGTGCCGAGCCAGTCGCACAGCATCGCAACCGAGAGGATCATCGAGGTGGGGTTGGCGATGTTCCGGCCGGCGATGTCGGGCGCCGAGCCGTGCTGGGCCTGCGCGCAGCAGAACAGATCGCTCTCGTTGGTCGAGCCGGCCAGACCGAGACTGCCCGAGAGCTCGCTGGCGAGATCGGACAGGATGTCGGCGAACAGGTTCGTTGTGACGATGACGTCGTACTTCTCGGGCTGGCGCACGAGCAGGGCGGCCATCGCGTCGACGATCACCTCGTCGTAGGCGACGTCGGGGAACTCGGCCGCCACCTTGCGCGCCTCGCGCAGGAACAGGCCGCAGGACAGGTGGAAGCAGTTGGCCTTATGCGCAGCCGTGACTTTCTGGCGGCGCTTGGCAGCGACCGTGAACGCACGCCGCACGATGCGCTCGGAGGCGTGCGCGGTGATCTTGCGCACGGCCATCGCCATGTCCGGGCTCGGCATGAACTCGCCAGTACCCGCGTGCATGTTGCGGTCCGAATAGAAGCCCTCTGTCGCCTCGCGCATGATGACGAGGTCCATGCCCGGCGCGCCCTTACCGAGGAAGGCGCGCGTGCGTGCGGGGCGCACGTTGGCGAAAAGGTCGTAGCCGACGCGATAGGCGGCCGAAATGTTGCGCCCGCCCTTCGAGGGGTGGGGGTAGTCCATGTGCGACTGCGTGCCGAGGATCACGCCGTCGAGCGTGCGCGACTTCTGGAAAACGTCCTCGATCAGCGTCGTGCCGTGCTTCGCGAGGCTCGCAAGGCCGACCTCGTCGTACTCGTAGGCCAGCCCGAGACCGAAGCGCCCGTCGGCGGCTTCGAGCACGCCGATCGCGGCCGTCGTGATCTCGGGGCCGATACCATCGGCAGGCAGGACGTGAAGGCGCATCTCGCAGTCTCCAGGTTCACATTCTCGATCGGTCAGCGCGCCGCCATCCACAACGCCGTACCCGCGATGGCGACGGCAGCGGTCCGATTGACGGTGCGGATGGCGTCGGCGTGCTTGAATGCGGCCCGCGCACGGTCGGCGAGCAGGATGTAGCTGCCGAAGGTGATCGTCAGCACTCCAAGGGTCGCGGCAACGAGCATCAGCCAACCGGTGACGGTCACTTTGGTCACGTCGAGCAGCGTCGGCACGAGCGCCCAGTAAAATGCCATCACCTTGGGATTGCCGAGGCAGATGGCGAGGCCCGTGAGGAACAACGCCTTCGCGCTATCGCGCTCGGTATTGGCCGTCACGTCGCGACTGGCCACCGGTGCCGACCACATCTTCCAGGCAAGCCAGACTAGGTAGCCGATGCCGAGCCATTTCACGACGAGGAACACGCCGCTGTACGACTTGGCTAGCGCGGATAGCCCCCAGACGCCGGTGCTCAGCCAGACGATGTCGCCGACCGCGAGACCGAGCGCCATGGGCGCTGCGCCACCAATACCGGTGCCGAGCACGCGCGCAACGATGGAGGCGATGCCGGGTCCCGGCGTGCCCGACGCGATGAGCAGCGCGGACGAGAACACGATGAGGCTGGCGAAATCCATGAGGGGCGGGGCTCCGCGCAGTGCCGGGACGATGCGAGCCCGCACCGTCGCGGGGAGCTTCCCGCCTGTCCACTATCCCTTTTTTCCGGTGTTGGGGAAGGTGTATCGACCTTCCACCCAGGGCAATCGCATGAGTCCGTGAGTGACAAGGCGAGAGATTGCTGAATCTATGCAGGTCCCTCTGATTCGCGATGGGGACTGCCATGGCCGATGCTCAATCTCAGG
This sequence comes from Devosia equisanguinis, assembly GCA_945862355.1. Classification (GTDB taxonomy): domain Bacteria; phylum Pseudomonadota; class Alphaproteobacteria; order Rhizobiales; family Hyphomicrobiaceae; genus CAMDPA01. The sequence continues at coordinate 40 of CAMAYR010000020.1, read as the reverse complement.
CCGACCGGGCCTATGATCAAGTCGTTGAGTGGCTGCAGCA
>CAMAYR010000019.1 GCA_945862355.1 Devosia equisanguinis | reverse complement strand
TCGTGTCGGTGTCCGACTGCACGATCTCGAAGCTTCGCATCCCATCACCTGCCGAGTGAGCCGCCCTCGACAAGAGAAATAGCTGATTCGCAAACCAACCCAGACCCTTACGCCATCACCACCGGATCGGAGTTACGGAAGCAGGACGATGCTACGAAACGCTTGTTCTCGGGGTTGTCGAGATCGGCGTTGTAGTGGTGCATCGTCACGAGACCGACGGCAGCCTTGCCCATCGCCTGCAGCTTGTTGTCCTGGGTGATGTCGCCGGGGCCGATCAGCTTGATCCCTGCCTCTTTCATTCCCAATGCGCCGTATGTTCTTGCGACAGCAGTTGCGTGGTCGCCGGATGGCACGAAAACGAAGAACACGTCGGGCTTCTTTTCCTTCGCGCGCTGGAAAAAGGGCGTGAAGTCGGGCACCGCGTTGGCGCCCCCCATTGGGATCTCGTCGATTACCTTGCCGCCAGCGGCCTCAAACGCAAGCTTGAAAGCGTTGAGGCTGTCCTTGCCCGGCGGGAAGTCCGTATACCCGACGACGGCCGTCTTGGCCTTGAGCTGCTTGGCAGCGGCCGTTCCGAGCGCATGACCGGAGTGCCACATGCTGAACGAGACGCGCGCGTAGCTCTTCGACAAGTTGGTGATGTGTGCCGTGCCCGCGTTCGTGATGATGGCCGGGACCTTGCCCGCAGTCACGAGCTGTGCCGACGCGATCGCGTTGGGCGAGTAGATCCAGCCCAGTAGAAAGTCCACCTTGTCCTGGGTGATCAACTCCTGCACCACGACCTTGGCGCTTGCGCCGCTGGCATCCTTTTCGTCGCGCTCGATGATCTTGAACGTGTAGGGCTTCAGCTTGTCGGCGTTGAGCTTCAAGTACTGCTCGATGCCGCGCTTGCCCTGCTGCCCGAGCTCAGCGCCAACGCCTGTGAACGGCAGGACTACGCCCACCTTGATCTCCTGGGCTGAGACGGCTGTACCGCCCACAACGCACGCTGCCGCAATCGCGGCAGTCCACGAAATAGCCTTTCGCATTCTTTCTTACCTCCCTGGAACGCAAGCCGGATAACCAGCATGAGCCGCCTGTTGAGCTGAGCCCCGGCCTTGGCGTGAAAATGCCACGCCGCGACCGGCAGGTCCATTGGCGATTGGAATAATTGATCCGCTGCCCCGATTTTCCTTGCACCCGCCAAATACTCTGATTCCGACGGCGGGCCGCTGCGCATTTTTCGGCGTGCGAACCAACCGACCTGCATCATATAGTGCCCCCAGCAGTCTGCTACCGCGACGCCGCCCAACCGAGGCAGCCTCGCCCGCACGGAGGAAATTGCCGATGAGCCAGTCGTTAGCCCCCACCAAGCCCTTCGCCCCTCCAACCGTCGATCGCCTCTCGGTTCGCGTCGTCGTCGACAGCCGCTACGAGCGCTTCCTGCCCAAGCACACGCACGATTTCGTCAGGATCGAGCACGTCGGCCAGGTCCCGAAGCGCCAGATGACGTCCCTCGCTTGCGAATGGGGCCTGTCGCTGCACCTGGAGAGCGCCCGCGCCGGCGCCACGGCCCAGTTCATGTTGGATTTCGGCTATACGCCTGAGATCGTCCTGCGCAACGCCGACCTGCTCGACATCGACCCCACGAAAATCGACGGCCTCATCCTTTCCCACGCCCATCGCGACCATTTCGGCGGCATGGTGGGCTTCATCACCCAGCACCGCAGCAAAATGCGCGAGGACCTCAGCTTCTACAACGGCGGCGAGGAAGGCTTCCGCGAGAAGATGCTGGGCGATCCCAAGGACCCGATCTCCTGGGGCCGTGTCGACCGCGCCATGCTGACGGCACAGGCAGTCAAGCCGTGCTCATGCAGCGAGCCGCACATCATCGAGGATCAGGCCTTCACGACCGGGTTCATTGAGCGCAATTCCTTCGAGACGGTCAGCGGCGGCTCGATGGTCTACGAGTACGACCACTTCACCGAGACCGAGCGGCGCGGCAAGCTCATGAAGGACACCCACCCCGACGAGCACGCCACCTGCTACATCATCCAGGGCCGCGGCCTCGTCGTCATATCCTCCTGCGGCCACGTTGGCCTGATCAACACCATAAAGCAGGCCATGCACGTCTCCGGCGTCTCCAAGCTCCACGCCGTGCTCGGCGGATTCCATCTCGTGACCGCGCCGCCCGAGTACATCGAGCAGACGATAACTGAGCTCGAGGCCCTCAAGCCCGACGTGGTCGTCCCCATGCACTGCTCGGGTGAAGCCTTCATTCAGAGCCTTCGCCGCCGGATGCCCGAGCGTGTCGTGACGACCAACGTCGGCTCGCGCTTCACCTTCGGTGCCTGACTTCGGTTGCATGGCGCCACCGACAGGAGCCACGCGAGAGAAAGCGCCTCAGCATGGCCCCTTATGAACTGATCCTGGCCTCCGGCAGCAGCGCACGGCGCAAGTTGCTGGAGGCGGCCGGCGTTGCCTTTCGGGTTGCCCCCGCCGATGTCGATGAGCACGCCCTGCGCAACGAGATCGGTCAACAAGCTGCGCCGCAACGGGTCGCTCTCACACTCGCTCGCGCGAAGGCGGAGGAGGCGAGCCGGCGCGTTCCCGCGGCGCTGGTCATCGGAGCCGATCAGGTGCTCGCGCTCGACGGCGCGATCTACACCAAACCCGCCGACATCGCCGCCGCCCGCGCGCAGCTCCGCTCCCTCGCCGGACGGACCCATGAGCTGTCGTCAGCCGTGTCCCTGGCCAGGAAAGGCCACGAGGTCTGGAGCCACATCGAGACAGCAAAGCTGACGATGCGCGATGTCTCGGACGCCTTTCTGGACGACTATCTCGCCGCCGCCGGCGACAGGGTATGTGCCTGCGTCGGCGCTTACGAGCTGGAGGGCCTTGGCATCCAACTTTTCGAGCAGATAGACGGCGACTACTTCACCATCCTCGGCCTGCCGTTACTTCCGGTTCTCGCCGAGCTGCGCCGCCGCGATCAGCTCGCCACATAAATCGGGGACCGCCGACTGGAAACCGGCGACGCCGCCTGCTCACAGGGGGATCAGCTCGTCGACGATCCGCACGAAAAACCACGTCTGCGGCCTCATCATCATCGCATATTGCCCACGCATGACACCGAGCACCAGCGCCGCACGCAGCGACATGATGCTATTACCCGCCGTCACCCGCCGCACCTCCCTGCCGGTACGGACGATCGCCCGGGCCATGATGCAGGCATCCGGGCTGAACCGATTGATCTCCGCCATCGCCTGTGCCATCGGCTCCTTGTGGGTGTAGTGCGCCATCAGAACCGCCTCGAGCTGGTCGGCCGTGTCACACCACAACGACGACACGATCTCCACGTTCTCAGCACCAATCTCACCCTCCGCCGAAGCTGACAACGGCGCCGCGAGAGCCGCCAGCAGCAGCAGGATCTGGATCGCCCGAGCCATGAGATTGTTCCGGAAGTTCTGGTTCAAAATCACATTACATGAGAAACGGCCGATTGGATCTATCGAAGTCCCTCCCCATCGAAGTCCCTTGCCGGAACGATCGCCGCGCAGTCAGAATGCCCCGGCATACCGCCGCGTTGTCCGCGATACACGATGCACGAAAGGCTCACATCGAAATGCTCGTCATTGGTCTTACCGGCTCGATCGGCATGGGCAAATCCACCATAGCCGGCCGCCTTCGCGAGCTGGGCCTCCCCGTATGCGACGCCGACGCTCTCGTCCACGAGCTCTACGAGGGCCTTGCAGTGGCCCCTGTCGAGGCCGCCTTTCCTGGTTGCACGAGAGACGGCCGTGTCGATCGTTCCCGCCTCTCCGCCGAGCTGCTGAAGGACCCCTCCGGCTTCAAACGCCTTGAAGCCATTGTTCATCCCCTCGTTCACGAGGCTGAGCGGGAATGCCTCCAGGCCGCCGCGCGCAGTGGCGCCACGATGGCGGTCCTCGAGCACCCGCTGCTTTTCGAGGCCGACAAGGCCCGCCGCTGCGACGTGACGTTGGTGGTCAGCGCACCCGCCGAGGTGCAACGTGCCCGTGTGCTGGAACGACCCGGCATGACGCCCGAGAAGCTCGAAATGATTCTGGCCCGACAGCTCCCCGACACAGAAAAGCGCCGTCAGGCCACCTTCGTTGTGGATAGCGGGGTGGCCTTGGAGGAGACCCTCGCACAGGTCGACCGAATCGTTGTCGAGCTTCAAGGCCGCTCCGGTCGCGCCTTCGCCGAGCATTGGAGCTGAGGCACGCCGCGCGCATTCGCGGATTGGCCGTGCGAAAGTCCCCCGAGGAGATTGCCATGCTGCGCGAGATCGTCATGGACACCGAGACCACCGGTCTCGATCACAAGAAGGGCGACCGGCTGATCGAGATCGGCTGTATCGAGCTTATCAATCGCATCCCATCCGGCCGCGAGTACCACCAATACATCAACCCCGAAGGCCGCGAGGTCCACCCCGACGCAGAGCGCGTGCATGGCATCTCGACCGCCTCGCTGGCCGACAAGCCGGTTTTCGGCAATGTCGTCGACGACTTCCTCGCCTTCCTCGGCGACGACGGCTCGCTGGTCATCCACAATGCCAACTTCGACATGGGCTTCATCAACATGGAGCTTGGCCGGATCGGCCGACCCCACGTCACGCCCGACCGCGTCGTCGACACACTCGCCATCGCGCGGCGCAAGCACCCAGCCGGCCCAAATACGCTGGACGCGCTGTGCAAGCGCTACGGCATCGACAACTCAAAGCGCGTGAAGCACGGCGCGCTTATGGACTCGAGCCTCTTGGCCGACGTTTATGTCGAGCTGATCGGCGAACGCCAAGCCAAGCTCAGCCTCGCGAAATCCACCGCCGATACCGCCAGCAACGTCGTGCACTTGGGTAAGGCACGGCCGCGCCCCACGCCACTCCCGCCCCGCCTCACACCCGGCGACGAGGCCGCCCACCTCGAGTTCATCGAATCCCTCGGCGACAAGGCAATCTGGCGTAAGCATCTCGCAATACCGATGAAAGACGGGACCTGAACGCAGAACTTCCACTCAAACCACCGAGCGGAAGTCATGACTTGTTGCTCTGTCCGCTCGGCGAGGGCGCGACTGCGGCCCGGCGCAAGCGCCGCAGCGAAAGTGAAGCCCCATGTAGTGGATCGAAACTCTCGCTCGATGGTATCAATGCCCGCCGGCAAGCCAGCGCTCGGCTTCCAGCGCAGCCATGCAGCCCATGCCGGCCGCCGTCACCGCCTGCCGGAACACATCGTCGGTCACGTCGCCCGCCGCGAATACACCTGGAATGTTGGTCGCCGTAGAGTTCGGTGCCGTCAGCAGATAGTTGCCGCGCTTCATCTCGAGTTGCCCAGCGAACAGCTCAGTCGCCGGCGCATGCCCGATCGCGATGAACACGCCCTCCGCCTGCCGATCGGTAACCGCGCCCGTCTTGACGTTCCGCAGCTTCACACCGGTCACAACCTTGGGGTCCGCCGTGCCGACGACCTCGGCGATCTCGCTGTCCCAGACACAAACGATCTTCGGGTTCTTGAACAGCCTATCCTGCATGATCTTCTCGGCACGGAACGAATCGCGCCGATGCACCACCGTCACGCGGCTGGCGAATTTGGTCAGGAAAATGGCCTCCTCGACGGCCGTATTCCCGCCACCGACGACCACCACTTCCTTGCCCTTGTAAAAGAACCCGTCGCACGTCGCGCACGCCGAAACGCCGTGCCCTTTGAAGTGCTCCTCGCTCTCCATCCCCAGCCACCGCGCCTGCGCACCCGTGCAGATGATCAACGCATCGCACGTGTAGACGTCGCCCGAATCGCACAAAAGCCGGAGCGGTCGCTGGCTGAGATCCACCTTGTTGACGTGATCCATCACGATCTCGGTGCCGACATGCTCGGCCTGCGCCTTCATCTCCTCCATCAGCCACGGCCCTTGGATGACCTTCGCGAACCCAGGATAGTTCTCGACGTCGGTTGTGATCGTGAGCTGCCCGCCCGGCTGGATGCCCTGCAGCAAAACCGGCTGCAACATCGCGCGCGCAGCGTAGATGGCCGCCGTATATCCGGCCGGACCTGAGCCCAGAATGATAACGCGAGAGTGCTTGGTGTTCGACATGGCGTTCTTGCTGCCTGAATTGATCGAGATGTGAATTACTCCCTATGCAGGGTAGATAGCGGCTCCGCGAGGCGGGTCAATGCCGCCCGCCCCACACCCACCCCACACTTACCCGCCAGATGCCGGCACCGCTTGCTTTGCCCCACCCGGCGCCCTGAGCGCCGCCGTCAACCGTGTCCTAATGGCCTGGTGCCGGCTCTCCGACACGATCTTCTTGCCCGTCAGGTCCGTCACGTAGAACACGTCCACCGCCTTTTCGCCGTAGGTCGTGATGTGCGCCGATGTGATGTCGAGAGAAAGGTCCGACAAAGTGCTCGTGAGATCGTAAAGGAGCCCGGGGCGGTCGAGCCCGGTCGCCTCGATAACGGTGAAGGTATCCGAATCCTCGTTGTTGATGACGACCTCCGGTTCGACATGAAAAGCACTGATCCGTCGCTCTTGCGGTTTGCGACTCGCCATGAGTTGCGCGAGCCGGACCTCGCCATGAAGCACGGTATCGATGGTCTTTGCGATGCGTTTGATACGGCGCTGCTCGTCGTCGTCTTCACTGAACTCACGGTGCAGCAGAAACGTGTCGAGTGCCAGACCGTCTCGCGTCGTGGAGATGTGCGCACCGATGATGTTCGCACCGACGGCCGCGCAACTTCCCGCAAACAGCGACAATAGCCGCGGATGGTTCGGCGCGAGAACTGTAAGCTCCGTTATCGCGGTGAACGCATTCGACGCATAGTCCGTCGCAAGCTTGAGCCCGCCTTCTTCGGCTTTCCGCATCAGCCTTGCATGATCGGCCTGCCGACGGGTATCCGTCTTGAGCCAGTAGTCGTCGTAATGTCGGGCGATGAAGCGTTCGATCTCTGCCGACGGCCAGTCTTTGAGCTCTGGCCGCAGCGCCTCATGCGCGGCTGCGATCCGTGTTCGCCGCCCCACCGTCGTGTGGCCACCGGCAACGATCGGCTCCGCCTCCCAGTAGAGTTGGCGCAGAAGCTGCCCTTTCCAGCCGTTCCACGTGCCCGGCCCCACCGCGCGGATATCCGCGACGGTAAGCAGCAATAGTAGCTTGAGACGCTCCGGGCTCTGTACGACCGCTGCGAAATCGCGAATCGTTTTCGGATCCCCGAGATCGCGGCTCTGCGCCGTCTCGCTCATCGTAAGATGATCGCGAATGAGCCACGCCGCTGTCTCCGTCTCTGCCGGTGTCAAACCCAGCCGCGGCCCCAGTTGGCGCGCGATCCGCTCGCCGACGATCGAATGATCCTCCTTGAGGCCCTTGCCGACGTCATGCAGCAGCGCCGCCACGATAAGAGCCCGTTTGTTGATGACCGAGGCGAAGATCTCCGTCGAGACCGGCAGAGTGTCGGCGAACTTGCCCGCGCCGATCCGCTTCAGCTCGCCGACGGTGCGAACCAGATGCTCGTCCACCGTGTAGTGATGATACATATTGTACTGCATCATCGCGACCACGCGGCCGAACTCGGGAATAAAGCGCCCAAGAACGCCAGCCTCGTTCATCATGCGCAGCATCGTCTCCGGCTCGACGGTCCGCTCGAGCAAATCGAGGAAGATGCGATTGGCTTCCGTATCGTTGCGCAAGCGGTCGCTGATGAGCCGCAGCGAGCTTCTGATCAGCCGCAGCGCGTTAGGATGCAGAAACGAGCCCGTCTCCTCCGCCACTGCAAAGATGCGGATGAGATTGACCGGATCGCGCTCGAACACCCCCTCGTCCGACACGTTGACGCGCTCGTTGTCGACACGGAAATCAGTCCGCTGCCGCACACGCCGCCGCATCGTCCACGTCAGCGGATTGAGCAGCTTGTTGATCCGCGGCGCAGCAAGAAGCTGCTGCATCTCGAGCGCCGAGCACAGCGTATTCGTCAAATCTCCGACGTCCTTGGCTACGAGAAAGTAGTGCTTCATGAAACGCTCGACCGGCAACATTCCACCCGCGTCGCGATAGCCGAGCCGACGCGCCATCGTCGGCTGCACATCGAACGAAAGCCTCTCCTCCGGACGTCCCGTCTGGAAATGGAGATGACAGCGCACGGTCCAGAGGAAATCCTCGCAGCGCCGGAACAACGTCAGCTCCGCCTTAGTGAACATATCCTGCGCACCGGTGCCGTGCGCCAGATCCGCGCCGTTGAGATACTTCGCGAGCCAGTGCAGCGTGTGCAGATCGCGCAGCCCGCCGGACCCTTCCTTGATGTTGGGCTCGACGCGATACCGGCTCTCGCCTTCGCGCTTGTGCCGATCGTCGCGCTCGCCGAGCTTTGCCGCGATGAACTGGCGCGCCGTACCACGAATAACCTCGGCCTTCAGCCTCTGATCGAGTTCCTCGAAGAGCTGTCCATCGCCTTGGATCAGTCTCATATCGATCATGGAAGTACGGATCGTCATGTCCGCCTGGGCAAGCTTGATCGACTGTTCGACCGTCCGCGTCGCATGGCCGACCTTGAAGCCGAGATCCCACAGGATGTAGAGCAGGTACTCCGCGACACTCTCGCCCCACGGCGTCTGCCTGTAGGGAAGCAGGAACAACAGATCGATGTCCGATCCCGGTGCAAGCAGCCCCCGCCCGTAACCGCCGGTCGCGATGATCGCCATGCGCTCCGCGTCGGACGGATTGGTCGCGCGATAGATGTGCCGTGTCGTGTAGTCGAAGAGCAGCCGTATCAGCTCGTCCTGGAACAGAGACAGCCCCGCAGCGCAGCGTCGTCCTTTCCCGTCGACCTCGAGCTGAGCCAATGCGGCCGCACGCGCCGCCTTGACGAGCCCTTTCATGCGCTCGACCACCACCGTTCGCGCATCTTGGGTGGTGCCCGCGGCATTGAAAATCCCTGTCAGCTCCTTTCGCAGTTCCAGCGTGTCAAAATAGGGGGCAGGCACGAGATCGACAGCCGCAGTCGATGCACGCATCCGCCGCGATTGAGGCTCTAGCGCGGTCATGGCGATCCCTTCCTGTCCTCGCCGGCAGCCGCCGGGGCGCGCAGCTCCTTCAACTTGTAGAGCAGATCTAGCGCCGCGCGCGGGGTCAGATCGTCGACGTTCGTTGCATCGAGCAGGACTTCCGCCGGCGTCGGCCCGAACCTCGCCGCAGCATCCAGCCTCGATTCCAGCTCGGGCTGTGCTGCAGCAGCGAAAAGCGGAAGATCCTCGAGCACCTTCTCCGATCCGCCACTGCGCCGCCCTTGCTTCTCCAGCCTTTTCAGAACCTCGCCTGCCCGTGCGACCACTTTCGGAGGCAGGCCTGCCAGCTTCGCCACCTGGATGCCATAAGAGCGATCGGCAACGCCGGCGCGCACCCGATGCAGGAACACGATCTCGTCTTGCCATTCCTTCACGTCCATCGTCGCGCAGGCAAGCGCACCCAGTCGCGACGTGAGCTGGGTAAGCTCGTGATAGTGCGTCGCGAACAATGCGCGCGAGCCGCAAGCATCGTGCAGATACTCGAGCGCCGCCCAGGCGATCGACAGCCCGTCGAATGTCGCCGTTCCCCGCCCGATCTCGTCCAGGATGACGAGCGAGCGCTCCGTCGCCTGGTTGAGGATTGCCGCCGTCTCCACCATCTCGACCATGAACGTCGAGCGTCCACGTGCCAGATCGTCGGATGCGCCGACGCGGCTGAACAATCGGTCGACCGCGCCAAGGTGCGCCGACCGCGCCGGCACGAAGCACCCCGCCTGCGCCATCAATGTGATAAGCGCATTCTGCCGAAGGAATGTCGACTTGCCGGCCATATTCGGCCCCGTGACGAGCCACACGCGACCCTCCGCGCCCTCCTCGAAGCCCGGTGGCTTGCTCGATGCTGAAGCAAAGCCATCGTCCGCATCCCCCCCAGCCCCACGCACCAGCACACAGTCGTTCTCGATGAACGGGCCGGACTTGGCAGCCCTCAGCGCCTGCTCGACGACGGGATGCCTCCCGCCACGAAGCTCGAAGACGAGGCTACCGTCCACGGTCGGCCGCACGTAGCGCTCTTCCGCCGCCAACTCGGCAAGGCCGGCATAGTGGTCGATCTCGGCAAGCGCGGCCGCAAGTGCAGCGAGCGCCTGCTCTTCTTTCGCGACAGCTCCGGCAAGCTCGTCGAATATTTCCTGCTCCAGCGCCAGCGCCCGCTCCCCCGCGGAAGCGATGCGCCCCTCCGTCTCGCTGAGCTCTCCCGTCGTGAAACGCACCGCGTTCGCCATGGTCTGGCGGTGCCGGAAAGTTTCGGACAGCGGCGGCGTCTGCAGCGGCTTGGCGTTCAGTTGCGACACCTCGATGAAATAGCCGAGGATGTTGTTGTGCCGGATCTTGAGGGATTTGACGCCGCTCTCTGCGATATAGCGCGTCTCCAGCGCCGCCATCACCTTCCGGCCGTCCTCCGCGAGTTGCCGCGCCTCGTCAAGCTCCCGGCGAAATCCTGCGCGCACGAAACCACCCTCACGCCGCACCAGCGGCAACGCATCCCCCAGCGCTTGCTGAAGGTTCTCGCCCAGCGAGACGCTTACGCTGGAAATGCGCTCTAAGGCTCCTGACAGCTCCGTTGGCAGACCGATGCTGGCCCCCGCGTCGCAGAGCAGGGCCCCACAAGACCGGCCCTGCGCCAGCGCATCGCGCACCGCGCCGAGATCGCGCGGACTGCCACGCTGCAAGGCGAGCCGCGACAGCGCACGCCCCATGTCGGGCGCAGCCTTCAGCGCTGCTCGCACGTCTTCCCGGACCGTCTCGCGCTCGATCAGAAAGCCCACGGCATCGAGCCGGGCATTTATCGCCCGAGGCTCGGTGAGCGGACTGGAAAGCCGCGCCGCCAGCTCGCGTGCCCCTGCCCCAGTCACCGTCCGGTCAAGTGCTGCAAGAAGGCTGCCGTTCTTCTCGCCCGATGTCGAACGCAGGATCTCCAGGCTTGCCCGGCTCGCCGCGTCGATCACGAGGACACTGCCTACCCCCGTCCGACGCGGAGGCCTGAGCATCGGCCGTTTGCCGATCTGCGTAAGCTCCACGTACTTGAGCAGCGACGCGATCGCGCAAAACTCAGGCCGGCTGAAAGCACCGAACGCATCGAGATCGCCGACGCCGAGTGCCGCCTTCAGATTGCGCTCACCCGCGAGGCTGTCGAAGCTTGCCGCCGGCACCGGCATCGCTGCCGCGCGCACCACCGCGATCCACTTCGCAACGTCCTCGTCACCCAGCGTGTCGTCTGCTGCGATCAGCTCGGATGGCGAGAGCCGCACGATCTCGCTGCCGAGATCGCCCCGATGGGCGAGCCCGACCTCCATCTCTCCCGTCGACAGGTCGAGCGAAGCAATCGCAAACTCAGGCGCCAACGCCCCGCGCGCCTGGCCTTGCGAGGGAGGCGTGCGAAACAACGCAGACAGATAGTTGCGCGCGCGCGCATCGAGCAGCGTGTCTTCGGTGAGCGTACCCGGCGTGACGAGCCGCACGACATCGCGACGCACGACGGCTTTCGATCCGCGCTTTCGCGCCTCCGCCGGATCCTCGAGCTGCTCGCATACCGCTACACGGTAGCCCTGCCGTATAAGCCGCTGCAGATACTCGTCGGCGCGCACAACAGGCACGCCGCACATCGGAATGTCCTGGCCTAGATGCTTGCCGCGCTTGGTCAGCACGATACTGAGCGCCGCCGACGCGACGACGGCATCCTCGAAGAACAGCTCGTAGAAATCCCCCATGCGATACCACAGCACGCAATCGGGATTGGCAGCCTTTATCTCGAGATACTGCGCCATCGACGGCGTGGCCTCGGCCAGACCTGCCGGTGCGCTTCCAGCACCGCCACGGGAAGGCGAGCCCGCCTCACCGAGTGCGGCCGTCGGATCTGTTTCTGCTTGGCCGCTCACCGGGTCTTCCCTCTCCGGCGCGCCCCTGCGCGTTGAGTTCCGTCTCTGCGACATCCTTGGCCGGGCACAGGGTGTTGTAGTTCACTTCGAGTAGCCCATAACCCATTGTCGCGGACACATGAACCTCTCCCTGCGAAGGACCGTGGACAATCTGGCTCAAACCCTCTCGCGGAAATCGGCGAGCCGGTAGGCGCCAGGGTGGCGAACCGGCACCGCGCGCAGCTCAGCCACCGTGTTGCAGCCGGTCTGTCCCAGTGTCGCCCGCACGTCCTCGGTCAGCAGATTGATGTAGTGGGCCGGCCCGTCCGGCCCCAGCGCACCCAGGCTCCACATGAATGCCTTGCCCGCGAAGCCCGCTTCCGCCCCCAGCGCGACGGCACGCGCAGCGTCCACACCCGACCTGACCCCGCTGTCGACGATGATCGAAATCTTGCCCCCGACAGCCTCCGTGATCGCCGGCAGCGCGTCGATCGACGCCGGCAACGCCTCGATCTGCCGACCTCCGTGATTGCTGACCAGGATGCCGTCGATTCCCGCCTTGACCGCCATCTCCGCGTCCGCCGGATGCAGCACGCCCTTCAGCACCAGCGGACCTTTCCACGCGTCACGATAGAGCTTGAGCTCGTCCCAGGTGAACGCTCCGCCCTGCTCCCGCCGAATAAACGCCGTGGATTCTTCCAGGCTCAGGTTTCCGCCCATGTAGGGCGTCAGAGAGACGAACCTCGGAATGCCGTTACGGGCAAGCGACGCCATCCACGCCGGCGACGACATCGCGTCGAGCCGCATCTTCATCGTCAGCCGGAAAGGATGGGGAATGCCGCTTTTCGATTCGCGCGGCCTCGTTGTCCGTGCCGGCGTATCGAAGGTCAGCACCAGCGCCTGAACGCCGGCAGCCGCCGCCCGCCGCACGAGATCGAGCCCGATCTTGTGATTGTTGTTGGCGAACCTGTACATCTGGAACCACAGCACATCCGGCGCAATTTCTGCCGCCTGCTCGACGGTGATGCCGCTCAGCACGCCGAGCGTATAAGGCACACGAGCCGCTTGCGCTGCGGCCGCCAGATACCTTTCGGCACCCGGAAAGCAGGTGCCAGGCCCACCCACTGGCGCGATCCCGATCGGCGCCGCATAGCTCTTGCCGAGAATTTTCGTCTGCGCCGACGGCGGTGCGATCACCTTGCCGTACCTCGGCATCAACTCGACGGCATCGAACGCCGCCCAATTGCGCCGGATGCCACCGTCCGTGCCTGCGCCGCCGTCGCCATACTCGAACGCGAAGTTCGGCATCCGCCGCCGCGCGAGGTCACGCAGATCGAACGCTGTCGGATAGCGCCGCATGTACTCGCTACGCGGATCCGCACCTGCGGTTGCGCGAGCGGCTTTGGCTGGCTGGGCGATGGCGGCGTCGGTCATGTGGGGCCTCCCTGATCGGTCGGCCAGACCCTACGCGAACCCTGCGCCCCGGAGCAAACCCCTATCCCGAACTATGGTAGTTCTGGAAACCTCAGAAGCTCGAACCCGGCTGCTGCAGGAACGCTGCCTCCTCCGCCGTCGAGGCGCGTCCTAGCAGTGCGTTGCGATGGGGAAAACGGCCGAAGCGCAGGATTATCTCGCGGTGCGCCTCCGCATATCGAAGATACTCGGCATGACCCAGTTGCTTGAACAGCCGCACGGACAGATCCTGATCGACTAGGCTCTCGCTGTGCTCGAACGGCAAGTAGATGAAAAGCCTTCGATTCGTATCCATCCCTGCGTCGAGACCACGTTCCACGGCCGCCCGCGCGATCGCGAGTGCTGCCCCATCGCTGGCAAACATCCGCGCCGTTCCGCGAAACATATTCCGGGGAAGCTGATCGAGAAGAATGACGTGGGCGAGGACCCGGCCCGCGGTGCCTTCGCCTGCACCTGCCCAGACCTCGGCAGCCGCATCGCGAGAGGACACTTCCTCGTAGACCGCCGAGAAGCTCTCCTTGATGCGCTGATCGACGGTCACGCTCTTCTCGAACCACTGCGCTGGCGCGAGCTCATCGAACCAGAACGTCAACAGTTCGCGTATCCATTCTTCCGGCATGGGTCAGCACGATCCAACTTCAGGCACCCGGCTGGCTGCCGATCTCCGATTTGTCCGCGGGAACCAGATTTACGCTCTCCCCGCACCCGCACGCGCTCTTCTGGTTGGGGTTGTTGAACACGAACTGCGCGGAGAGCTTCTCGACTTTCCAGTCCATCTCTGTGCCGAGCAGATAGAGCACGGCCGACGGATCGATCACGACCTTTACGCCCTTATCCTCCACGACCTCGTCGTACTTGCCAACGCTATCGGCCCAGGAAATCGTGTACTCCATGCCGGCGCAGCCGCCCTTCTTAATGCCGATCTTGAGTGCGACGGCATCGGGCTTGCTCGCCATGACCTCACGCACCCGCGCTGCGGCGGCATCGGTCAATCCGAGAACCTTGGGACGGGGACGGGCTGATGTGGAGGCGACCATATCGGTGATTTCCGTTCCTGCGACCGGCAGCGCGGCCGACGTACTGTGTTTTGAATATAGGTCGAAGCCACGAAAATGCGAACCTCGTGCCGCGCTCAGAACGGCTTGACGATCACCAATATCACGATTCCAACCATCAGCAGCGTAGGTACCTCGTTGACGATACGGAAAAATTTTCCGTCGCGAGTATTTTGGTCGGCGGCGAAAGTTTTCACCCATCTCGCCAACCTGTGGTGGAAGTCCGTCATCGCAACAACGAGCAGAAACTTGGCCCATAGCCAGTAATCGCCCAGCATTCCAAACTGCCACGCTAAAATAGGCCCCGTTACCCAGACGACGACCATAGAAGGATTCATGATGTACCGCAGTAGACGGTACTCCATAATCTTGAAGGTCTCTGATTGGACCGACCCCTTATCGGCCCCTTCATGGTAGACCATAAGTCTCGGCAAGTAGAGCAGTCCTGCCATCCACGAAATAACAGCTATTACGTGCAGGGCCTTCAGCCACAGCAGCCAGCTCACCCGGAACTCCCTTGCCGAACCAGCTCGACCAGCCGCGCGACATGCGACGGCGGCGTTTGCGGAACGATGCCGTGGCCGAGATTGAAAATGAACGGCGCGTCGCCGGCCTCACTGATGATCTCGCAAACCCGCCGCTCCAACTCTACCCCGCCAGCGACGAGCAGCAGCGGATCGAGATTGCCCTGCATGACGACACCCAGCTCAGCGATACGATCGCGGAGCTCGGGCATCGGCATCGTCGTGTCGCAACCGATACCGTCCACGCCGGTCTCCTCGACGTAGTGCGGCACATGCACGCCGATCCCCTTCGGAAAGCCTATCACCGGCACCTCGGGATGGCGGCTGCGCAACTCCGTCACGATCTTGCGCGTCGGCGTGATCACCCAGCGCTCGAGCTCGTTGGTTGGCAGCGCGCCCGCCCAGGTATCGAAGATCTGCACGACGTCTGCCCCCGCCAGGATCTGGCCGGAGAGATACTCGATCGACGTCGTCGTCAGGATATCGATCAGCCGCGAGAAGCCTTCCGGATCGCGGTACGCCCAAAGCCTGGCGTCGGCCTGATCGGTAGTGCCGTGCCCCGCCACGACGTAGGTGGCCACAGTCCAAGGCGCGCCACAAAACCCGATCAGCGCCGTCCCGCGCGGCAGTCCATCGCGAACTCGCGCGACCGTCTCGTAAACCTTCGCGAACTTGTCCGTGGTTCGGCTCTGATCGAGGCGCGACAGATCGGCTGCCTGTCGTATCGGCTCGAGCACGGGGCCCTCGCCTTCCTTGAACTCGACCTTCTGACCCAACGCATGGGGGACCACGAGAATATCCGAAAACAGGATCGCCGCATCGAATCCGAACCGTCGGATCGGCTGCAGAGTAACCTCCGCAGCCAGTGTCGGCGTGTAGCACAGGTCGAGAAACCCGCCGGCCTTCTCCCGGATCTCCCGATACTCGGGCAGATATCTACCGGCCTGCCGCATGAGCCACACCGGCGGAGGGCTGATGGCCTTGCCCGAAAACGGCTGCAGGAAGCGGCACTCGCTCAGGCGGGGTGGTGTTCTGCCGGGCATCTTATCCAACGTGGCTGGTGGGACTCTCTTAAATTAGAAAAGAGAGTCTTCTGGGTTATTATTATGACTCTTAGTGCTGCGGATTACGGGCAGAACTTTTTCACACACATCTCTCCACACGAAATCCCCAGGAGCACGACTTCGGCCCGCTATCTTGTGGCTTAGCATCGGAAACACCACTAGGTCGAGATCCGCGTGTTAAGTCAAGGCGTTGAGATCACGGATGAGGTCGGCCTGTCTGGGTGAAGGTGTGGGGAAGGTGTGGAAAGGGCTGGCACAAGGCTGCTTTCCACGGGGATAGCCCTTCATCGTCGAATTCTATCCCCTCGAGCTTGGACTGGGACAACTTTGTGGACAAGGCTAGAGTTGTCCACCTGACCCTCGCCGTCGCATGGGCCGCTGGGGATAACACCGGATCTTATCCACACATGGCCAACGCCCTGCCGAGCTACTTCCACCTGCATCTCGTGTCGGATTCGACCGGCGAGACGCTGACCACCATCGCAAAGGCCGCGGCCGTGCAATATGCGGACGCGCGTGCCATCGAGCATGTCTACCCCCTTATACGCAGTCGCCGGCAGATCGAGCGCGTGTTGCAGGAGATCGAGTCCGCGCCGGGCATCGTGCTCTATACGATCGTGAACAAGGAGTTGACGGTCGATTTGGAGCGGCGTTGCAAGGAGATGGGCTCGCCGTGCCTTTACGTGCTCGATCCGATCATGAAGTTGTTCGAGAGCTACCTGGGCACGGCTTCGACGCCGATCGTAGCCGGCCAGCATGTGCTCGATCAGGAGTATTTCCGCCGCATCGACGCGCTGAACTTCACGATGATGCACGACGACGGCAAGCTGCCGGACAATCTGGCGGAGGCCGATATTCTGGTGCTCGGCATCTCGCGGACCTCCAAGACACCGACCAGCATCTACCTCGCGCAGCGCGGCTACAAGACGACGAACCTCCCCCTCGTCCCGTCAATCCCGCTGCCGGAGGTCGTCACTGCCCCGCACGCGACCTTTACCGTATGCCTCGTCGCGGCCGCAGAGCGTATCGCGGAGATCCGGCGCAATCGCGTGCGTCTGCTGTCCGACAGGCCGCTCGAGACTTATGTGGACTTGAAAGAGATCCAGGCCGAAATCGCCTACACGCGCCGGCTTGCCGCCAAGCATGGCTGGCCGGTCATCGACGTAACGCGCCGGTCCGTTGAAGAGACGGCAGCCACGATCATAAAGCTCTACTACGATTGGAAAGAGGCTGCCGTAAGTGCCGACGGCCAGGTTTGAGTGGTGTAGGCGTGAGTATCGGGCGCGGTGCCTTCAGGCCGCCAGCACTCGCAGTGCTTCGGCATGTAACCGCCGGTCGCCGGCGGCGATGATGCGTCCGCCTCGCGATGCAGGCTCGCCGGTCCAGGTCGTGACGACGCCGCCTGCCCGCTCGATGATCGGCACCAGCGCAGTGATGTCGTAGGGTTTGAGGCCGGCTTCCACGATGAGGTCGATGTGGCCGGCTGCCAGCAGGCAGTAGGTGTAGCAGTCGCCGCCGTATCGGCAGGCCCGCACTGTCGCCTTGATTCGCTCGAATGCCAGACGTTCATCGCCCGGCGCGAACAGGTCTGGATGCGTCGTCGTCATCATCGACTGGGCAAGGTCGGGTGCTTCGCGGGTCTGCAGTCGGACGTGCGTACCTTCCGGGTCGCGTAGCCACGCCTCGCGAGTGTCGGCCCAGAACCGCTCACGGGTGAACGGCTGATCCATCATGCCGAGAACGGGTGAGCCTTCGTGGGTCAGGCCGATCAACGTTCCCCATATCGGCAATCCGAGAACGAAGGCCCTGGTACCGTCGATCGGATCGACGACCCAGCGCCAGGGCTGCTCGAGGGCCTCGTCGCCATACTCCTCGCCCTCGAAGCCATGCTCAGGAAAGCGCGCGCGAACGAGGTCGCGCACAACGCGCTCCGCGGCCCGGTCTGCCGCGGTGACAGGGTCGTATCCGCCGTCGCTCGCCTTGTTGTCGACCACTAGGCGACGCCGGAAGTGCGGGAGTATCTCAGCACCCGCAGCATCGGCCAACTCGTGGGCGAACGCGAGGAGTGTTGCGGCTGACGGGGCGGTGTTTCTGGCCAATTTTGGGTTCCTCCTCGAGCCGCAAAAGACTTTAGGTCAGGCATTCAGGTCGGATCGACCACGGCCGATTGCTGCACTGTATCAGAACTGCATCAGTTGTAGAATCCAGTTGACGTAAATCAGACACTTCACCTTGCTGGCACGAGCGAACACCAACATATGAATCGTGTGACGCCAAAGTTCCCCTTTGGCAGAACGTCGCCCTGCTTGGGCGTTTCCTCCCTAGACTTGGGGCCGTTTCTACGGCCCTTTTTTCTTGCCCGACGCCTTCCAAGGGCGTGAATTTCATGCCTCCATGCAAGTGCCTTGAGTTGGGCCGACTTCAGCAGCGACCTGGCCGCTAAACTGAACCGAGGTCTAGATCCAGCGGCTGCAACGGGAGCACCGGTTTGCCAACTCCCGATGCGGCTATGCCGCATACGATTTTGCATGGCTCAGGGGCTCGATCTGCGCATTTTTAGCTTGCCAATGCTGCACTGCATCGTTAGTTTTTGCATTGCGACATTGACGAGCCTCCCTCGTCTGTCGTGCCCTCCTTGGGCGTTTCCTCCCTAGACTTGGGCCGATCGGTATCCCCGACCGGCCCCTTTTCTTTTTCGCGCACTGCCTGAGAGTTGCTCGTGGCCCGTAGCGCCGTCCGATTTAGCCGTGACATGAGGCCACTAGGAATAACAAGGTCTTAGTGAGGCCTCGCGCCTTCGTTGACACCACCCTCGCCGCACCGTCGGTCAACTAAGGCGCGACGCCTCACTAGTTGATATTTGATGCTCGGCGAGGCCTGGATTGGTGCCGCGGCCTTGGATTATGCAGTCCGGATTGCAAGGTACTGCGGCGGCCCGTCACGTTGCGACAAGTGGTCTGAGGCGAAACGTGCTATTGAAAGCCGCTGCATCGCAACATACATCTAGGAGGCGAGCAGGCGACCTCGTCGCGGCTTGTGCCCACTCTGGGCGTTTCCTCCCTAGACTTCAGCCGCCCTCAAAGGCGGCTTTCTTTTTTTCTGGCGCATGACGACACCGCGGTTCGTTCGGCACAGCTTACTCTGCCGCCGCCCGCAGCTCCGCGTCCGCTGCGAACTCGGCGAATATGCGTCGGATTACCGTCAGCAGATCTGCATGTAGTCGAACGAACCGCTTTGTCGGCTGCAACGTAGTTTCGTCGACGTAGAGCGCACGGTTTAGCTCGATCTGCAACGCGTGGCACCCTGTGTTGGGTCGGCCATAGTGCTCCGTGATGAAACCGCCGGCATAGGGGCGGTTGAGCTGGACATGGTAGCCTAACCGCCCGAGTTGATCGCGCACGATGCGGGTGAGCCGGGGATCGCAAGCCGAGCCGAATCGATCACCCAGCACGATGTCGGGGCGACCGCCGCTAGTCTGGTTCATCGCCGCCGACGGCATGGAATGACAGTCGATGAGTACGGCCTGACCGAACCGGGCCCGCGTTCTCTCCAAAAGGTCGGCAAGATCGGAATGGAACGGGCGGTACAGCCTCTCGATCCGCTCCATCGCTGCCGGGATCGTCGGCGGGGTGTGATAGATCTCCTCCCCGTCGGCGACGATGCGCGCGATCGTGCCGAGGCCACCTGACACGCGGACGGATTGGCTGTTGGCGTAGGATGGCAGTTGGGTGCCGAACAACACCGGATCGAGCTCGAACGGCTCGCGGTTTACGTCGATATAGGCGCGGGGAAACAGAGCCGAGATCAACGGTGCGCCAAGCGTCGGAACGCAGGCAAAAAGCTCGTCGACGAAGCAATCCTCGGATTTCCGCAACGCATGTGCGCTGAGCCGCGAGGCCTCCTGCAGCACGCGGGGGTACACGCGGCCGGAATGCGGCGAGCAGAATACGAACGGCACGAGCTGTTCGCCGGGCTCGGCTATCGTGTGCCCGGGTGTGAGCTCGGACAAGATTGCGGCGCGTTCCTGAAGCGGCATGGACGCTGGTTCGATGATGCGGAGAAAGACTAACAGTCTTGCAAGAGCGCACGCTTCTGTCCATGCCCCGGAGGGCCGGTGGGTGCATTATTCGGTCGGTGTGGCGATTTGCTATCCAGCACAGCAGCGGTTTTGCTTACCACCTGGGCCTCCGATCCGTTTACGACAAGACCGCAAGCACCCTGGCCGGCGGGCCAGTAAACGATAAAGTGCAAAAAGGGGCGCGCAAGTTCACGCGTCGTTTACCAAACTCGCGCCAGATTGCATGAGCATTGGAGACCCTGACAGTCGCGGCTTCCCCATTGGTCGATCAACCAGAGCGCTTTTGCATCCGCCATGGCCACCCAGATCTCTGCCCAGCTTCGCCAACGTATCATCCTCGCGGAGGACGATGAATCGATGCGCGGGTTTCTCGAGCGCGCGCTCGCCCGTGCCGGATACGAGGTCATCTCGTTCGCCAACGGTCGCGAGGCATACGACTGCCTGCAACGCGAGCCGTTCTCGCTACTTCTCACCGATATAGTGATGCCGCAGATGGACGGCATCGAGCTGGCACGTAAGGCCACCGAGCTCGATCCAGACCTGAAGATCATGTTCATCACTGGTTTCGCCGCCGTGACACTGAACAACGAGACGCCCAAGGACGCGCGCGTTCTCTCCAAGCCGTTTCACCTGAAGGACCTGGTCCGCGAGGTCGACCTGCTTCTTGCGGCCTGATCTTTCCGGGCATGGCCCCGCGTTACCTTTGCCGATGTCCCTCGCAATTCGGCCCGCTCGAGCACCGGCGGAAGTTTTGGCTTCCTACATCTTCTCGCCGCGGTGCACCCAAGCGCACATGCTCAAGCCCATCCCGATCATGAGCATCGTCAGAGAGGTCCCGCCATATGAGATGAATGGCAGCGGGATGCCGACCACCGGCAGGCTGCCAGTGACCATGCCGATATTGACCGCCGCATGCAGGAACAGCGTCAGCGCGGAGCCGCAGATCAGCAGCCGGCCGGCCCTGCTCGACACGGCGAACGCCATGCCGAGAAGCACAGCGAGCACGAACCCGATCAGCAGCAGAACGACGACGGCGCCGATTAAGCCCCACTCCTCTCCGATCGTCGTGAAGATGAAGTCGGTATGCTTCTCGGGCAGGAAATCGAGCTGGCTTTGTGTACCTGCGAGATAGCCTTTACCGCCAAATCCTCCCGATCCCATCGCGATCTTGGATTGCGTCACGTGATAGCCCGCCCCCAGCGGGTCTGCGGATGGATCTAGAAACACCTCGATGCGCCGCCGCTGGTAGTCGTGCAGATACGGCAGCGCGAGCGGAATGCCCCCCGCTATCGCCGCGCCGCCGACCGCGAAATAGGCGATGTGGACACCAGCAATCAGCAGCGTGCCTGCGCCGACCATGCTGATCATCAGTGCCGTACCGAGGTCGGGCTGGCGCGCGATCAGCAGCATCGGTGCTGCGATCATGGCAGCCGGGATGACAAGCCGCAGCGGATTCGAGAGTTGCCCGGGTGTGAGCCCGTGACAATAGCGGGCGAGCGCCATGACGAGCGCTACCTTCATCATTTCCGAAGGCTGGAAGCTCAGCGGTCCGATCGGCAGCCAACGCCGTGCGCCGAGCGCCTCGGTTCCGACCAGAGGCACCAGAGCGAGTGCCCCCAATGCGACAGCATAGGCGGGATAGGCGAGCTGCATCCAGAACGCGAGCGGCACGACCGCCATTGCAATCAGCACCGCGAGCCCGACCAGGAAGCGTAGGGCATGACGCTCCGCCCACGGTGACCACGAGCCGCCCGCAACCGAATATAGTGCCGCGAGGCCGACCGCGGTCACCGCGCACAGCGCAATGAGCAGCAGCCAATTGAGGGCACCGAGCTTGTCGATGATGTTCGGTGGCGGCCGATGAAAGACGCCAGTACTGGTCATGTCGGCGGCGACCTCCTGTTGCGGGAGTGTGCTGACGCTGGAGCGCTATCCGGCTCGGGAAAGCTGACCGAGAAAGCCGGCTTCCGCAGGGGATCGCGCGTGACGAGTTCCGCCATCACCTCGCGCACGAGCGGCGCAGCGACAGTGCCGCCGCCGCCGGCATGTTCGATCACGGCCGCTACCGCATAGCGTGGCGCGGCAGCAGGGAAATAACCCACGAACAATGCGTGATCTCGATCCTCCCAGCGCAGGCTGCCGATATAGCGGCCCGCGGAACGGCGGCTCACTTGCGACGTTCCCGTCTTGCCGGCGACCTCGATCCCGAGATCCGCCATGCTGGCGCGCGATCCAGTTCCACCGGGTTCTTCGACGACTGCGCGCAGCGCCCGTTGCACGGCTTTCAGGTGCCGATCGTTGATGCCGAGTGATGGAAAAGACGGCGGCAAGCGGCCCCGTTCCGGTAGAACCAGAGTTGGTGTGACGGCGTAGCCGGTTGCCGCACGTGCCGTCATCACCGCGAGTTGCAAGGGCGAGGTCAGCACGTAGCCTTGCCCGATGCCGGCCAGAATGGTCTCGCCGCCGAGCCAGTTTCGGCCGAGCTTGCCGCGTTTCCAGGCTGGTGTCGGCATGATGCCGGACGCGAGCGGCGCGAAGCCCGCCTCGTAAATCTGCCCGAGACCCAGCCGCTGGCCCATTGCGGACAGCGCCTCGATTCCCATACGCCGCGCGACTTCGTAGAAATATACGTCGCAGCTTTCGCGCATGGCGCGATGCAGGTCACAGCGACCGTGCCCGCCTCGATTCCAGCACCGGAACGTATGCCCGGCGAGCGTGTAGGACCCCTTACAGTCGATCCGTTCGCGCAGATCCACGACACCGGCTTCGAGCGCGGCGAACGCGGTGACGATCTTGAACGTCGAGCCTGGAGGATAAAGACCGGCCGTCGCGCGATTGAACAGTGCGTCCCCTCGCGTCGGTGTCGAGCGATGGCCTGTCCGCAACGACCGGCTGCGACGTCGGCCACGCGGTGGCTCTGGTGCAGCGGCCGGAGGTTGCTGAGCATTGAGCATGGAATCGTAGGCGGGCGACGACGCCATCGCGACGACCTCGCCACCGCGAACGTCCAGCGCAACGACCGCCGCGCGGCGCTCACGCGAGACGCGCTCGACGAGCCACGACTGCAGCTCCAGATCGATCGTGGCCGCGATGTCACGGCCCGCCTTTGGCTCTGTGCGCTCCAGATTGCGAACGATGCGGCCGCGCGCGTCCACCTCGCGTCGAACCACACCGCCGATGCCACGCAGCGCTTTGTCCATCCCGCGCTCGAGACCCGCCCTCCCAATTCGCATTCCGGGGATTCGTAGAACCGGATCGTCGCCGAGCCCGAACCGCTCTACCGCGCCCACGTGCCCGACGATGTGGCCAACGACACGCGTGTGATGATGGATGCGTCGGCTGAACGTCTCCGTCTCCACGCCGGGCAGATCCGGGGCCAACAGATTTATGGTCGCTACCTGCTCGAAGCTGACATCGTTCGCAACGATCACCGGAAGATGCGCAGGCTGGCGACGCACCCGCGCGATGAGACGCGCGCGTTCTGCGGGCGGGATGTCGACGATCCTGGATAGCTTTTCGAGCGCAGCGGCCATGTCGCCAGCCAGAGCGGGTACGATCGTGACGCGAAACGCCTCCTCGTTGGTGGCGAGCGCGACACCGAAGCGATCGAGAATGCGCCCGCGGACCGGAGCGAGCGAAATTGCGTTGAACCGGTTGTCGTCGGCCAGTAGCCTGTAGCGGCCCGAATCGAGCACCTGCAGCTGGTAGAGGCGAGAACCCAGGGCGCCGAGCACGAGGGCCTGGCCAAACCCCATCAGTGCAGCGCGCCGCGTGAAGGCGACGCGCTCCTGGCGATCTTGGGCACCCGGCTCGCTGGGGAGAGGCTCGCGTGCCATCAAGTGCCCCTCTGCAGCCGCGTATTGCTGCGCGCCGGTACGCCTGACCCGGCAGGAATGACGATCGACACGACGACATATGCAGCGAACGCAACGCCAGCAGCTACCGCGAGCGGCTTGATCTCCGCACTCCGCAGAAAATAGACCGACGATACCGACCACTGCATCGCTGCCAGGCTGACGATCGTGACGACGAACAGCAACAACCGGGTCGCCGCGTTGTGTTGCCGCTCGGCCGTTGCGGAACGGATCATGGTGTATCCGCACAAGTAGATCAGCGACCAGTAGCCCAGCGGTCCCTGCCCGGCGACGTCCGCCGCGAATCCCGCCAGGAAAACCAGCCAGTCCGGCGTTGCCTCACCCCAGCGTTCGACGCAGCGGTGAATGACGACATAAGGCAGCAGCGGCAAAACGAGCCGCATTTCCGCAGTGGGGCTCCACGGCAGCGCGCAGACGATCACTGCGAGAACGACCAGGGCAGGCGGAGCGATACGTGAGGAAACCGTCATGGGCTTCCTCCCCTCTCGCTGCGGGAACGCACCCTGGCAGCTGGATCGTTCGGCTGCCGCAACTCTCGCGTCAGCGAGACCCCGGGGTTCTCGAACATCAATATGCTCACGTATTCGAGGTCACCGAGATCGGCATTGAGCGTGGCGCGCGGCCCACTAGGCATCAGCGACACGTGCCCCACGCGAAGGCCGCGCGGGAACATGCCGCCGATCCCCGAGGTGAGGATTTCCTCTCCGTGATCGAGCTCGGCTCCTTGCGGCAGCATCGTCAGCCTCGGCTCTGCACCATTGTCGCCAGCCAGAATGGCGCGAACCTGATGGCTACCCGCCAGCACCGGGATCCGGCTGTTGACGTCGGTGAGCAGCAACAGCCGAGACGTTCGGCTGCCCGCCTCGACGATGCGGCCCAGCAAGCCGCTGGCGTTGATCACGGGCTGGCCGACGAGAACGCCGTGCTCTCTGCCCGCTTCGAGGAGGGCGGAATTGACGAACGCACCACTCGACGTGGCGATCACGCGCACTGTGCGATAGTCGATGCTCTGCTGCTCGAGCGTGCGGGCCAGATGGGCGAGCTCGCCGAACTTTCGCTCGAGATCGCGCGACCGGCTCTCCCACTGCTTGAGCCTTAGGTTCTCGCCCCGCAATAGTTCCAGCTCGGCAAAGCCATCGTAGCTCGACTGCACCTGGCGTGCGAGGCGCCGTGCTGGATCGAACGGCAACATCGCAGCGCCGAGTGCCGGCGCAATCCAGAATTCAGCTTCCGCGCGCAATTCCCTGATGGCGGGGTGACCGAGCCGGCTCAGCACGATCAGCGCGAACGACATGAAAAACAGCGCCGGCAGCCGCAGCGAGAACGCACGGCCGTTCCCCGGACTTGTGTCGCGGCGTGAAAATCGGTCGGTTGATAGCGGTCCCATATGTTCGCTTCGGTCGGCGTTGTCGTCCAATTGGCTCAGGGCTTTATGAGCAGGTTCTCGCGCAAGCCGTAGTCCCGCAGGATGGACGCGGTTCCCATGATCACGCAGTGGGTCGGCCGCTCGGGCACGACGAACGTGACGCCTACGCGGCGCTCGAGCTCCACATCCAGGTTGTGCAGCAGCGCACCGCCTCCGGACAGGTGGATGCCGCGCTCGCAGACGTCGGTCGACACCTCGGGCGGAAGGTCTTCCAGCGCGCGCATGATGAACTCCGCGATCTCGTCGACCGGCGGCTCCAATGCGTCGGCGATGTCCTGTGGACCGAGCACGATGCTCTTGTGCCGTCCAAGCCGCAGATCTCGTCCACGAATATGGATCTCCGCCTTGCGCCCGCTGGGCTGATGCGAAGCCGTGCCGGCCTCGATCTTGATACGCTCGCATTGCTCTCGCCGATCAGAAGTTGATGGCTGCGGCGAACATAGCGGACGATCGCTTCGTCCATGGCGTTGCCCGCGCAACGAAGCGAACGGGCCAGCACGACACCGCCGACGGAGAGCACGGCGATGTCGGTCGTACCCCCTCCGATATCGACCACCATCGAGCCGGCGGGATCGTCGATCGGTAGGCCGGCGCCGAGCGATGCGGCCACCGGCTCCTCGATCAGGAACACGCGGCGCGCTCCGGCCGACAGGGCGGTCTCATAGACGGCGCGCCGCTCCACGGGCGTTGCTCCCGCTGGCACACAGATCGCGATCCGCGGGCGGCGGAAATCGAAACGGCGGCGTGTGCGCGAGATGAAATACCGCAGCATCTGCTCGGTTGCGATGAAATCGGCGATAACGCCGTCGCGCATGGGGCGGATCGTCTCGATGCTCTCGGGCGTGCGGCCCAGCATGGCCTTGGCTTTCGCACCGACAGCCAGCACCTCGCGCGTTCCATTGCGGGCGCGCACCGCCACCACCGACGGCTCATCGGTGACGATGCCCCGCCCCTCGACGTGGACCAGTGTGTTGGCCGTGCCGAGGTCGATCGCGATATCGTCCGAGAAGACGCTTGCAACACGAAGACGCATGAAGCTGGAGGCCTTTGGCACTGTTTCGGACCGGCACGACCGCCGTGCTCGCGCGCGAGGCGCGGGTCACAACCAGGCGTGCCATTCCGGCACAAAAGTCGCGGTTTCCTTTCGCGCTTCACGCACAAAGGAGCCCTGCGAAGGCGCCAAGCGACATATCCGGCCCAACGCTGGCTCACGATCTGCAAGCCATGCGCCAATCCGTATGCTGCAATTGCGCCTTCCCGACGATCTCTGGTGGCCTCTTACCCTCGATCGCCGAATGCCGCTCGATGCCGCTGCCCGAGCCACGATAGCTTAGCATAGCCACGGCCCGCCGCGTAGAGCGGTCCGATCCGGTGAACGCCGTCTCGGACAGATGCGTGCTGGATGTGTTGCCCAAGCCACGCAAACGGACTATGCCCGCCGAACCGCGGACTGGTCGGCTGACATCGTCCACCCCACAGTGTCGGTTTCAAATACCCTTGATCCGCTGCTCGGGGCCGCGGGGTTGTGCCACGACCTGGCGCTGACGCTTGATCATCAGCTTCGAAAGCGCGCCGGCGTAGGCCTTGGCCGAAGCGACGAGGGTATCGGGGTCGGCCGCCTTGGATGTGACGACGTGGCCGTCCTCGGCGAGCCGGACCGAGACCTCCGCCTGCGCATCGGTTCCCTCGGTAACGGCGTGGACCTGATACAACTCCAGCATCGCCGTGTGCGGCACCAGTTTCTGGATGGCGTTGAAGATCGCATCGACCGGGCCGTTGCCCGTCGACTGGATCGTCTTCTCCTTGCCTTCGACCTCCAGCGTCATGGTGGCAGTCTGCGGACCCTGCGTGCCGGCGACGACCATCATCGAGACGACCTTGATACGGTCGGCCGTGGTGGCGATCTCCTCGTCGACCAGTGCCTCGATGTCCTCGTCGTAGATCACCTTCTTGCGGTCGGCGAGCGCCTTGAACCGGTTGAAGGCATCCTCGAACGCGTTGTCGCCGAGCTCGTAGCCGAGGTCCTTCAGCTTGCTGCGGAAGGCGTTCCGGCCCGAGTGCTTGCCCATCACCAGGGAGGTCTTGGCGACGCCGACGGATTCGGGCGTCATGATCTCGTAGGTCTGCGTATGCTTGAGCATACCGTCCTGGTGGATGCCGCTCTCGTGCGCGAACGCATTCCGCCCGACGATCGCCTTGTTGTACTGCACCGGGAACGAAGTCGCCGCCGACACGAGCTTGGAGGCGCGCGTCAGCATCCTCGCATCAATGCCCGTCGTGTAGGGCAGCACGTCGGCCCGCGTCTTGACCGCCATCACGATTTCTTCCAGCGCGGCGTTGCCCGCCCGCTCGCCGATACCGTTGATGGTGCATTCGATCTGCCGCGCGCCGCCACGCACACCGGCGAGCGAGTTGGCGACTGCCAGTCCGAGATCGTTGTGGCAGTGAGTGGAGAACACCACCTTGTCCGCGCCCGGCACGCGCTCGATGAGCATCCGGAACAACGCCTCGTACTCGTCGGGCACGGTGTAGCCGACAGTGTCGGGGATGTTGATGGTGGTGGCACCCGCTTTGATGGCGACCTCCACGCTGCGGCACAGGTAGTCGTGCTCCGTGCGGGTGGCGTCCTCGGCCGACCACTCGACGTCGTCGGTATACTTCCGTGCGCGCTCCACCGATGCGCGGATCAGCTCGAGCACCTCCGTGGGCTCCTTCTGCAGCTTCCACTTCATGTGGATCGGCGAGGTGGAGATGAAGGTGTGGATGCGCGGACGCACCGCGTGCCGGACGGCTTCACCGCAGCGGTCGATGTCCTTGAAGCCGGCCCGAGCCAGGCCGCAAACCGCCGCGCGTTTGACGCGCTTGGAGATCTCGGCGACGGCCTCGAAATCACCTTCCGAGGCGATCGGGAAGCCAGCCTCGATGACGTCGACCCCCATCTCGTCGAGCAATTCGGCCACCTCGAGCTTCTCCTCGAAGGTCATCGTGGCGCCCGGCGACTGCTCTCCGTCGCGCAGGGTCGTATCGAAGACGATCAATGCGGTGGCGTCGGCCCCGATCTTGGGTGATTCGGTGGACATGGATGTGTTCCTGGAAAAAAAACGTGAGCTTTTCGAGCACAATGGCGGGGCGATATCAATCGCAGCAGTCGCCTTGCGCGGCTGATTTTGCACGAACCCCTGAGCTGCCGGCCCTGCGGGGCCGCAGAGCTTCAGGCGACGGCCCAGGGGCCGCTAAGCAGCAGGAGAAGACCCGGAAGCAGGCGCATGCCGTCGACCGACGGGCCGTGGAGGCGGCGTCGGGACAATGCCAGGGCTGTAGAGCCGGTGCGCATGGTGCTTCTATCTGAAGGACAATTAGCTTCTATGTGCCGCCAGTTGCTCCATAGTGCAAGCAAATTTGTTAAGTCATTGTAGTGCGGCGCCGTCAGAAGCGAGCTGACGCGGCGCGCCACGGCAGGGGTACGAACGTCATGGACGATGCGTTGTGGAGAAGCCCCATCGTTACACTACGGACACCCGAGTGGGTCCTCGCTTTCTATCTCTTCCTCCTTCATTTCGTCTGGGAAATGCTGCAGACGCCGTTTTTCGACGGCATGCCGGCCATGCCCCATTGGCCCGCGACGCTGTTCTGCCTAGGGGCCACGCTCGGCGATGTGGCGATCGGTCTGCTGTCGTTTGGCGCCGCCGCTCTGGTTCAACGAGGCCGCGGCTGGTTTCTGTCGCCCTCGCCGGTCGCCGCAAGTGTGTTCATTGTGACCGGGCTGGCATCGACGGTAGTGCTCGAGTTGCACGCGACGGCCGTCGGCCGCTGGACATACTCGCCGCTGATGCCAGTGCTTCCGGGCCTGCGCGTCGGGTTGGTGCCATTGCTGCAATGGGTCGTGTTGCCGCCAATCGCTCTTTTCTTGCTGCGGCGGCATCATCTCGGATCAGCCCCCCGCCGGACGCCTAGAGTGCGAACGTCCGAGATGGAACTACCGAGGGCGTGAATCGCACGACAAATCAAAGGCTAGAGTCTTTCTGGCGCTTCCACTTCCGCCAGAAAGACTCTAGCTGAGGACTTTCGCGCCAGACACATTGCTGTGCCTCGGGTGCGCTTGGCGTGCCGGAGACATGCCCATAGGATTGCCTCGATGTGAGGGAGGGATGAACCCAATGGCCGACGCGCGCGCGAAGCGCATGCACCTGGGGGTGTTCTTCAATCACACGGGGCATCATATCGCCTCGTGGCGGCACCCGCAGGCGGATGCGGACGCCAATATCGACATCGACCACTACGTGCGCCTGGCTCGTACTGCCGAGGCTGCCGGGCTTGATTTCCTGTTCTTCGCCGATTCCGCCGCCACCGCCGAGCGCACGCCGGAATCGCTGAAACGATCCGCCCAGTACACAGCCTATTTCGAGCCCACCACGCTGCTCGGCGCACTGGCGATGGTCACCAATCGCATCGGCCTCGTGGCGACCGCCACAACGAGCTACAACGAGCCCTACAACGTCGCACGCCGCTTCGCCTCTCTCGACCACATCTCGAAGGGACGCGCCGGCTGGAACGTCGTCACCTCCGGCAACCCGGCCGAGGCGCAGAACTTCGGCCGCGAGGAGCATTACGAGCACGACGCCCGCTATGATCGCGCGCGCGAGTTCGTCTCCGTGGTGCATGGCCTGTGGGACAGCTGGGACGACGACGCATTCCCGCGCGACAAGGCCTCCGGTGTCTACCTGGAGCCTGGCCGGATGCACCATCTCGACCATCACGGCGAGCACTTCAAGGTTCGTGGTCCGCTCAACGTGCCCCGCTGCCCGCAGGGCTATCCCGTGATTTTTCAGGCCGGCACATCAGAGTCTGGTCGCGAGCTTGCCGCCGAGACCGCCGAGGGCGTGTTCACGTCGAACCTGACACCGCAGTCGCAAAAGGACCACTACGGCGACGTCAAGGCTCGGATGGCCCGATACGGCCGCACGCCCGACCAGATGAAGATTCTGCCCGGCCTCACGGCGGTCGTCGCCGCCACCCGCGACGAGGCCCGTGCCAAGTGGGATCACCTGCAATCGTTGATCCACCCGAAGGTCGGCATGGATTATCTCTCGATGCTGCTGGCGACCAACCTGACCGCGCTGGGCCTGAAGCCTGACGATCCCTTCCCTCAGCTCGAACTGCACGCGAAGGTCCAGAGCCAGGGCATGTTCCGCAACATCATGGAGACTGCCGCGCGCGAGAAGCTCACAGTCCGTCAGATGTGGGAGCGGCTCGCCGGCAGCCGTGGCAAGGCGACGATGATCGGCTCCGTAAAGGACGTTGCCGACGAGATGGAGCACTGGTTCTCGCTCGGCGCCTGCGACGGGTTCATCCTCCAGCCATCGTATTTACCCGGCGAGCTCGACGACGTTTGCCACAGCTTGGTGCCCGAGCTTCAGCGCCGTGGACTGGTGCGCACGGGCTACGAGGGCACCACGCTACGCGACCATATGGGGCTGCGGCGGCCGGCGAGCAGGTATGCGCGAAACTCGGACGGTTGACGGGGATCAAACCACGGCGCCGCGCCGGGCCGCACTTATCTCGACAGGTGACCCCAACGGGGCGAGGGATCAAATATGAAACCGATTTTCAGAGCTGCCCTGGCAGCGATTGCATGCGCGTGTATGGCGCAATTTTCTGGTTCTGCCTCCGCGCAGGATGCCAAGCCCAAACATGACGAGGAAGCCCAGAGCTTCGTGCATGGCGCTCCAACCGATCCCAGCGAAGCCTGGACACTGGCGGCGGGCGGTCGCATCTACGACAACTGGTGGGACGCGCTCGACCGGAAGAAGCCGGCATCGGGCCATCCGAGCTATCCGGCGGACGGCAAGGGGTCGGGTCCCAACACCTGGCGCTGCAAGGAGTGTCATGGCTGGGACTACAAGGGCCGGCAGGGCGAGTACGCCAAGGGCGATCACTACTCCGGTATCAAGGGCATCAGGGGGGCTCAGGGCCGCGATCCAGCCCGGATAATGGCTATGCTTCGCGCGCCCCTTCACGGATACACGCAGGAAATGATCAAGGACGACGAGTTGCGCCGCGTCGCGCTGTTCGTCACCAAAGGCCAGCACGACGTGGACCGGCTGAAGGACAAGAAGACCGGCAATCCGGTCGGCAGTTCGGCCCGTGGCCGCGCCCTCTATCAGACCACATGTGCCGCCTGTCACGGCTTTGACGGTAAGCTGCTCAACTGGGGCAGCAAGGACGATCCCGCTTTCATCGGCACGGACTCCAACAAGTTTCCGTGGGAGGTGCTTCACAAGATCAGGAACTCCCACACTGGGATCGCCATGATCAATTTCCGGGCATTGCCGATGGAGGACGCGCTGGCGGTGCTGGCCTATTCCCGGACGTTGCCGCGCAAGTGAAGGCATTTGGCGCGACGGACTAGTGGCCCGTCGCGTCAGAATCGCACCATGGCCGCAACCACCGTCCGATTTTGGCGCGACATGAGGGCCACTAGAATCAACAATGGTTTAGTGAGGCGTTGATCGCGCCTTAGTTGAAACCTACCTCGCCGCACCGTCGGTCGACTAAGGCGCGACGCCTCAAGGCCGACCTTCCACGGATGTGGCCGAGAGGACTCTCTCCGCGCGAAACGCGCCGAAATGGCAGTGAGGATCTCGCCAGAATCGGTCGGCGACTCTATTTGTCGCGGGTTCGATCATCATCAAGGCTACTCGACTCGATGAAAATCAAGGCCCTGGTCGGTGCTGTCGCTGCTTTGACACTCAGCACCGCCGCCTCACTCGCCGGCCATCAGACGTTCGACGTCAAGGGCTCCGATGTCGACAAGGGAAAGACCTCCGTCGAAGCGAACAACAGTTTTCTCGACGGTTATCCGGCCAATGCGGACCGGGACAGATTCTCATCCCAGATCGAGGCCAGCCACGGTTTCACGGACTGGCTGAAGCTGGGCGTAAAGCTGAACATCGACAAGCCGGTCGACGAGCCCTTCCATATCGCGAGCGTGGCCGCTTTAGCGCAGGTCATGCTGAAGAAATTCGAGCGCGGTGTCGGTCTGGCTTGGTACACAGAGACGGGATTCGCCGTCAATCATGAGCATGCCAATTCGGTGACCTACGGGCCGATCCTGCAGTTTGGGACCGACAAGTCGCAGCTGCTGGTCAACACGCTGTTCACGAACACCTTTGGTCGTAATCGTGAGGAAGGAACGGAGTTCTCCTACGCTTGGGCCTTGAAGCAGGAGGTGCGCGAAGGGCTCGCAATCGGCATCGAAGGCTACGGTGTCGTCCCTGATATCGCAAACGCTCCCGGCATCGACTTCCAGCCGCATCGGATCGGCCCGGTGATTTATCTGGAGCGTGCGCTGGCGGGCTTGTCAGGACATGGAGACGGCCGCCGGATGAGCGTCAAGGATGCCGGCGGGAATGGTGATGACGGCAAGCCCAAGTTCGGCATGGAGCTGGGCGTTCTGTTTGGTCTCACCGATGCGACGCAGGACATGTTGATCAAGCTGAAGGCGGGCGTCGAGTTCTGAAGCAGCCCTTTGGTGCCGGAAAGCCAGATGTTCGACCCTTCGGCGGGCATTTGGGTTGGAGGTATCCGCGCGCAAGCAATAGCTGATACCGGCCCACCACAGCACAATGGAGTTTGAACTTTCGGTGGGCCGGTATGATCCAGCACCACAGCTTGTGTGAGACCTCCTTTGGGTGAGAAAGTGCAGGCCGATCCAAAACCGGCCGCGCCCCAGAGGAGACCCCATGACCTACAACGACATCATTTACGCCGAGACCGGCCCCGTCGCGCGCGTCACCATCAACCGCGAGAAGGTCTACAACGCCTTCCGCGCCGAGACCTGCGAGGAGATGATCCACGCCCTGCAGCGGGCGGGCTGGAACAAGGACATCGGCGTCATCGTCATCACCGGCGCGGGCGACAAGGCATTCTGCACCGGCGGCGACCAGTCCTCGCACAAGGACGGCGGCTATGGCGGTCGCGGCGCCATCGGTCTGCCCGTCGAGGAGGTGCAATCCCTCATCCGCGACGTGCCCAAGCCCGTTATCGCGCGGGTCAATGGCTTCGCGATCGGCGGCGGCAATGTGCTCGTCACCGTCTGCGATCTCGCGATCGCCTCCGACAAGGCGATCTTCGGCCAGGTCGGCCCGCGGGTCGGCAGCGTCGATCCAGGCTGGGGTACCGCCTATCTCTCCCGCATCGTCGGCGAGAAGAAGGCCCGCGAGATCTGGTATCTCTGTCGCCGCTACTCCGCCGATCAGGCGCTGGCGATGGGCCTCGTCAACACGGTGGTGCCGCACGACAAGCTGGACGAGGAGGTCGAGCTGTGGTGCGCCGAGATCTGCTCGAAGAGCCCGACGGCGTTGGCGCTGGCGAAGCGCTCGTTCAATCTCGACAGCGAGGGCATCCGCGCGATCGGCGCGATGGGCTTCGAGGCGCTGGGCCTGTTCTATCAGACCGACGAGGCCAAGGAAGGCGTCTCAGCCTTCAAGGAGAAGCGCCAGCCGGACTTCCGGCGTCATCTCAAACGCTGAGCGGTCGCTCAGCTTGCCCACAGGTGCGTGCTTGCACGCACTCTCCTATCGCCGTAGGCGATCCGGGCGCACCGCGCCCTGGCGCGCGCGCCGCCCATGCGGAGGGCCTACGGCCCGTGAGCTCAAATATGGTGCCGGCTGAGGGATTTGAACCCCCGACCAACGGTTTACAAAGACGACGAAAGAACATGAAGTGAAGCCTGATCAATGAGTTAGATGGGCTCCCGTTGCAACCGATGCCCAACTACTCATCACGGTGCAGCACTCACTCCCGCAGATCTAACGCATTATCGATTTCAAGCACGGGCACCAACGCCACCATCGCACTTCAGAGCCCTGCGACCACAGCGCTGCCGCCGGCAAAGCGTTGAATGGTTGCCTAACCGGCCCTCGATCGGCGGAGGGGTCGAGATAATGCCGACGACGCGTTTGGCGATGGGCGTCTCGATGAAGAACACCGCCATCCGCGATATCCCATCGACATGCGGGTTGTCACGATAGGGTCCGCTATAGGCTCGATACGGTGAGTGGCGGGATCCGACTGCAATGTTTGCTCAGGGCCAACGCACAAATCCAGACCAAGAGCGGAGATGTTCGTCCGACCTCTGGTTGCCCCAATGCCACTTTCGCCATTGATGCGATGACCAACAATTGGCTCGCGCCAGCCCTCATTTGAAGGCATGAAGGACTTCTAACGCGAAGATGTGATCGCGCGACGTGAGGAACTGCTCAACGACCTTACAAAGCTTGTGCGTTTTGCCAGGAGCCCATGCGCCGATATCCGAGGCAGACAAACCAGGGAACCCAGTCTCTCATGCGAATTGCAGCGGTCGACCTCGTCTCCAACACCTGCTTCCCGGCCTTGGCCGCCGACGTCCTCGGGCTCTTTCGCGCCGAAGGCGTGGACGCGCGCATCGAACTCGTCGCCGCACTCGGCGCGACGCATGCCCTGGGCGAAGGTGCCGCCGATGCGATCATCGCCGGCTCGGTCCACGACGTGCTGACGGCATTTCCGGAATGGAAGGGCGTCAAGGTATGCGTAGCCCTGTCGCGTGGCACGCCATGGCTGCTGACGGTGCGTACCGATCTGAAGGCCGAGCGAGGCTATCTCGGCGCGCTGCGCGGCCTGAAGTTGACGGCGGCTGCAGGTCCGGACCTCGTTTTCAAAACGCTCCTGCGCCAGGGTGGTCTCGATCCCGAGCGGGACGTCGAGATTATTGCGCTGCCGGGCGCACACGAACGCAACGTGTCGTTCGGCGTGTTCGCCGCAGAAGCGCTCGCGGCGGGAGAAATCGACGGCTTCTGGGCCAACGCGATGGGAGCGGAGACGGCGGTCTCGCGCGGCGTCGGCAAGGTGCACGTCGACGTGCGGCGTGGTGACGACCCGGGCGACGTGCGCTTCTGCACATTCGCGGGCCTCGTCGTCCGGGAAGATTTCATCGCGAAGGAGCCGGCGGCGGTGGACGCGACCGTCCGCGCCATCGTGAAAGCCCAAGCTGCGTTGCGCGCGGATCCGAGCAAGGCCCGCACGGTGGGTGCGGACAAGTTCCCGCCAGACGCGGCGGCGCTGATCGCCAACGTGATTGCCCGCGACGTTCCGTTCTACGACCCGGTGATCACCGAGGAGATGATCGAGCGGCTCAACGCGTTCGCGGTGAGTGCCGGCCAGCTTGCCGGGCCGCTGCCGTACGAGCAGGTGGTGGCGGCGCGCTGCCGAACACTTTGGCAGGTTGGATGAGCGCGGTTCGACCCCGCGCACCGTCCAAGAGGCTTTCCTCACCACCGCCCGATCACGATGCCGGCCGCCATCGCGCGATCACGCGCGCCGAGCACCCAGGCGTCGTCGACGGTCAGGTTACCCTCCGCAAGCTGTCGATCTTGGAACGGTAGGCGAACGTCGACGCGATAGGTTCGAGACCGACCGTCGCAGCGGATTCTGCCTTGGGGCCACTACCGCCAATATCTTTCGACAGACGATCCAATGGCATGTGTTGTTGGAGCCCCGCAGAGGGGCCCATTCGATGGGCGAAATGCTGCAGCGCAAATCGCGTGAGCCGCATTCCGCGGCGGAAGGCAGCTTACCGGTCGAGTGGCCGCGCCACGTCCCGAATGCACTCTATGAATTTGCGGGCAACGGGGCTGACCATTCTGTTTTTTAGACCTGCTTCCGTAACTCCGATCCGGTGGTGATGGCGTAAGGGTCTGGGTTGGTTTGCGAATCAGCTATTTCTCTTGTCGAGGGCGGCTCACTCGGCAGGTGATGGGATGCGAAGCTTCGAGATCGTGCAGTCGGACACCGACACG
>CAMAYR010000018.1 GCA_945862355.1 Devosia equisanguinis | reverse complement strand
GATCTCCAGGTTGAAACGAAGATCAGCACCACGCTCGCGCCCCTGGCGCTGACGGCCGCGCCGCTGCCCCATGAAGTCGCCGAACAGGTCCTCGAAAATATCGGACATCGAGGCCGCGAAATCCGGACCGAAGCCCCCTTGTCCTCCCCGTCCCCCACTGCCCTGCTCGAAAGCGGCGTGCCCGAACTGATCGTAAGCTGCCCGCTTCTGGGGATCCTTGAGGACCTCGTAGGCCTCGCTGACATCCTTGAACTTCTGCTCCGCGCCCTTGTCGCCAGGATTGCGATCGGGGTGGAACTCCTTGGCAAATTTTCGAAAAGCAGATTTCAGGTCCTGATCGGTGGCGCCCCGCTGGACGCCTAGAACGTCGTAATAATCGCGCTTGCTCATGTCAGCGCCCGCCCGGGTTAGCAATTACCTTGATCAAGGCGTCGACCTTTCGAACCTGCAGCACGCGCTGCAGCGCAGAATTGCCCGCCAGTCCGAACGCCCCGATCCGTTTCGCCGCGAAGCTCGACCGCGCAGTCGACAACCGCGATCGACCGGCTGCCGCCGGGATCATACCCGAATCGCGCCAGGATGCTTGCAGGCGTTGTAGCAAGAATGACCTCGAGGACGAAGTGCCCAGGACGAGCCGGCGCAACTCGCGCCGTAAAAAGGGGCAGCACCGTCCCGGCACTGCCCCCGGAAGGCATCAAGCCTTTTTCTTGTCGTCCTTGACCTCTTCGAAGTCGGCGTCGACGACCTTCTCGCCGCCACCCGACTTCGCGGAGCCGGCGTCAGCGCCAGCCCCACCCATGTCGGCATCGGAGGGGCCGCCGGGCTGCGCCTGAGCGCCATAGACTGCCTCGCCGATCTTCATGGCGGCGTGGCTCAGCGTTTCCATAGCCGCCTTCGCCTTGTCGGTGTCCTCCGACTTCAGTGCCTCGCGCGCGCCAGCGATGGCAGCCTCGACTTCGGTCTTCACCGCTTCCGACACCTTGTCGCCGTTTTCAGCCAGCGATTTCTCGGTGGAATGTGCGAGCGCCTCGAGCGAGTTGCGGATCTCCACCATCTCGCGGCGGGCCTTGTCGTCGCTGGCGTGCACCTCCGCGTCCTTGACCATCTGCTCGATCTCCTGTTCGGAGAGACCGCCGGAGGCCTGAATGCGGATCGACTGCTCCTTGGCAGTCTGCTTGTCGCGCGCGGAAACATTGACGATACCGTTGGCGTCGATGTCGAATGTGACCTCGATCTGCGGCATACCGCGCGGCGACGGCGGAATACCCTCGAGATTGAACAGCCCGAGCGACTTGTTGTCGACTGCCATCTCGCGTTCGCCCTGGAACACCTTGATCGTCACCGCCGTCTGGCCGTCCTCGGCCGTGGAGAAGACCTGGCTCTTCTTGGTCGGGATCGTGGTGTTGCGCTCGATCAGCCGGGTGAACACACCCCCCAGCGTCTCGATGCCGAGCGACAGCGGCGTCACGTCGAGCAGCAGCACGTCCTTGACGTCACCCTTCAGCACGCCGCCCTGGATGGCCGCACCGACGGCCACCACCTCGTCGGGATTGACGCCCTTGTGTGGCTCCTTACCGAACAGCTCCTTGACCAGTTGCTGCACCTTCGGCATCCGCGTCATGCCCCCGACGAGCACCACCTCGTCGATCTCGGCCGCCTTCAGCCCGGCGTCCTTGAGCGCCTGAATGCAGGGGTTCTTGGTCTTTGCAATGAGGTCGTCGACGAGGCTCTCGAGCTTGGCGCGGGTGAGCTTCATCGTGAGGTGCTTGGGACCGGTCGCGTCGGCCGTGATGAACGGCAGGTTGACCTCTGTCTGAGACGCGGACGAAAGCTCGATCTTGGCCTTCTCGGCCGCCTCCTTGAGGCGCTGGAGGGCGAGCTTGTCCTTCGTCAGGTCGATCCCGTTCTCCTTCTTGAACTCGCTGGCGAAGTACTCCACGAGCCGCAGATCGAAGTCCTCGCCGCCCAGATGCGTGTCGCCATTGGTCGACTTGACCTCGAACACACCGTCGCCGATCTCGAGCACGGACACGTCGAACGTGCCACCGCCCAGGTCGTAGACCGCGATCGTCTTGGCCGCCGTCTTCTTGTCGAGGCCATAGGCGAGCGCTGCCGCCGTCGGCTCATTGATGATGCGCAGCACCTCCAGGCCCGCGATGCGGCCTGCATCCTTCGTCGCCTGGCGCTGGGCATCGTTGAAATAGGCCGGCACGGTAATCACGGCCTGCGTCACAGGATGGCCGAGGTACGCCTCGGCGGTCTCCTTCATCTTCTGCAGGATGAAACCAGATACCTGCGAAGGGGAATATTGCTTGCCGTGCGCTTCCACCCACGCGTCGCCGGTGCCGCCCTTGACGATCTGAAACGGCACGAGCTTCTTGTCGCGCTGGACGTTGGCCTCGTCGAAGCGACGACCGATCAGCCGCTTGATGGCGAAAAACGTATTGGACGGGTTGGTCACGGCCTGACGCTTGGCGGGCAAACCGACGAGCCGCTCCCCATCCGTCGTGAATGCCACGATCGAGGGCGTCGTGTTCAAGCCCTCGGCATTGATGATGACCTTCGGCGTGTTGCCTTCCATGACGGCCACGCACGAATTGGTCGTGCCGAGGTCGATACCGATGACCTTGCTCATAATCCAAGTTCCTTTTCGTTGCGGCAAACCGCCGGAGACCCGGCATAACGGCGTCTCGAGCCCGTCGTCAGCCCGGGAGCACCGGGCGGGCAATGACGGGGCGGTCCCCATTTCCCTACAGTCGACTACCGCCGGTATATAGGCGGGGGGATAATTCCCTTCAACGGCATTGGTACTTCTGGCCGGTGTAAAAACGACACGCTCGTGAGGCGTCGCGCCTGAAGCCCGCCACGCCGTCGCCGCCCCGAGGAGGACGACCGTCCATGCCCCGCGACAATGCAGCATTCCCAAGTGGGTTTCGCCACCTTCCCGGCTATCTGAGCAAAAAGCGCCAAGCCAGCCTGATGCGCGCCGTCGTGGATATCGTGGCCGCTGCGCCATTTTACCGCCCGGCCATGCCGCGCACTGGCAAACCGTTCTCGGTCCGCATGACCAATTGCGGTTCCCTCGGCTGGATCTCCGACCGGACGGGCGGTTACCGCTATCAACCAAACCACCCTCAGACCGGCAAGCCATGGCCAGCTCTGCCCGCCGGCCTCCTCGACCTTTGGATGGAGGTCGCCGGCTATGCAGCCCCGCCCCAAGCCTGCCTCGTGAACCATTACGAGGCAGGCACTCGGCTCGGCAGCCATATCGACGCCGACGAGCAGGATATGGCTGCCCCCGTCGTCTCCGTATCTCTGGGCGATACCGCGGTTTTCCATATCGGTGGTCCCCGCAGAGCCGACCCCAAGCAGCGCATCACCCTCGGATCCGGCGATATCGTGGTCCTGGCGGGCGATGCCCGCCTCGCCTACCACGGCCTGGATCGCATCCATCCGGGCAGCTCGGACCTCGTACCGTGGGGCGGCCGTATCAACCTCACGCTGCGCCGGGTCACGCCGCCTGGCCTCGGCTGAGCCTCTTGCCGATGGTCGATAACCGATGTTCACCCGCCATTAGCCGCCGTCTGCCATCTTCGGCCCACCCTGAAGGCGTCACCCCGAGTTGCAGGTCCTGCCATGACAAATTCTGAGCCCAGCTTCGTACCAATGCGGTTTCCACTATGGATCCGGCTCGCGAGCGCGGCCTTGATCGTGGCGCCGATCTCAGTGGGTTGGCTGGTCTGGAGCGGTGGCATACCGGCCGCAGAATGGCACAGCCTCGTCCCCTACATCGTGCTGGGGCTGTGGCTGGCGCTGACCTATCAAGTGTTTCTCGTCGAGGTGTACTGCGACGAGCGCGGCCTGACCTACGTTTCCCCGCTCGCTGGCGTCGTGCGGATCTCGTGGCGGGAAGTCGTCGGGTTCACCTATTTGCGCAGCCTCGACGGATTCCTGATCGAGGCCGAGGACGGCCGCAGCATCTGGTTCCAGCACGGCCGCCTGGGCACCGACGATCTCGCGAGGGCGTTGCAGAACCGCCTGCCGCGCCATGCCCCTGGCGGCAGATAGAAGCCGCTCCTCGAAGATCTACTTCTGCGTGGCTTTGTGGTCGTGATCATGGCCATGAGCATGATCGTGGCCATGATCGTGGCCATGATCGTGGTCGCACCCGCAGCCTTCCCCATGCTCATGATCATGATCGTGATCATGCCCATGATGATGCTGGGCGTGCGGATCGAGCAGCGTGGCGTGCATCCGCCGCTCGAGCGCGACAGAGGCCTCCCGAGGCGCCTCGGCATCTTCGATGGCAAGCCCCATCAGCTCGGCCGATAGCCGCATATCCTCGACATGGCCGAAATAGTGCCGCCGCAATCGCCCCTGGCGATCGAACAGCAGGATCGTCGGCGTTCCCCGCATCTCGTAGGCCTTCATCGTAGCGGGAAGTCCGCCCGCATCTTCCGCAGCCGGCGTGTCGATCGCCACCGGAAACGGCCAGCCGTACTCGTGCATGAACGCTTCGAGCGCCGCCGGCGTCATGACCGCGTGATGCTCGAACACGCTGTGCAAGCCGATCACGACGACCTCATCGTCGCTGAACTGCTCTGCGACCTTCCTCGCCTGCGGCAGGCCATGCTCGACGCACCCACGGCACAGCATCTGGAAGGCCATCACCATCACGACCTTGCCCTCGAGCGCTTTGAGCGACAGCGGTTGACGCGTGTTTATCCAGCGCGTGACGGACAACTCCGGCGGGCTTTCGGGATTGAACATCGCGGGACCTTTCTTCGACGCGCGTTGCAAGACACGAGGGCGCCATCTGATACAAGCCTTTCAGCACCTGCGCCATCAACATTCCAGTTCCGAGATCCCCTTGACACGACCCACCCATTTGGCGTGAACGGGTTGCAGATGCCGACACCTCGAGCTCCAGGAAGCGCCACATGCCGAACACCGAAAGCCGCACCCGCCTGCGTGACATCGTCCGCGCGCGCTCCTTCAGCACCGGCGGCAGCGTGAAGCTCGCCTCGGGCCGAACCTCCAATTTCTACTTCAACATGAAGCCGACGATGCTCGACCCAGAGGGCGCCCACCTGATCGGCGAGCTCGTGCTCGACGCAATAGCCGACGTGCCCGCCGACTACGTAGGCGGGCTGGAAATGGGTGCAGTCCCCCTGGCGACTGCAATTGCGGTGGCGGGCCACGCTCGCGGCCGACGGCTCCCCGCATTCTTCGTGCGCAAGACGCCCAAGGATCACGGCACCGAGAAGCTCGTTGAAGGCCTCGCACCCGGTGAGAGCCTTTCCGGCAAGCGCGTTATCATCGTCGAGGATGTCACCACCACCGGCGGCTCCTCGATGAAGGCCATCGAGGCCGCGCGCAAGGACGGCGCGGAAATCGCCTGCGTCGTCACCATCGTCGACCGCGACGAGGGCGCCGTTGAGAACTTCGCTGCTGCGAAGCTCGCCTTTCGGGCCATCCTGACCATCGAGGATTTCAAATAGCCCCGACCTCGCGTAGCCGTCATCACGACGGTTCCGGGGACATGATTGCCCCGACATCTGCGCCAACTCGGTATACTTGGCCCAACACCCGTCGTGGTCCGCGAAGGCGGGCCAGCCTTGGCTCCGGGATTTCTCCGGATCGCTGCATCCGCTTAGGCTGTCCAATGGCAACGTGCCATGGACGGCCCGCAGCAGTTCGGCCCAGCCACCAATCAAGGGCTGCCGCGACGTCGAGGGTGGGAGCATCGAGGTCCGACGGAACCGCGACCCCGGACATTCGAGCCAGATATTCGAGCCAGATATTCGAGCCAGTCATGCGCCAGATGTGCGAAAGGGCCAGCTTGCGCCAGCCCCCTCGTCCGACTGCAACCGGATGGTGCACAGCCTACAGCGCCTTCTTGCGCTGCAAGTGCATCATATAGCTGTCGTAGATGTTCTCGGAGAACTGCTGCCACAGATAGGCTTCGGCCCGGAACGCTTTCATGTGCTCGTAGACGGCCTTGAAGTCTGCATTCTTGGCGGCGTTCTCGGCATAGACCTCGGTTGCCGCTCGGAAGCAGGCGTCGAGGACCGGCTCTGAGAACGGCCTGAGCTGCGTGCCGGCACCCACGATACGCCGCAGCGCCGGCGGATTGAGGACGTCGTAGCGCGCCATCATGGTCGTGTTCGCATGGGCCGAGGCGTTGCGGATGATGGCCTGGTAATTTTTCGGCAGCGAAGACCAGCGCTCCAGGTTGATGAAGAAGTGCAGCATCGCGCCGCCCTCCCACCAACCCGGATAATAGTAGTACTTCGCCACTTTCTGCAGGCCGAGCCTCTCGTCGTCATAAGGCCCAACCCAATCCACCGCGACGATCGTGCCCTTCTCCAGCGCCTGATAGATTTAGCCACCCGGCAACTGCTGCGGCACCACGCCGAGCTTCTGCATCACGACCCCGGCGAAGCCCGCGACCCGCATCTTGAGCCCTTTGAACGCCTCCGGCGAATTGATCTCGCGCCGATACCAGCCGCCCATCTGGGCGCCCGTATTGCCAGCGGGAAACGCGATTGCCTTATGCTTGGCGTAGAACTTGTTGAGCAGGTCCATCGCCCCGCCCTCGTAGTTCCAGGCGTTCTGCATGCGCGCATTCAGGCCGAAGGGAACCGCCGTGCCGAACGCAAATGTCGGATCCTTGCCCCAGTAGTAGTAGGACGCCGTCTGGCACATCTCGACCGTGCCGTTCGTGACCGCGTCGAGCGCTTGCAGCGGAGGCACGATCTCGCCACCCGCAAACAGGGAGATCTGGAACTTGTTGTCCGTCGCCTCGGCCACTGCCTTACAGAACATCTCCGCGGTTCCGTAGAGCGTATCGAGCGATTTCGGAAAGCTCGATGTCAGACGCCATTTCAGCTCCGGTGCCGACTGGGCTATCGCCGGCGCTGCAAGCGCGACAGCCGCAGCACCCGCCCCACTCCCGCCCGCGGCCTTGAGGAACTTGCGTCGGTCTACAGCGCTCATCTCGGATATCCCTCCCAGGGTCGTGCCTTGGATCCAGCTTGGCGGGCCGGCTCGCAAACCGGCTCAGCAGATGACCTCCAACTCGCAAGCTGCATAGCCGGTTCTGTCCCGATCAGCTATACGTCCTCAGCGATCATACACACACACCCGCGCTTCGCCGCTCGACCAAAGTTGCAGATCGTGATGCTCCGCAGATCGGTCTCGCGTTCCCTGCAAGGCCGCTCGATTTGCCGAAGGGCGACCACTCGGCTATATCCCGAGTTGTTCTGCAACCCCGTGAGAAGATGACAAAGCTCGCCCAATTCGCGGTTCGCCCGACACCCGACGATCCCCGTCTGTCCGTCGCCGTGGAGGGCATCGATCACGACGGCCGCGCCATCGTGACGCCCGTCGTCACCGAGCGGCCCCTGACCCTGTTCCTCAATGCGCGCGAGATCGTCACCATGATGACGATCGGCGACCATCCAGATCTGCTCGCCGTGGGCTATCTCCTGAACCAGAACATGCTGCGCGCCGACGACGAGATCACCGCCATCGACTATGAGCCCGAGATCGAGACGATCGTCGTGCGCACGGCGCGGCAAACCGACTACGAGGACAAGCTCAAGAAAAAGATCCAGACGTCGGGTTGCGCGCAAGGGACCGTTTTCGGCGACCTGATGCAGGAGTTCGACAGGATAGAGCTTTCGCCGGCTGCGCGCATCCGCACGTCCTGGCTCTATCAACTGACCCGCAAGATCAACACCGAGCCGAGCCTCTACCTCAAGGCAGGCGCCATCCACGGCTGCGTGTTGTGCGAGGAGGACCGGCCGCTCGTCTACATGGAGGATGTCGGCCGCCACAACGCTGTCGACAAGATCGCCGGCTACATGCTCGTCAACAACGTCCCCGCGCACGACAAGATCTTCTACACGACCGGCCGGCTCACCTCCGAGATGGTCATCAAGACCGTCAAGATGGGCATCCCCATTCTCGTGTCGCGGTCGGGTTTCACGGCCTGGGGGGTGGAGCTCGCCCGCAAAACTGGCCTCACTCTCATCGGCCGGGCGCGCGGCAAGCGCTTCGTGGCGCTGTCGGGAGCTGAGCGCATCGTATTCGATGCCGACCTCGCGCGCGTCGACGATGAGGACAGCAAGCACCGCCGCAAGAGCAGTGTCCCAGATGCCGAACACTGACGCGCATTCGAGCCCTCCGCCAGCCATAGCCGGCGTCATCCTCGCCGGTGGGCTGTCGCGGCGCATGTTCCCCATTGCCCGCTCGGATGCATGTGCCGATCCGCACGGTGGCGACAAGGGCTTGCTCGACATCGGCGCCAAGTCGATGCTCGCCCACGTCATCGCGCGATTAGCCCCCCAGGTCGGGCCGCTCGTGATCAACGCCAACGGCGATCCCGTCCGCTTTGCCGGTTTCGGACTGCCCGTCGTAGCAGATACCATCGAGGGGTACGTGGGCCCGCTCGCCGGCGTTCTTGCGGGA
The DNA here is from genome assembly GCA_945862355.1 of Devosia equisanguinis. Classification (GTDB taxonomy): domain Bacteria; phylum Pseudomonadota; class Alphaproteobacteria; order Rhizobiales; family Hyphomicrobiaceae; genus CAMDPA01. Next base: position 27,832 of record CAMAYR010000018.1, on the reverse strand, counting down.
ATGCGCTGGGCTGCAGAGAACGCGACCGGAACTCGTTGGATCGTTACAGCATCGGCCGACGCGCCGTTCCTGCCGCGTGATCTCGTCGGCCGCCTCGCGGCAGCGGTAACCGACCAGCCCAACGCCATCGCCATCGCGCAATCGGACGGCGATCTGCATCCCGTGATCGGCTTGTGGCCGATCGCGCTTGCCGACGATCTCGAGGCCGCACTCCTCAGCGGCCTGCGCAAAGTGCTCGCCTGGACCGACAAGCACGGCACGGTGCCCGTGGCATTCGACATGATCGAGGTGGAGGGTCGTTCCATCGACCCGTTCTTCAACGCCAATACACCCGACGAGTTGGCCGAGGCACGTCGGTGCATGGCACTGATCGAGGCGGCCGGCGCATGACGAAGCTGCCACCGCTCATCGGCATCGCGGGCTGGAAGAACTCCGGCAAGACCACCCTTGCCGTCCGATTGATCGAGGAGTTCACGCGCCGCGGTTACCGGGTTGCGAGTGTAAAACATGCCCATCACGCTTTCCAGATCGACGACGGCGACACCGATAGCGCACGCCACAGGCGCGCAGGCTCGGGCCAGGTTGCCATCGTCTCATCTGAACGCTGGGCGCTCGTCACCGAGTTGCACGATGCACCGGAGCCGGATTTCGCCGACGTCATCGCTGCGCTGGCGCCGTGCGACGTCGTCGTCGTCGAAGGCTACAAGAGCCACCCGATAGCCAAGATCGAGGCACGCCGGACGGCCTCCCGCGAGCAGCGGCCTTTATCGAGGGAGGACCCGACGGTCATCGCTGTCGCGGCCGATCATTCAGTGGTGGGCGAGACCGTGCCCGTCTTTGCGCTCGACGACATCGCGACGATCGCGGATTTCGTCGAAGCGCACTTGAAGCTCGCTGCGCGAGCACGTGCATGAAGCGTGATCGCCAGGGGAAAGGGCGTCGGGCGGGGCCGCTGCTTTCGGCGGCTGCCGTGGCTCTGCTCGCCAACACGGTCCTGTCTCAGACGCCAACGGAGAAACCACGCGTTCCACCCGGCGCCGATCCCGGCGGGATAACGGTCGCGATCATCGGCAGCGGCATCGATTACACGCGGCCGGCTATCGCGGCGCGGCTGGCGCGCGACGGCGAAGGCGAGCTGGTCGGCTGGGATTTCGTCGACGGAGACCGCCGTCCGCATGGCGTGTGCGCTGCGCGGGTGTCGGTGCAGCCGACGTGTCCGACACTCTACGCAAGCCGGATCGCAGCAGAGTCGCCCCAGGCCCCGGGCGTGCGCGTGATGCCGCTGCGGGCGAGCACAGAGCGGCCGCAAACGATGGTTGACGCGATGCGGCTCGCCGCGGCGGCTTCGGCGCGCATCGTTGTTATCGTGACGGACGAGGCCACCCCCATCCAGCGCCAATTCGTCGTCGAGGCGGCGGGCCGCTTTCCGGACCGATTGTTGATCGCGGAGATCGGCTCGCTCGGGCCGGATCCGGGCCCCGCGCTGGTTGCCGCCAATTTGCGGATCGTCGCCAACGCCGACGCACACGCAGCCGAGGGGATCCGGATCTTGTCCAGTGCCAAGGATCTCGGCGCGGCAGCGCTCAACCGCGCAATCTTCGAGGGTGCCGCGAGACCGCGCCTGAACGACGTCAGCGCGGCGCCCGGCAGACGACCACCTTCGACAGAAACGCCAGGCTCGTCGCCTCCACCGCCAGCCCCAGCTCGTTGAACATCCGGCCCAGGTCCTCGATGGCGTAGCTTCTGAAGTAGGGCTCGTGGAACCGCACGGGGAACGCCTCGAGCATTCCGTCCCAGCCGGGGCGGTCGCCCATCTGCAGGCTGTCGACGAAGACCAACAGACCACCCGGCTTCAGCACGCGTGCCATCTCGGCGGCTACCGTCCGACGCACATCCTGCGGCAGCTCGTGGAGAAGATAGACGCACGTCACGATGTCCTGGCTCGCGTCCGCTAAGGGGATCGCCTCGGCGTTGCCTTCGAGCCAGGCAGCGGGCCGCAGTTCGGCCATGTGCCGGCGCGCCTCGCGGAGATAGGCTTCCGACAGATCGATTCCGGTCAGTTGGAGCGCTGGCCAGGCGGTTCGAACCTGACGCAGAAAGCGGCCCGTGCCGCACGCTACGTCGAGGAGCGACATGCGGCGCTGATCGCGGCCCGCGATCTCGCGCGCAATCGCGGGCAGTGCTGCGCGCCGCATCGTATTGGCCGCGCCGTAGAACAACGTCTCGACCTGCACATCGTAGAGCCGCGACGATACATCGGAGAGATGACCGCCGTCTTGAAAATGGAAGTCCTGCACGTAGTAGTCGGGTAAACCTGCCGCCGGCGCCTCGCTCCTCGCGCTGTCCGCCGCCCCCGTCTCCCGGCGTTCGAGCGCGCCGGGCAGATCAGCCATCATTGCTCTTACACGCGCCGCGAGCTCGCCAATGCCTCCCGGCTCCTGCTCCATCGGCGGATAAATCCCGCGCCGCACGTTCGCGGCATCGGCAAGAAACAATTCCCCGAGCGACGCCATCAACGCCTGCCGCGAGGGCACCGGCCGCTTCGGCTTGTAGGACCCCTGCTGACCGAGAAGCCGCGCCTGACGGTCCATGACCTGGTTGACGCCATAGAACACGCCGAACCGAACGGCACTTGCAGCCAGCTGAACACCCATGTCGAGCGTACCCGTCAAAGCTTCCTCCGCATTCCGCTGCCATGAAGTCGCCAATGCGGCTTGATATGCCTATTCAATGCCATCGATCAATCAGTCGTCCGCGTAAGAGACGAGGAGAAAAAACTACTATGCCACACTGGAAACACATCGTGGTCCTCACCGGTTCGGGCATATCCGCCGAGAGTGGCATTGCGACCTTTCGCGACAAGGACGGCGTTTGGGCGCAGTACGACATCGAGGAGGTCGCCACACCGGAAGCCTTCGCGCGCCAGCCCCACAAGGTGCACGATTTCTACAATCTGCGCCGGCGGGGGCTTCACGGCGTCGAGCCCAACAAGGCGCACTACGCGCTCGCCCGCCTCGAGCGCGAGCACACCCCCAAGCCCGGCCACACAGTCCACATCGTCACCCAGAACGTCGACAGCCTGCACGAGGCTGCCGGCGCGCGAAACGTCATTCACATGCACGGCGAGTTGTTGCGCGCCAAATGCACCCACTGTGCCGCCCGCTTCGACTGGACTGGCGACATCTCGACCACAGACACCTGCCCTGGCTGCAAGAGAACGGGTGGCGTCAGACCCGACATCGTGTGGTTCGGCGAGATGCCCTACCACATGGACCGCATCGCCCAGCTCGTCGATGCGTGCGACCTGTTCGTGTCGATCGGCACCAGCGGCGCGGTCTATCCCGCTGCCGGCCTCGTCCAGCTCGCGCGTCGTTCCGGTGCGCACACGATCGAGCTGAACCTCGAGCCCTCCGACGGCGTCTCGAACTTCAACGAGGCGATCCACGGTAAGGCAACCGAGATCGTGCCGAGTTTCGTGGAACAGATCCTGAAAGGATAGTCAGCGAAACGACAGTCAGAACGTGCCATCGGCCGGCGAAGAAATCCGTGGGCGTATTTCTCTCTGCCGGTCAGCGACCATTTGCGATCCGGCTATTCCCATACCGTCGGCCGGGCGCGACGCCTTCGGCGAACATCCTCGATCGTAAGACGCGCCGGGGCCTGCTGAGGCTGAGAACTAGCCAGCGTGCTTCTTCACGAAGGCGATGATCGCGGCCAGGGCCTTGACCGAGTTGGGCGCTGCCGGATGCTCGTTGAGGAACGTGTGCCGCTCGCCTTCGTAGATTCCGACATCCATCTGCCCGCCCCGCGCGCGCCACGCCGCCCCGAGACGCTCGGCCTGCGCCACGCTCGTCCACTCGTCTTTATCGCCCTGGAACTGCATCGCAGGGGGCAGATGAACCTTCTCGCCGCGTTCCAGGATCAATGCCGGTGTCGCCTCCACGTGCGCTGCCTCGCTCTCGCCGAAGAACGTGTGATGGCTCTTGAGCATAACCGCCTTACCCTGGGCCTTGGCCATGTTGTAGCGGTCCCACGGATAGAGCACGCCCCAGCCGGCGATAACGAACGAAACCTTCGCGTCCGTGTCCGGCGCCTCGGCCAGTGTGTGTGCGCAATAGCGCGGGTCCTCCGCCCGCAGAGCCGACACCAGCACCTGATGCCCACCGCTCGACGTGCCGTAGAGACCGATGCGATCCGGGCTCGTGCCGAGATCTTTGGCATGGGCCTTCAACCAACGGATACCGAGATTGATGTCCTGCAAGGAAGCGGGATAAGGCGCCTCGGGCGCGTTGCGGAAATCGAGCGACAGCACCAGAATGCCGGCATTGCACAAATCGAGCGCAGTGCTCTGCCCGTCGGTGCGATCCTTGTTGTTCCACGCGCCGCCGTGGACGAGCACGACGGCGGGAAACGGCCCGACCCCGGCCGGTCGATAGAGACGTGCGAGCCGGTCCTTGCCCGCGATGTGGCCATAAACGAGGTCGCGCACGACGAAGGCATCGCCCCCACCCGCGAGGCCGCTGCCCGCTGCGTGTCCGAGTGCGCTGTCCTGCGCATGGGCGATGACAGGTTCGATCGTGCGCATGAATGGCCCTTCCGCCTGATTGACCGTCGCTACCGTATCCTACGACCCGATAGCATCTTCGCGGCCCGCGCGCACGGCCCGCGCGCACGCTGGTCGGGCATGGTGTTCGGTGCTACACGCGGAGCCCCGCCCACATCCCGCCAACGAAAGCGCACGTGTCCGATCGATCCAAACCTCATGTCGCGATCGTCGGCGGCGGTCCTGCCGGACTGATGGCAGCCGACGTCGTATCTGCAGCGGGGATGCAGGCGACAGTCTACGACCGTATGCCCTCCCTCGGCCGCAAACTGCTGATGGCCGGGCGAGGCGGTCTCAACCTCACGCACTCCGAACCCCTCGAAACTTTCATGCAGCGATACCGCAAAAGGGCAGGCAGCCTCCGCGGAGCGATCGAAGCCTATCCCCCGGACGCCGCCCGCGCCTGGTGCGAAGCTCTCGGCCAGCCCACGTTCGTCGGCAGCAGTGGCCGCGTTTTTCCGAAAGCCATGAAAACCTCGCCGCTGTTGCGCGCCTGGTTGCGCCAGCTTGCAGCGCGCGGCGTCGAGGTGCGGACGCGGCACACCTGGCGCGGTTGGGACGAGGCCGGCCGGCTGCAATTCGACACGCCGCAAGGCAGCACATCGATCGAAGCGCAAGCCGTCGTGCTGGCGCTCGGCGGGGGAAGCTGGCCGGGCCTCGGCTCCGATGCCGCCTGGATCGATATCCTCCGCACTGCCGCCATCCCGGTCGAACCCGTCGTGCCGGCCAACTGCGGCTTCATCGTCCAATGGTCGGCACATTTCCGCGATCGGTTCGCTGGCCAACCGCTGAAGCGCATCGGCCTTGCCTATGAAGGACAGACGGTGCGCGGGGAAGCCATTGTCACAGAGCAGGGCCTGGAAGGCGGAGCGATCTACGCGCTCTCGGCGGAGCTTCGCGAGGCCATCGCCCGCGACGGCTCGGCAACGCTTCACCTCGACCTGCGCCCCGATCTCGACGCCGCGACGCTGGCCCGCCAACTCGACACGCCTCGGGCCAAGACCTCCTTGTCGACATTTCTGCGCAAGCTCCGCTTTCCTCCCGTTGCCATCGGCTTGCTCCAGGAGTGGGCCCACGCGGAAGGACGGCCCCTCGGACAAGTCCCTGCGACCGCGTTGGCCGAACGCAGCAAGGCTCTGCCGATCGTGCTCACAGGCACGGCGCCGATCGGCCGCGCCATCTCGACGGCAGGCGGCGTAGAGTTCGCAGCGCTCGATGCTGATTACATGCTGACCAGTCGACCTGGAACGTTTCTGGCGGGCGAGATGCTCGACTGGGAGGCACCGACAGGTGGCTACCTGCTCCAGGCGTGCCTTTCGACCGGCGCGGCAGCAGGACGCGGAGCGCTGGCGTTTCTTGCGGCCACGACGCTCGACGGAATGACGCCGGACAGCACGACGAACACGCCTTGACGTGGCCCGGCATAGGGCGGGCAGCAGACAATTTCAGTTGACCAGTCCACGCTCGATCTTGGCGAACATATAGGCCCACTTCTCGATCTGAGTGTCGATCAAAGCCTTCATGGTCGCGCGCAGATCTCCGAGCAGCTTGCAATCCGGTGTGCTCGATGCCGCTCCGGCCTCGCCCATGCTGTTGATCTTGTTCAAAAGGCCAGTGGACTTCTCATCGAACGCAGCAATCCTGTCGTCTTGGACGAACGGCGCGGCCTTCGCCATGAACTCATCGGCCGACCATTTCTGGCGCTCTCGTAGCAGGCGCAGCTTGTCCTGGAAGCCCGGCGCATTGCGAGAATTGAGATCGCGCAGGGAGTGCGCCGCGCTCTCGACCACGGCCTCGAAGTCCTTCTTCTCGCAGGTTCCAGGCGCACTCTGGGCAACGGCAGGCAGCGCAATCAGAACCATGCAGACCGCCATCAGGCACATTCGAAGAGTGCCGCGGACGGTTCTCGGCGTCGCCCTTATCCGCGTCGCCCTGACAAATGCCGCCGCTCGACGGGCACCATCGCGGCAAGCGCCGATCGTGCTCCCGCTACGCCCGCGCGAACCAGCAAATCCGACGTCAGTTCCGCCCGGCGCGATCACCCCGCGTCCCCCAGATGTTCAAGCCGGCCCTGGTACCTGGACCCGGCGCCAAGGGCAAGTGGGGCACACGCCAGACCTTTGTGTGTTAGAGCCGAAATAGTCAAATATTCCAGCGCCAGCATGCAACTCGGAACCTCCGTGACCACCGAGCAACGGTGGCGCGCACCGGTACAAAGCCATCGCGCGCAACCGTTACTTCGGAATGCCCTGCCAGATACTCACCAGCAGACGGCGCCTCCATGTCGGCAGTTTAGCTATTGCTTGCGCTTCATACCCAGGGCCGCCGCAGCGCCAGCCAGCTTGGCCGACATCTCCCCGATCGACTTCTCGAGCTCGGCAGCACCCGCGAAAGCGGGAAGCTGGGCCGTCGCAGTCAGCCGTTCGACGATAACCTTGGATTTTCCAGCCTCGACGATGTCCTGACCAACCCGGGCACGCAGATCGGCAGCCATTCCCCTAGGGCCGAACACACCGATCAGTCCGGCATGGTCGAGATCGGGGTAGCCCGCCTCCGATATAGTCGGCACGTCGATCACGGGGGTACGCTGGTTGCCCACACCCAGCACCACCAGCTTATTGGCCCGGGCGATCGGAATCTGCGGGGCGAGCGACGACATCAGAAGCTGCAGCCGCCCCTCTCCGACGTCAGGCGCGGCCTGGACGATGTCGCGATAGGGAACCTTAGGGACGCTGATCCCTTCCTTCTTCATCCAGCCATAGAAGATGATCTCGGACATGCCCTGGACCGATGCGGAGTTGAGCTTGCCCGGATTCGCCTTGGCATGCGCCACGAACTCCTTGAGCGTCTTCACGCCCAGGGAAGCGGGCGCACCAACTGCCATCACAGTGACCGAGATCCGAGCGATCGGCAGCAGGTCCCGCTCGCGGACGTAGGACCGATTCTCGTAGAGATAGGGATGTGCGACGAACGAGGCGACCGCGCCATAAAGCAGAGTATGATCGTCGGCAGCGCTGGTGAACGCGTTGATCGCGACCATCGCATCGCCGCCCGGACGGTTCTCCACGATGACCGGCTGCCCCCACTTCTGCTGAAGAGCTGGCGACAGCATCCGCGCACTCGTGTCCGCGCCAGAACCCGGACCAAATGGAATGATAAAGCGCACATTGCGCTGCGGCCAAGCCTTCGACGCTCCTTGCGCTGCCGCCTCGCCGATGAAGCCACAGGCAGCACCTGCCATCGCCCCCACCAGCCCAAGCAGGCCGATCCCTCGTATCACCATTCCAGTTCCTCCCTCGGAATTGCCAGCGTCTGCGATCCGACGCGGCCTCAACTTGGCGACGAACGCGCGGGGGCGCAACAATCATTGTGCAAGACAGCACCGAAAGTCGACGACGACACGGCCACGAGCACCCGCCTCCAACCAGGCGCACTCCATGCCACGATGTCGCTATCGACCGCCCTTCCCGGCGATCAGTCTGGCGACTTCCGCGAGCCCACGGCGCTGCGCATGAGTGAGTGCACTGACCCCATCCTTGTCCTTGATATTGGGATCGGCCCCGGCCGCGAGCACCTGCTGGGTGTTCTCCTGTGCCCGCTTGCCCCCATCGGTCAGCAACACGATCTCGAGCAGGCAGGTCCACCCCAGATCGTTGACGAGGTTCACATCTATCGAGGTCGTGAGCAGAAAGCGGACGGTCTCGACGTGATCGTAATGGCAGGCTGGGATCAAAGCGCTGCCACCGTAGCGGTTGCGTAACGATAGATCCGGCCCTTTGGGCCACATCGCCTCGAGCATGGCAGTGCGCCCGCGTGCGCCGGCCAACAGCCAGGGCGTGTCACGGTTCGCGGCAATCGCGTTTACGTCCGCACCGGCTTCGATCAGCGCCTTGGCGACGGCGACATGCCCACCGGCAACCGCCAGCAGCAACGCGGTCTGGCCAGTTGCATCCTTTCCCTCGAGTGGAGCCTTGGCCGCGATCAGGCGAGCGATAGCGCCGAAATCACCGCGAGCAGCCGCCCGCCGCAGCGGCTCGGAGGCTGCAAGTGGAAACCCGGAAAGGAGCACTGCGGCGCAGAGTGACATGGCTCCCAGCACAAACCGAGCCGCCCCGATGGACCTTGCCATGCCACACCACCACCCTCGCCCGCGCCACGACCGGGCGCCACGGGGTATTTCAATGCGAGCCCTGACGCGCCGTCAAGTCGACGCCCCAGCCGCCCCCCGGACAGCCGATGCACCGGCTGGAATGCAGATCGGATCAGGTTCGCCCCGTCTTCACCCGAACGCCCGGCGACGGCCGCTCCAGCAGCGCGTCGCGACGGAAGCGGAACAACTTCGCCGGTCTGCCCCCGGTGTTGGTGCGCACTACGCCGGTCGGCTCGACCAACCCCGCAGTCTCCACGAGGCGCCGGAAATTCTGCTTGTGCAGATGCGGTCCGAGGATCGCCTCTACAGTCCGCTGAAGCTCGAACAAGGTGAACTCGTCCGGCATCAGCTCGAAAACGACCGGCCGCCATTTTATCTTGGCCCGGATGCGCCCGATGGCGGTCGCGAAGATCCGGCGATGGTCGAACCGCATCGGCAATCCGAGCCTGGCGCTCGTCCCCGGTTCCAGGCCGCCGGTCACCTCGCGACCGTCGCGGCGGGCCTCGTCGAGCAGACCTGCCTCATACAGCAGCTCGTAGCGCTCGAGCACCTTTTCCTCGTCCCATCCCGCGCCGTCGAGCCCGAAGCACATGCCCACCCGCTCCGCCCGCACGATCGGCCGGTTCGACGACGCAGCCGGACGCGGTCGCTCCGCCCAGGCCCTCAAGTGCGGAACGATAACCTCCTGCAGCACCGCCGGCTCGCCGTTGCGGAAATCCTCCCAGGGGAAGAACTCGTACCAGCTCCGCCAGACGCCGCGTACCGAGGCGGCCTCGTCGACCAGCCGCGTCAGCGCGAGATAGCCGATCGAGACGACATGAGGAGCGGTATCGCCGGGCTGCGCGTGGCGGCCGCGATCGCCATAGGTATAGAGTTGCTCAACGTAGCCCAGATCGAGACCGGTCTGCTCGGTCACCCACGATCTGAGGCCGCTTTCAAGCGTGCGGTGCTCCAGCGGCGCGAAGGGACCGAAGGGGAGCGCGTCCACCCCGGTTCGCGCCTCGCCATCCGGCCGAACGACGAGAACCTTCGGCTCGTTGTCCCTGACCCCCAGGATCGCGGCATTGAGCCCGATCTCGACCGTCGATCGCTCCCGGCGCGGGGCACGACCAGCGCTCGTCTGGTCTAGCGGCATCTCGCCGGTATCCTTGGTGTGCATCTGGATCGGCATCGTTGTCTCCCGTTCATATTTCGAGAGCTAAGACCCGATCATGGCTATTTTGAGCAAATAACTTAGTACGTTAGGACGCAAATCTGCCTTATAGCCCAGTCTTCATAAGGGGTGCAGCGTACCTAACCAGCCGGCTGGCGTGTCCCTCAAGGCTGGGCCAGGGCCGCGAAGCGCGAGAGGAATTGCGTCTGGGCCTCGCCCGTCGGCCATGCCTCGATCACCTCGGCCGGCACGCCATCGCCGCGGGCCTCGGGGCGATCGAAATGCAGATGGGCCTCCTCGAGCGTGAAGCCCGCGAGCCGCGTCGCCTCCCACCACGCCGAGGACCGATCGGCAGCCTTGATCGCAGCAATCCATTCCACCGGCAGCGTATCGGCAAGCCCGAAACGTCGATGGATGGCAGCCAGAAGTCGCAATTCGAACGCCTTATAGTCGACGCCGAGCGCAGCCTTGAACGGGCTGATCAGATCCCCGATCACGTACTCCGGCGCATCGTGAAGAAGTGCTGCCATCAGCAATTGCCGTGGCGCCGTCGCGCACTGCTGCCGAACCAGTGCCTCGACGAGCAGCGCGTGCTGGGCCACCGAGTAGGCGTGGGCCCCGATCGTCTGCCCATTCCATCGCGCAACCCGCGCCAGCCCATGCGCAATGTCGGCGATCTCGATGTCCTCGGGACGCGGATCGAGCAGGTCGAGCCGACGGCCCGAGAGCATCCGCTGCCAGGCGCGCGGGGCGTTGTCGTCCGGCTTGCTCATGTGGGCATCGCCTGCAGCTTGCCCTGCAACGCAGCGCACGGCGCGTGGCGGTGGCATGAGACGAGGTGATCGTTGACCATTCCCGTCGACTGCATGAATGCGTAAACCGTGGTCGGCCCAACGAAGCGAAAGCCCACCGCCTTGAGCGCTTTGGAGATGACCCCCGACTCCCGCGTCTGAGCCGGCACGTCCTTCATCGCGGCGCGTTCGTGAATCAGGGGCTTGCCGTCCATGAAGCCCCACAGGAACGACCCCAGCGGCTGCTTCTCGGCAAGCGCCAGATAGGCCTTTGCATTGTCGATCGTGGCCTCGATCTTCAAACGGTTGCGCACAATGCCGGCGTCCGCCATCAGCCGCGCCTTGTCCTTCTCGCCATAGCGGGCGATGCGCGCGGCATCGAAGTCGTGGAAAGCGCGGCGGAAATTGTCACGCTTCTTGAGGATAGTCCGCCACGACAGGCCCGACTGAAACCCTTCCAGCACCAGTTTCTCGAACAGCAGCCGGTCAACGAGCAGGGGCACGCCCCATTCCTCGTCGTGATAGCGCTGGTAGACGGCATCGTCGATGCCGGCCCACGGGCAACGCACGGGCTGTCCAAGACTCATGCCGCGCCTCCTGCCTTCTCGGCCATCAGCGTTCGCTGGCGCGAGATCATCTCGGGGTTAATCTCGAGCACGATGCCCCCAGCAGTGATGGCAAGCCCCTTGTCGATCGCCTCGATCGAGCGGTCGAGGCGCAAGAGGGCGAGCCCCCTGCAATCCGCGACCGATCCGAGCCTGCCGATGGCGACATCGCCCATCACCACGTCGGGCCGCGATGCCGGCAGGTCGCCTGCGCCCGTAACGCGCACCACGCGCTTGCGGACTGTCCCGCGATGCTGCATGCGCGCGACGATCTCCTGGCCGACGTAGCAGCCTTTCTCGAAGCTCACTCCATTCAGAAGATCGAAATTGGCCTCGTGCGGAAATGTGTCGCCGAAGTCCCAGTCCTTGCCGCCTTCGGGGATGCCGAGTGCGATACGGTGAGCGTGGTAGGCGGCCGCATCACCCAGCGCGCCGTGTGGTGGCGGAGGATCTGTGACGTAGGCACGCGAGCCCATCTCGGGATGCCGCGGATCTGAGACGACGGCAATCATGCCGCCGTTGCCCATGTCGCTCCCTGAATTACCACCTGGATTGCCTCCCCAGTGGGCCGCGACCGCGAAGCCGGGCCGCCTCTCGATCGCTGCTTTTGCGCGCAGTCGATATAGCATCAGCCGCTTGACGAGATCGTCGGCTTTGTCGGCCGCCACGTCGAGCAGGATACCTGCGTCCGGCCCCGTCCCAAAACGCACGATGAAGAAGTCGAACAGGATCTTGCCCTGCGGCGACAACAGACCCGCGAATACTGCCGGCTCGGTGGGGGTGGCATCGAGATCGTTCGTCACGATGCCCTGCAGCAGCTTTTGGGCATCCTCCCCCGTCACGGAGATGATGCCTCGGTCCCCCAACACGGCGCGTTGCGCCTTGCTCATCAAGCTACCCTCGAGGTTGCATATCGGGCACGACTTACGTATGCGGGCGGCTCACCCAGCGCAAGGCATGGAAAGGCCCTGACCAATGGCCGACACCTTCGATCTGATCCTCACGGGAGGAACGGTCGTCAACCACGACGGTGCGGGCATCCGCGACCTCGCCATCCGCGCCGGACGCATTGCGGCGCTGGGCGATCTCGGCGCGGCACGATCGGCCGAGACGATCGACTGCACGGGCCTCCACATCCTGCCCGGCGTGATCGACAGCCAGGTTCATTTCCGCGAGCCGGGGCTTACCCACAAGGAGGACCTCGAGACGGGCAGCCGGGCCGCTGTGCTCGGCGGCGTCACTGCCGTTTTCGAGATGCCCAACACCAACCCGCTGACCACCTCGGCGGAGGCCCTGGCCGACAAGGTGGCCCGCGCGCACCATCGCATGTTCTGCGATTTCGCATTCTACGTCGGTGGGACCCGCGAGAACGTCGACGACATTCCTGCCCTCGAGCGGCTGCCGGGGTCTGCCGGCATCAAGGTGTTCATGGGCTCATCGACCGGCAACCTGCTCGTCGACGACGAGCCTTCGCTCGACCGGATCATCGGCAGTATCTCCCGCCGGGCAGCATTCCATGCTGAGGACGAGGATCGTCTCAACGCCCGCATGGCCGAGCGCCGGCAGGGCGACGTTTCGAGCCATCCCGTATGGCGCGATCCGGAAGCGGCGCTCATCGCCACGCGGCGGCTCGTCGGGCTGGCCGAGAAGCACGGTCGGCGGGTGCATGTGCTGCACGTCTCTACAGCGGAGGAGATGGCCTACCTCGCCGATCACAAGGCCTATGCCACCGTCGAGGTCACGCCGCATCATCTGACTCTGGTTGCACCCGATTGCTACGAGCGGCTCGGCACCTACGCCCAGATGAACCCGCCCGTCCGCGACGAGCGCCATCGTGCAGCGTTGTGGCGCGCCCTCGAGCAGGGTGTCGTGGACGTGCTGGGCTCCGATCACGCACCGCACACCCACGAGGAAAAGCATCACACCTATCCAGCGTCTCATTCCGGCATGACCGGCGTGCAGACACTGCTTCCGATCATGCTCGATCACGTCGCCGCGGGCCGCCTCTCGCTTGCGCGCCTCGTCGATCTGACGAGCCATGGACCGCAGCGCACCTTCGGCATTCGTGGCAAGGGCCGCATCGCAGTCGGCTGGGACGCAGACCTCGCCGTCGTCGATCTGAAACGCCGCGTGACGATCACCAACTCGATGATCGCCAGCCGCTGCGGCTGGACGCCTTACGACGGGGTCACTGTGACCGGCTTCCCGCAGGGCACATTGGTGCGCGGCCGGCGCGTGATGTGGGATGGTGTTATCGTCGGGAGTGCCGCGGGCGAGCCCGTCCATTTCCTCGAAGGGTGCTGAGGGAACCCGTGAAAGAGCACCCCGCGCCTGAACCGGACAACGATCCCCAATCGAGCGAAGCCCCCTTCGGCGCACGAACGCCGTGGAGCGTCGGCGCGGCCCTCGTGTTTGCGTTCATAACCGTCGTGGTGGCTATTGGCCTTGCCTACATGGCGCAGCCGCTCCATGCGCGCCTCGGCCAATTGCTGGCGGGCCTGGCCGGCGATCCGAGGCCAGAGTTGGCGACGATGTTCAACACCATGCTGACGCTCATCGTCATGCAGGTGGTGCTGATCGCGCTGGTGTGGTGGGGGGCGGCACGGTTTGGCGGAAGCCGGTTGGGCGTTCTGTCGCTGGAGCCGCGTCTACCGCTCGCGACGTTTCTCATCGGGCTCGCCGGCATGGTAGCGCTACTGGCGCCCTACAATCTCTTCTTCTACCTGTTGCGACCCGACGAATTCACCGCTGACCTGCGTCCGTTCTGGGCATTGGCCCGCTCGCCTGCGGTATGGCTTGCCGCGTTGGCAATTGCTATCGGTGCCCCACTCGCCGAGGAACTGCTGTTCCGCGGCTTTCTGCTGCCAGCCCTCAGTAAGACGCGGCTCGGCTTTCGCGGCGGAGCTGTCATAAGTGCTGTCGGCTGGACGGCGCTGCATTTCTACTCGATCGTCGGGATGCTCGAGATCTTCCTGATCGGGCTCTACTTCGCCTGGCTCATGCGACGCTTCGGGAACCTGTTGCTGCCGATAGCCCTGCACGCACTCTACAACGGACTGCAACTGGCAGCGTTGGCATTGCTGCCGGGCTGATCGTGATCGACGCCGCCTTCCCTCATCTGCGCTCCCGATCCGGGTTTCTGGGGAAATTGCACGTCAAACGCGGCGAGCACTTCAGAATCGAGCTAGAGTTGAGCCATGCAACAATACCTCGATCTCATGCGCCGTGTGCGCGAAAACGGTGCGAAGAAGACCGACCGGACCGGCACGGGAACGCTGTCGGTTTTCGGCCACCAGATGCGTTTCGATCTCGCCGACGGCTTCCCCTTGGTCACCACCAAGAAACTGCATGTCAAGTCGATCATCCACGAGTTGCTCTGGTTCCTGGCCGGCGACACCAACGTCGCCTATTTGAAGAAGCACGGCGTCAGAATCTGGGACGAATGGGCCGACGACACCGGCGATTTAGGCCCCGTCTACGGCAAGCAGTGGCGCTCATGGGCAGCACCAGCTGGCGATAGCCCATCGTCGACGGGAAGCGGCCGCACCATCGACCAGATCCAGGAGGTCGTGGACACGCTGAAGACCAATCCGGACAGCCGCCGCATCATCGTCTCAGCCTGGAACCCCGCCGACATTCCAGACATGGCGCTGGCGCCGTGCCACTGCCTGTTCCAATTCTACGTCGCCGACGGCAAGCTCTCCTGCCAGCTCTACCAGCGCTCCGCCGACGTGTTCCTGGGCGTGCCGTTCAACATCGCCAGCTATGCGCTGCTGACGATGATGATGGCGCAGGTGACGGGGCTGAAGCCGGGCGAGTTCATCCACAACTTCGGCGACGCTCACCTTTATCTCAATCACCTCGAGCAGGCCGACCTGCAGCTGACGCGCGCACCGCGCCCGCTGCCGCGTCTCGAGATCAATCCCGACGTCCGCTCGATCTTCGAGTTCCAGTTCGAGGATTTCGGCCTTACCGGCTACGATCCCCATCCCCACATCAAGGCGCCAGTCGCCGTGTAGCCGAAGCCGGCCCCGCAGTAGCCTGGTCCACCTTCGACGCCACCAGCCCGACGGCTATCGCCTCGGCGGGATAAGTCTCTGCGACATGCTGGCCGAGCACTGCAGTGAGAGCCACGAGCGTAAAAATCTGCCAGCCGAAGATCTGCGAGAGGAAGCTGCCGGCGACGGCAATCCCTATCCAGGCTGCGAACACGGCGACGCTAAGGGCCAGAACGTTAACCGGAGCCTGCACTCGCTCGAGGACGCGCATCGACCTGTAGGCCGACTTTATCGCCGTCACGAACATCCCCACGAGCAAGCCCAATCCGACGAACCCGGTCTCCGACAATGCCTGGAACCAGACCGAGTGCGTGACGTAGCTCCGCCCGAGCCAATGCTGGGCGTAAAGCCAGTAGCGATCGGGAAAGTTGCCGATCCCCACCCCGAAGATCGGCCGGTCGACCGCCATCAGAAACGCGGCCCGCCAGGCGTCCATGCGGGTCATCGACGAATCGTCGATAGCGCTCGCAGCCCCGATCGAGTATTCGCGCTCCCCGATCCCGGCCACGACATAGAACATCGCGCCCAGCGCTGCGGCCACGATCAACGGCATTAACTTTGCCTTGAAATTGATTGCGTACACGCACCCGATGACGGCCATCGTGGCAAGCAACCCGCCGCGGCTCTTAGTTGCGATCACCGCCCAGCAAATCAGCACCAGCGCGGCGAGCCAGAGCACACGCCGACCGATGCTCTGGCCCCGCACCGTCAGCGCCGCCAGGGCAAAAGCTACAGGAAACATCAAGGCGAAAGCCAGGTCGTTGGGATCGCCCAGCTGCGATCTGATCGAGCGGGCAATTGTGACACGAGAGCCTTCGACGAGCTCGAGCCCCATGTACTGGTTGTAGATCGCAACGCAGCTGATCAGAACGCTGCCCGCCACCAGCGCGAAGGCAACCTTGCCCGCGTCGCGTGGGACGACCAGGATCATGGCCAGGAACACCATCGCCACCAGCAGCTTGATCACTCCATCCGACCAGATGCCGAAGGACTGGTCGATATTCACGCTGAACACGCAGCCGATGGTGACGTGCGCGAAGAACAGCAGCGCCAGCTTCAACTCGGGCCTGTCGGGCAGCGACACCTTCCCCGAAACCATGTGGAGCGCGCACGACAGCATCGCCAGTGAAGCGGCCAGTAGCGGCAGCCGCAGAGGCATCAGGAACTGGTAGGCCTCATGAATGCGGAACATCGTCACCGCCGCGAACAGCAGCGCCAGCTCGACGGGAAACAACCACGCCACGGCCACCGCGAGCGGGGCACCAGCGATCAGCAAGCCCAACGGCAGTTCTTCCCCCCACGCGAACGTCGCAAGCCCACACACCACCGTGAGCGAGCACGTCGCAGCCACTGTGCGTCAGGTCCAATCCCTGGAGACGCGTACCGAAGTGCCAGCCGCCGCTGTATGCACGCTAACTCCGCCGTGGTTGGAAGCATCGTGGTTCGCAGGGGACTAAAATTCCCCTTGGTGCGCCTTGTGCCACGGACATTGAGCTGTGCAAAGAACGTGTGCGCATGGCAGTTAAAGCGTCCCGATCTCAGCCGGCGCAAGGGCATCCGGTCGTACCAAACCCGCCCTGACGAGCCGTCCCGTCAGGCCTTGCGCTCCCAGCCGCCGCGCTCGCCCTGCTGCCAATAGGTCACGGCACAGCCCTTGCCCTTCAGGTCCTTCCAATAGCGGCGCGCGTCCTGTAATGCGTTCTCGTCTCGTCCGTCGAACATGATGACGAGACGCGCATAGCCTTCCGGCTCAGGGGGATCGGCGCCCTCTACGAGAAAACGGACGGTCGCGCCGTTGGGATTTTCAGGCCCCGTCGTCAGGTAGACGGGCTGGCGCTGGGCGTGTCCGTCCTGCTTGCGCCCGTGCGGCAGAAAGGCATTGTCGTCGAAAGTCCACAGATGCTGGTCGAGCGCCTCGAGGCGCTCCTCCGTCCCAGCCTGGACGACGGCGCGCCACCCGCGCTCGAGCGTCTTGAGCAAGAGGAGCGGCAGCACCGTCTCGAGCGGATGCTGCTCGAGGTGATAGAACAATGCCTCGGTTTGCTGCGGGCTGGTCACGATCGGCGCTCCAGGATTGTACGGCCACCTGTCGGCAAATCGTCCAGCCCTGTCAACGGCGCCGGTTGACCTCACCGCTGTCGATCAGGGCCTGGACGCACTTCGAGGAGATTTCGCCCTGCTTGGCCTCCATGCAGGCCCGCAACTGCGCGCTGCCGACCTTGTACCTCGGGCATAACCGCTTGTAGTCACCCGCGCACGACTTCTTGACCTTCGCCGATACGGCATGGGCCGGCGTGAAGGCGGCTGGAGCCGCCAAGAAGATGCCAACGACCACCATCGAGGCGACCCGCTGTGGCAACGAAAGTCCAGACTTCATCGCGTATCCTCGCGTGCTTTCAGTCGTAGGCAGCCGCGCTCCCGCGCAACGATCTTGTAGAATAGCGATAAGCGAATACCTGCGGGAGGGGAGCCTGTCAGATGGTAAATCAGCGCGGAGGTCTAATCGCGGCGGCATACCATCGTATCCCTTGCCGCTGACCCTGCCTTTGGCGGACAAAGGCGCGAACAGGTGAGCCATGACCCAGATCCCCGATTTCACAGAGGTTGCGCTAGCCCTGGGGGCGGCCAGTTCGGGCTCAGACCCGCAGGGTCCGCCCCCTCGCGACCCGACCATTCTCGACCCTGTCGTGACACCCGAGGGCATCGCCCTGAACCCCCACTACACGGGCGCGGACGTCGAAGGCCTCGACTTCATCGATGGTCGGCCGGGCATCGCACCATTCGTGCGCGGGCCATACCCGACGATGTATGTCACGCAGCCCTGGACGATCCGGCAGTACGCGGGTTTCTCGACGGCGGAGGATTCCAACGCCTTCTATCGGCGCAACCTCGCAGCGGGGCAGAAAGGGCTGTCCGTCGCGTTCGATCTGGCCACCCATCGCGGCTACGACAGCGACCATCCCCGGGTGAAGGGCGATGTCGGCATGGCAGGCGTCGCGATCGATTCCATCCTCGACATGCGCACCCTGTTCGACGCCATCCCGCTCGACCAGATGACGGTGTCGATGACGATGAACGGCGCGGTGCTGCCCATTCTCGCGCTGTTCGTGGTCGCAGGCGAGGAGCAGGGCGTGCCGGCTTCCAGCCTCGCCGGCACCATCCAGAACGACGTCCTCAAAGAGTTCATGGTGCGCAACACCTACATCTATCCGCCCGCGCCCTCGATGCGCATCGTCTCGGACATTTTCGCCTACACCTCGCGGAAGATGCCGAAATTCAATTCGATCTCGATCTCCGGCTATCACATGCAGGAGGCCGGCGCGACAGCCGACCTGGAGCTCGCCTACACGCTTGCCGACGGCATCGAGTATGCGCGCGCCGGCGTCGCCGCGGGCCTTGCCATCGACGCGTTCGCGCCGCGGCTTTCGTTCTTCTTCGGCATCGGCATGAACTTCCTGATGGAGATCGCCAAGCTGCGCGCCGCGCGCCTGCTATGGGCAAAGCTCGTCCAAGAGGAGTTTCGACCATCCGATCCCCGCTCGCTCGCCCTGCGCACGCACTGCCAGACGAGCGGCTGGAGCCTCGCCGCGCAGGACGTCTTCAACAATGTCGCGCGCACATGCATCGAGGCCCTCGCTGCCACGCACGGCCACACGCAGTCGCTGCACACCAACGCACTCGACGAGGCGATCGCGCTGCCGACCGACTTCTCCGCCCGCATCGCGCGCAACACGCAACTGTTCATCCAACAGGAGACCGGCACCTGCCGCACCGTCGATCCGTGGGGCGGAAGCTACGCGGTCGAGCGTCTAACGGCAGAGCTCGCGGCTAAAGCGCTGGCGCACATCCAGGAGGTGGAGAGCCTGGGCGGCATGACAGCCGCCATAGCCGCCGGCATCCCCAAGCTCAGGATCGAGGAGGCCGCCGCGCGAACGCAGGCGCGCATCGACAGCGGCCGGCAGACAATTGTCGGCGTCAACAAGTACAAGCCCCGCGGCGAGGCCCAGATCGACATCCTCAAGGTCGACAACAACGCCGTGCGCGGCCGCCAACTCGCCAAACTCGCCAAGCTCAGGGCCGGGCGCGACGAGGCCACGACGCAAAGCACGCTCGCAGCCTTGACGGAAGGTGCGCGGGGCACCGCAAATCTGTTAGACCTCGCTATAAATGCTGCACGCGCGCAGGCGACCGTCGGCGAGATCTCGTCGGCGCTCGAGGCAGTCTTCGGTCGCCACGAAGCGCAAGTTCGCGCCATCCAGGGCGTCTACAGTTCCGAGGTCGGGGCAATGAGCGAGGATGCAGGCCGCGTGATCGCGATGTGCGCGGCGTTCGAGAAGGCGGACGGCCGGCGCCCGCGCATCCTCGTCGCGAAGATGGGCCAGGACGGCCACGACCGTGGCCAGAAGGTGATAGCCTCGGCGTTCGCCGATCTCGGTTTCGACGTCGACATCGGGCCGCTGTTCGCCACACCTGAGGAAGTCGCCCGCATGGCCGTGGAAAACGACGTCCACATCATCGGGGCCTCGTCGCTGGCGGCTGGCCACCTCACGCTGGTCCCCGATCTGAAGTTCGCCCTGGAGGCTCAAGGCGGCGGCGACATCATGATCGTCGTGGGCGGAGTGATCCCGCCGGCAGACTATCCTGTCCTCATGGAAGCTGGTGCTGCCGCTGTGTTCGGACCGGGCACCAATATTCCTCAGGCCGCCGCCGAGCTCGTCGCCAAGCTCAATGCAAAATATGGCTACGAGCCTGTCATGCCCGCGACGACCTGAGCCTCAGCGCCGATCCTGGATCGCGACGTCGACCCGCTCGTGGATGCGCGCGATACCGATCCAGGCAACGACGCAAACCAGTGCTGCGACCGCGAACGCCATCCTCAAACCGAAGAGCTCGGCCCCGAACCCGATCGCGAGCGCACCGATCGCCGGCACGCCGCGGTAGATCATCGCGAAAAGGCTCATCACGCGGCCGCGCATGTCGTCGGCGACCGCGAGTTGGACGAGCGCGGAGATGCCCGTCGCCATCACAGTCAGCGTCAACCCCGCAAAGCCGCCGAAGACAGTTGCCATCCACAGCGAGCCGGTCGCAACGAATCCGAGCATCGACAAGGCAAGCCCGATGGTCGAGACCACCACGATGTAGACCATGCCCCGCGTGTGCCCACGCATCGCGATCCACGTCGCCCCGATCATGGCGCCGACGCCCATGCCGGCCGTGAGGATGGCAAGTCCGTCGGTCCCGGACTTGAACACCGCACCGGCAAACCCCGGCATGAAATCCTGCAGCGGCCGCGCCGTGACGGACGCCATCGTCATCAGCACGAACAGTGGAAATATTCCCTTGTGTGCCTTGATGTAGACGAAGCTCGCCGTCACATCCTGCCACAGATTGCTCGTCGACTTCTGTCGGACCGGCGGCGTTACCCGCATCCTGAAAATCTGGAAGATGAAGAACGCCACGCCGGCCACATGAGCCATCAAGGCTGCGCCTACACCCCATACGCTGATGACGAGGGCCGCAAGCAGCGGGCCGACGAAACGGGAGCTGTGGAAGAACGACGAATCGAGGGAGACGGCGCTGGGGAAATCCGAGCGGGGTACGCACGCCGGCACCACCGTTGTCCGCGCAGCGTTGTAGACCGGCATGAGGAAGCCATTGACGAGCGTGATCGCGAACAGCAATTCGATCGTCATCAACCCGCTCAGCATCAGCCCGGCGAGCACGATGGCGTGCAAGAGCACCGCTATCAGCGCGAGCTTGATCTGTTTGACCGGGTCCCAGCGATCCACGATCGCGCCGGCAAATGGCGCGATCAGAATCATCGGTGCCAGATCCGCTGCCGCCACCGCCCCGAGCCACGCTGGCGAATGCGACAACTCCCAGGCGAGGTAGCCCACCGAGAAGCGCTGCATCCAACCCGTGACATAGTGGGGGCCGATCCCACTCATGAACAGCGCATAGTCGCGATGGCGCCAGACCCGAATGATAGGGCTGTCGGCAAGACCGCGCATGTTCAGGTTGAGAATGCTCATTGCCTCGATCGAGTTGTTGACAGGCGTCAGGCTACATCGGCATCGCCGCCGAGGAGGACAAAGTTGCAGCAGCAGCGTCGTTACGCAACACCTTAGCCACACCGACCTTACCGCCGGGTGTGCGAGCGTGTTGCCACTGGGCCCCTCGGTGGAGGCGTCTAACGCTTCTTAGACCATCCGCCGCGGATCTGGCGGCCTTCCTGGCCATAAAGCTCTGCGGCCAGCGCACACATGGATTGCGGATTGGTCTTGTTGAGAAGGTCCAGCGCGTCCATCCAGCCGTTCTCGAACCCGTCCGGGTCTGCCTTTCCTTTGTCAGCGAGATAAGCTCGCACGCTGCCGTCGGAGCGTCCGTCGCAGTAGTCCTCCACCCAAAGTAGCACGGCGTAGTGGCGGCCGAGAAACGCCGATGCGCTCTGGCCGGGCGGGGCTGTAGCTACCAGGCGGTCGATCTGGTCGATCTGGCGTTGCTCGATAGCTGCCGACGGCTGGGCCGAAAGCAGGAAGAAGAGCGCGCAGGGAATCGCAAGTCGTGACATGGCGCCCCTATGCCCAATTTTGCGATTGTGCGCCAGCAGGTAGCACGATCCCCAGTCGAAAAATCTCTGGTGGATCGTGGGGGTGTCTCGGACATCTCGACCGCCGCCCGCCGGTAGGCTACCCAGTCCCCTGCTTGGCTTGTCAATTCTACTCCACACCCTGCATCGGCTGCTCCGCCTGCCCAGGTACGACGTCATCGCCATCAACGAGAAGACCGGCCGCCATGACCAGCCTCATCATCCTGGCGACGGGATTCCTGATCATGTTCGTCGGCAGCGGCGCCCGCTTCGCCTTCGGGTTGACACTGAAACCGATGGCGGAGGATTTCGCGCTCGGGCGTGGTCTGCTCGGCAGCACCGTGGCGATCTACTACGTGGTCACTGCCGTTTTCATGTTCCTGGCCGGGCGCATGATCGACCGCTACGAAGCGCGAACCGTGCTAGCCTGGGGCCTCGCCATCAGCGCCTTAGGCATAGGGCTGATTGGCTACGCCTCGGCGCCCTGGCATCTCCTGGTACTGTTCGGGCTGGTGTTCGGCGTCGGCAACGGCATCGCCTCCATTACCCCCGTGAGCATCATGGTGACGCGGCTCTATCCTCAGCGCGCCGGTGCCGCCAACGGGATCATCAGCGCGGGCATGAGTGCTGGCCAACTGTTCATGATCGCAGCGATGGCGCTCGTGCTCGTCAGCGTCGGGTGGCGCTCGATCTATCTATGGCTCGGCATCGCCCATCTCGCACTGATGCCACTTCTGTTGTGGATCCCGCGCGACCGCCAGCCCACGATCGGCGCTCCCGCACCGGTCCCGGTCGAGGGCATGTCACTTGGCGAGGCGGCCAGGACGCGCCGCTTCTGGCTGCTCCTCGTCACCTATGCGATCTGCGGCCTCGACGACTTCTTCGTCTCCACTCACCTCGTAGCGTTTGCCCAGGACAAGGGCCTGTCGACGCTATTCGCGGGGAATCTACTCGCCTTGATGGGCCTGATGGCGATGATCGGTGTGCTGTGGTCCGGCATCTGGTGCGACAAGCGCGGCGTTCTGTTCCCCATGCTCGTTTGCTTCGTCGTCAGGGTCGGCGCCTTCGGCCTCATCCTCATCGACCAGTCGAGCGTCTCGGTACTGGTGTTCACGCTGGTGTTCGGCCTGACATTCATGATGACCGCCCCGCTGACCGTGATCGCGGTCCGCAACGCCTTCGGCAACAGGCAACTTGGAACAATCTGTGGTTTTGCGATCATGATCCACCACGCCTCTGGTGGGCTCGGCGCGTGGATCGGCGGCATCGCGTTCGATGCGCACGGCTCCTACGACATCGCATTCGCGATCATGCTGGTGTCGTCGGTGGTCGCCACGATCGCCACACTGGCGCTGAAGCGTGAGGGGATCGAGCGCCAGCCTCGTGCGGCAGCCTGATCCCCCCCTCCCAGCGGTCGCTCAGCGCGGCTGAACGGCGCGTCGGCTACTTCTTCAGCACCGCCTGCAGGCGCTGCACGACGGGCTTGGGCGTGGCATAGATCTGCTCCAGCATCTTCTGCATCGGAGCACCGAAGGTGGGCGATGGCGCCTCCTTCTGGATCTTCACCGCCTCCGCGATCAGGTCCTTGTCCTGCAGGGTCGCCTGATACGCCTTCCGCAGCACCTCGAGACGGTCAGCGGGAACGCCGGGAGGCGCGAAGTACGAGTTCGACAGCGCGAGCGTGGAGAACATCAGATCGAGCATCAGCTTGTCCTCCTGGGTCTTGGCCAGATCGCGTGCGAAGGGCACGTCCGGGAACAGCGGGCTCTTCTGCGCGCCCATCTGGACGAGCAAGTGGATCTTCTTATCCTTGACCCAATCGAGCTTGACCGCCTTGAGGCTCGACCATGTCCAGCCGCATCGCCCGTGGGTCTCCCCGCGCTCGACCGCCATGATGGTCTCTTGCGTGCCCTGATACCCCGTAATCACCTTGAACTTGGTGCCGATCGTGGCATTGAGCACCTTCGGGAAAGTGTCCGGGGTCGCTGCAGCCCCGATACCCGCGACGGTCATCTCACGGGCCTGCACGTCGGCGAGCGACTTGAACCCCGAGCCATGCCACGCGGCACACAGGCTGAAGTCCTGGCTCCACGCTCCCAGCGCGTTGTAGTCGGTCATCGGCCGGGGATTTTTGCGCGTGCCCACAAGCGGCTCGATCAGCGGGCCGGACGGAACAGTGGCGATGGTGGTGCCGTCCTTGGGCGCGTTGTTGGCGAGAAACTCCATCGTGCGGATGCCGCCAGCGCCGGGCATCAACTGAGGCGTGAAGGTTGGGTTGCCGGGGATATGCTTGCTGGCGTGCCGGGCGAATATGCGCGCTGCCGTGTCGAGCCCGCCACCGGCCGTGCCGCCGATGAGAAGCGTGATCGACTTGCCTTTGTAGAAATCGGCTGCCGGGGCCTGCGCGTGCGCACTCGCAGACGCAACGAGCCCGACGACGCCCGCCGTGGCTACCACAATCGCAGCCGTACCTACCGCGCTGCCGGCCGTGGATGTCCTGAACGTCATGATCGCTTCGCCTCCCCCGTGGTTTCTTCATAGATTGGCGGCCAATCTAGCCAGACCCGGGTGCGCGTCAATGCCGGGCCTTCACGACTTTGCGGACGCCTTGACATCAGCTCGCCCGCCAACAATAAGAGCGCCCTGGATCGGGCGGTTAGCTCAGCGGTAGAGCACACGCTTCACACGCGTGGGGTCATAGGTTCAATCCCTATACCGCCCACCATGTTACATCATCAATTTCAAAGCCCTAGCGGATTTATCGGCATTCCCACCGATTGGCACTTCCGACCTGGGAAGCACATGGGAAGCACGGCTTCTGTCGGGCGGTCAAACCTGTCGTGTAGTTCCACGGTCGCATGTCAAACAAGATCGTTAGTCGCGGTCTTGTGCACCCAGCAGCGTTGCTCGCGCGTTTTCGGCCAGACTTCGCCGGCGGCCTTCCAGAAGCGTCGTGCCGGAGGCGCGCCTTCAGCGCGACGAGCGCACCGTCTGCGATCATCAGCTCGGGCGACGCATCGAGCCCGCGCCGCTTGAGATCGAGCAGCAGTGCGCGCCAGTCGTGCGCACTTTCCCTTGCGCCATCGGTAAATCCGACAAGCTCCTTGCGGCCTTCCGGCGTCGCACCAATGACAACGAGGATGCACTGCTTCTCGTCTTCGAGGCGGGCCTGCAGATGGATGCCGTCAGCCCAGACGTAGACGTAGCGCTTGGCTGAAAGATCGCGCTTCGACCACGCGGCATGATCGTCCTGCCAGCCATCCTGCAAGCGGCCGATGGCAGATGCGGACAAACCGGCAGCGTCTTTGCCGAGCAGCGCCGCCAGTGCTTCCGAGAAATCGCCGGTCGAAACGCCCTTGAGGTACAGGATCGGCAGCAACGTCTCGATCGACTTCGAGCGGCGCATGTAGGGCGGCAGGATCGTCGGCGAGAAGCGGATGCGCACGGGATCGCTGGCGGTAGCCTCGCGCTCACGCACGCGCGGCTGGCGCACCGCGACTGGGCCGATGCCGGTCATCACCTCGCGCTCGGGCAAATGGCCGTGACGCACCAGCCGCTGGTGGCCTTGCTCGTTCTTCAGATCGGCATGCTTGCCGAGAAAATCTGCGACCTCAGCCTCGATGGCCTGGGCGAGCAGGGCTGGTCGAGACCTTTTTCCAGCGGTTTCGTTGCCTTGGATCTGCGCTTGCATGAAACAATGGATTGTCTACCGACGACACTTGGGCACAAGGGTTGGGTTGGTGAAGGGTGGGGTGCCTGTGGTGAAGAAACGCAGACCTGCCGCCGGCCATATCATGCCCTGGCCTCTGGAACCTGCGCCTTCCATGCCGCGATGATCTCCGCACCTGTCGACAGCCAGACACGGTCGTGTCCGCGGATGTAGGCCAGCGCGCGGTCGAGCCATCGAATGCGATGCGGCACACCAATAAGAAATGGGTGCAATGCGATGCACATGACGCGCGGGCATGTGGCGCCTTCGGCATACAGTACGTCGAATGTCTCGCAGATCCGACGGTAGAACTCCTCGATCGAGATGCTCGGATTGTTGAAAAGAGGCATGTCGTTTAGCTCGATCGAGTATGGGATCGAAACGAGACCGTTGTTCATTGCGTAGGGCAGGTCGTCGTTGACCCAATCGGCAACGTACTCGACACCGGCCTCGCGCAGCAGATCGAGCGTGCTCCAGGTCTCTGTAAGTCCGGGGCCGAGCCAGCCGCGCATTTTCCGGCCGCAACCTGCGATCGCCGCCCGCGTCTCGGTGATGATCCGGCGCTCCTCCTCGACCGCCAAGCCGGACAGCATGATGGAGTTGGTCAGGCCGTGGCCCATCAGCTCCCAGTCGAGCTTCAATGCTTCCTCGACAATGCGCGGATAGAATTTAGTCACCTCGCCGTTGAGCGCCACAGTGCCGCGAATTCCATGGGCAGACAGCGTCTCCATCAGCCGCCAGACGCCGACCCGGTTGCCGTAGTCGCGGCGCGAATAGTTGCGGACATCCGGCGCAGGGTTCCCGATCTCGATGTTGAAATGCTCGATGTTGGGTACCACCCACAGCGCCACGCGCGCCTCATTCGGCCATTTCACAGATGAGCGATCAGGGAGCGCGCTGTAAGGAAAGTATGCCGAGGAGCCCTTGTCTTTCATGTGTAATGCTTTCCTGAAATCACCGTTGGACAGGTAACCCCGCCGGCCGATAATGTTCGAATATGGAGACGATGCGAACCCTTAATCGAAGACCGCGAACGGCGCGAGGTGCACCATGCCGAAGCGATTGAACCAAGCCGACATCGACTACTATCACAACAACGGCTTTTTCGGACCAGTCGATCTCTTAACAGAAGACGAGTGCCTCGAGGTACGCCGCCACGTCGAGAGGGTTGAGAAGAGGCTAGGCGGGCAGATCCAGAAACGTTGCCAGATCAAGGCGCACCTGCCGTTCCCCTTCCTGACCGATCTGGTCTCGCATCCCAGGCTGCTGGATACGGTCGAGGATCTGATCGGGCCCAACATCCTGTGCTGGGGCTCGTCCTTCTTCCAAAAGGAAGCCGACGACAAGACCTTCGTGTCCTGGCACCAGGACTCGACTTACTATGGTCTTGAGCCACCCAACACATGCACGGCCTGGATCGCAATATCCGAGGCGTCTATCGCCTCGGGTTGCATGCGCTTTCTCCCCGGCTCGCACAATAAGGGCGTCTTCAGCCATGAGGAGCTGAAGTCGAGCGCCAACCTGTTGTCGCGGGGACAGACAGTAAATGGCATTGACGAAAGCAAAGCGATCCACGTTCCGCTGAAGGCGGGCCAGTTCTCCTTCCATAAAGAGGACTGCCTGCATGCGTCCCACCCGAACACAACGAATGATCGGCGCATCGGCCTGTCGATCCATTACGTTGCGCCATCGGTGCAGGAGACGAACTTCCCCGGCGCCAGTGCCATGCTATTGCGCGGTAAAGATACCCATGGACACTGGAAGCAGGACCTGCGGGCCGAAGTAGATTTCGATCCTGCCTGCATGGCCGAGCTAGACCGCGTTCTCACTCTCTATCGCACCGCGCCGGAGAAGCGGAACAAGGCAAGCTGATAGCGCGAGACCTTTTCAGGTCCTCTCCATGCCGCAACTTTGCCGGCAGGTCCGGACCGCCACTTGCTGCCCCATCAAGCCTGCCGAACGCGCGATTTCCTTGCATTGTTCGACCTCCGACTCACGACACGGTGTCGAACTCTTTCGACCTCATGCAAGGCAGATGGATGCCGCCGACCTTGACCGTCTGATCGCGGATTTTTCTTGATCCCGGGACCTCCACCGTCGCACCTCTATCGTCTCACCTCTATCGTCGTCGGCCGTGAAGTTTTTCCAGCGCATTGATTTTGCGAGCTGATCGC
>CAMAYR010000017.1 GCA_945862355.1 Devosia equisanguinis | reverse complement strand
TCATTCTCTGCCCAACCGGACTCAGCTCACCGAGGAGCCTCATGAAAACGCGTGCTGCCGTCGCCTTCGAGAAGGCCAAGCCACTCGAGATCGTCGAGGTGGATCTCGAAGGCCCCAAGGCCGGCGAGGTCCTCGTCGAGATCAAGGCGACTGGCATTTGCCACACAGATGAGTTCACGCTGTCCGGCGCCGATCCCGAGGGCTTGTTCCCCGCGATCCTCGGTCACGAGGGAGCCGGTGTCGTCGTCGATGTCGGACCGGGCGTGAAGAGCCTGAAGAAGGGCGACCACGTCATCCCGCTCTACACGCCCGAGTGCCGCGAGTGCCCGTCGTGCCTGTCGCGCAAGACGAACCTGTGCACGGCGATCCGCGGCACGCAAGGACAGGGCCTGATGCCCGACGGCACCTCGCGCTTCTCCTACAAGGGCAAGCCCGTGTTCCACTACATGGGCTGCTCGACGTTCGCCAACCACACCGTTCTGCCGGAGATCGCGCTGGCGAAAGTCCGCGACGACGCGCCGTTCGACAAGATCTGCTACATCGGCTGCGGCGTGACGACGGGCGTGGGCGCGGTCATCAACACGGCCAAGATGCTGCCGGGTGAGACGGCGATCGTGTTCGGGCTGGGCGGCATTGGCCTGAACGTCATCCAGGGCTGCAAGCTCGCCGGCGCGGACATGATCATCGGCGTCGACATGAACGACGCGAAGGAGGAATGGGGCCGCCGCTTCGGCATGACCCACTTCGTCAATCCCAAGAAGATCACGGGCGATCTCACCCAGCATCTCGTCAACATGACCAAGCGCGGCGCGGACCAGATCGGCGGCGCGGACTACACGTTCGAGTGCATCGGTAACGTCGACGTCATGCGCGTGGCGCTGGAAAGCGCGCACCGCGGCTGGGGCCAGTCGATCATCATTGGCGTTGCCGGCGCCGGGCAGGAGATCAAGACGCGACCGTTCCAGCTCGTCACGGGCCGAGTCTGGAAAGGCACGGCGTTCGGCGGCGCGCGTGGCCGCACGGACGTGCCCAAGATCGTCGATTGGTACATGGACGGCAAGATCGAGATCGACCCGATGATCACGCACATCCTGCCGCTCGAGCGCATCAACGAGGGCTTCGACCTCATGCACAAGGGCGAGAGCATCCGGAGTGTGGTGGTGTTTTGATGCGATCGCCTCCTCCCCGTTCTCACGCAGGGCTATCGCATATGGAACAGCGGCAAGTCACCAAGGCAGTGTTCGCGCCAGCAACCGCAAGGAATCCGCAGTGTTCGGGCGGCCGATCTGCGGTAGTGAAATGGGTTGCGCGGTCGTATGCAATTCTCCTGCGTTCTCACGGGGAGATGGTCGGGATGGGTGGCGGCCACTTTCGCGACTTCATTGCGGCGACGCTCAATATCGGACAGCGTCGCGCCACGTGCTCGTTTCAAGTCGCCTGATCCAGCGCGACATCCGCTCGCGCGCGCACGATGCCTGGCTGATCGGCTCTGACGACACTTTGTGCTGGTTGGCACACACGCCGACGCGCTGCTCTCCCTGACGAACGAATGTCACGGGACCGCTTACTCCACATCGCGGACACAGCTTGCCTTCGCTCATTGCAGCTCTCCAGAACTAGACGTGTCGTCCGAACTGGTAGATGTGCCTAGGCAACGTTAACAATCGATGAGTAAGGTGGAACCCCGCACCGTCGCGTTGGTCAGTCCGACCTGCGAGGACGCCACCAAAAGGCGGGGTCCAGGGACCGGTCCCTGGTCAGGGAGGCCGAGGGATGGAATCCCTCGGATTACCCGTCAGGGCAATCATGTCGCGCGCGCAAAGTCGGCGCTCAGAACAGCGACCCTTGCGACCCGCCGCCACTGTCGCGTTTGCGTGGTGCAGCCGGTGTTGCGATCGGTAGCGCAGGCTTGGGCGTCTCCGCGCCCGGCGCGCCGCCCTCCAGCGCTTGCGCTGCAAAGCGCCCGTCGGCCACCTCGACGCTCAACACAGCGCCGGCTCTCACTTGCCCCGTCGAGCGCACGGCTTGCCCCGCACTGTCGCGCACTAGCGCGAAGCCGCGCCCCAGCACGCTCTGATAGCTGAGCGAGCGCAACAGGCCGCTTGTGCCTTCGAGCACGCGCCGCCGCGCGGCGATACCGTTGTCCAAGGCGCGGCGCGAACGCTCGACGAGCGCCTCTACGCGCTCTCCCGCGCGTATCATGCGCCCGCGCACCAACTCCGGCGTTACACGTCCTGCCAGCCGTTCCAATCGTGTTCGACGGTGAGCCGTGAGCCGCGCCAGACCGTCGCCGGAGCGGCGTGCCATCGCCTCGAGGCGATCGGCGGCGCGCGCGATGCGCACCTCGAGCAGGCGCGGCTGCAAGCGTGCGGCGAGCTTGGCGTGGCGCATCCCGTGTGCGCGCGTGTTGGCGAGCAGGGCGCGTCCGAGGCGCTTCTCGACGGAATCGAATCGCTGGCGCGGCATCGCGACGAGATCTTCGGGCCGCGGCAGCCCGCGCGCGGCAGCTTTCAGATGGGTGCGATGGTTCTCCACGCTGCGGCGCACGGCGATCTTGAGCCGGAACTCGAGCTTCTCGGTTTCCTCCACGAGATCGGAGAACATCGGCACGGCCCACTCGGCCGCCTTCGTCGGCGTCGGCGCGCGCGCGTCTGCGACGAGGTCGATGAGCGTCCAATCGGTCTCGTGGCCGACGGCGGAAATCAGCGGAATGGCGCTCTCGGCTGCGGCGCGAACGACGATCTCCTCGTTGAAGCCCCACAGGTCCTCGAGGCTGCCACCGCCGCGCGCCACGATCAGCACGTCGGGGCGGGGAATACGACCGCCCGGCGCGATCGCGTTGAAGCCGCGGATGGCGGCTGCGACTTCCGCCGCGCTGCCCTCTCCCTGCACGCGGACGGGCCATACGACGACGTGCGCTGGAAAGCGCTCGTTGAAACCGTGCAGCATGTCGCGGATGACGGCGCCGGTGGGCGAGGTGACGATGCCGACGACGGCGGGCCAGAACGGGAGCTTGCGCTTGCGCTCCTCGGCGAACAGGCCCTCGGCGGCGAGCTTGCGCTTGCGCTCCTCCAAGACCGCCATCAGCGCCCCGGCGCCGGCTGGTTCGAGGCTCTCGATCACGATCTGGTATTTAGACGAGCCGGGGAAGGTGGTGATGCGGCCTTGCGCGATCACCTCCATGCCTTCCTCGGGTTTGAAGCGCAGGCGTTGGAAGTTGCCCTTCCAGATGACGGCGTCGATCTTGGCTCTCTCGTCCTTGAGACCGAAATAGGCGTGGCCCGACGAATGCGGCCCGCGATAGCCAGAGACCTCGCCGCGCAGCCGCACGTAGCCGAAGCCGTCCTCCAACGCGCGCTTGATGGCGCCGGACAACTCGGAGACGGTCATCTCCGGGTTGTTGGTGGCGGGACGGGCTTGTTGGAGTGCGGGCTCGGCCACGGTCTCGCGAATCCCCTGTTGGCTGTCTGACCGTGCCATCCTACAGCACGACGGCCATCGCAAGGCAGATCATGCGACGGCGAAGCAGTGGATTGCCGTGCAATAGCTTCCGGACGGCCCGCACCACCACTCGGGGAGGGAGGTGTGTGGCGGTGTAGCGGCACGAGCCGTCCGGTTGCCGAACCCGCCGGGGCAGGCACCTTGCGATGCCAGTCCGACGGGCCCGTACGACCGACCTGGGGGGGCGGGGACCACCCGAAGCCGGTAGCTGTTTCCCGCGGTCTGCGGGATAACGTTGCGCGTGACGCGGCAGGGTTGGCCGCGTGGCGGAAATGACGTTGATGTCTCTGGGCGGTGTCGAGCGCGCTCGAGGAAGGGGCGCCGGCTCGGTATGCCGCTCGTCGGAGGCAGGCGAGGTTGCTGAGATCCTTCCAGCGATCCTTCCTCGGGCCCCCCCGTATCTGGATGCTGGACGAATTACCTCGTCGCTTGTGATTGCATTTCGCACGCCAAATGTGAGGAATACAAGGCACACGCAAGGCGGAAAATGAGCAATCGACGCTGTTCAGATCAAATGTAGCGGAAACAACTCGAAATATATCTAAGGTGAGAATTTGTATGAACGACAAGGACTTCGAGGCACGACTGCACCGCGCGACGAGCGCTGTCGATCGCACTGGCATTGTTGAAATCGCGAAGTGCAGATTGCGGACGATCGAGGGCGCGTGGGGGTTTCAGGCGGATGAGGCAGATCGCATCGACGCGCACTGGCGGCGCCGGCAGGCGGAAAACCTCCGCATGTTCAACGGTGCCATCTTTCTGATGCGCGAGATGGAGTTGACCGACGAGGCCGAAGGAACGGCACTGCGGGCATCTTTCGTGCGCAGCGATTTCAAGAGCTACCTTTATTGGCGCGAGCAGGGCTTTCCAGCCGCTGGCGTTCGCGATGGTTTCGGCTCCGCGCTGATCCGCTCGGCGGAGGGCCATGTCGTGCTCGGGCGCCAGCGGCCAGGTAACGTCAACGACGGCGCAGCCTACCTGCCTGGTGGCTTCATCGACGCCAGCGACGTTCTTCCGTCCGGCGAGATCGACATAACGGGGAGCATTCTGCGCGAGCTCGACGAGGAGACGGGGCTACGCCTGGCGGATGTGACGCTGGAGCCCGGCTTTCTCGTGACGTTCGAGAGAGCGCAGGTGTCGATTGCATGTGAGTTGCGCTCGGCACTGCCGGCCGCGGCGCTGCGCGCCCGCATGATGTCCCATATTGCCGATGATCCCGCTTCCGAGCTTGTCGACGCGGTGATCGTTCGCGCCTTTGCCGATCTCGATGGGCTCGGCGTGGCGCCCTACGCGCAGCGGCTATTGGGCTGGCTGTTCCCCGAGCGGCCATAGGCAACCGTCGTGAAACGTGACACAGGTTGCAAAACCCGCCTGCGTCCGGCAGACGGGGACATCATCACGCCACATGCGATTCGATGGCCGAGGACAGGATCATATCGGGCGCGCCCCTCGCGGGGCCCAAGCGCGAGCAGGACGCCTTCGAGGCGACTATCCGCCCGCAATCGCTCGACGAGTTCATCGGGCAGGAGCAGGCGCGCGCCAATCTCAAGGTGTTCGTCGAGGCGGCCAAGGGGCGCGCCGAGGCACTCGATCATGTCCTGTTCGTCGGCCCGCCTGGACTTGGCAAGACGACGCTGTCTCAGATCATGGCAAAGGAGCTTGGCGTCGGCTTCCGCGCGACGTCGGGCCCGGTAATTTCCAAGGCCGGCGATCTGGCAGCCCTTCTCACCAATCTCGAGGAGCGCGATGTCCTCTTCATCGACGAGATCCACCGTCTGAACCCTGCGGTCGAGGAGATACTCTATCCCGCAATGGAGGATTTCCAGCTCGATCTCATCATCGGCGAGGGCCCGGCCGCGCGCTCGGTTCGCATCGACCTCGCCAAGTTCACTCTGGTCGGCGCTACGACGCGCGCAGGTCTGCTGACGACACCGCTGCGCGACCGTTTCGGCATCCCGATCAGGCTCAACTTCTACACCATCGCCGAGCTGCAACTCGTCGTCGAGCGTGGCGCGCGCGTGCTGAAAGTCGAGATGACGCCGGACGGCGCGCGCGAGATCGCGCGGCGCTCGCGCGGCACGCCGCGAATTGCCGGTCGTCTGTTGCGCCGGGTTCGCGATTTCGCCAGCGTCGCCGGCGTCATCGCGATCGACGCGAAGGCTGCCGACAAGGCCCTCAGCGCCCTCGAGGTCGACCGCGAAGGCCTCGACATGCTCGATCACCGCTATCTGAATTGCATTGCCGGGAACTATGACGGCGGTCCGGTCGGCATCGAGACGCTGGCGGCCGCCCTGTCCGAGCCGCGCGACGCGCTCGAGGAGATCGTGGAGCCCTATCTCCTGCAGCAGGGTTTCATCGGCCGCACGCCGCGCGGTCGCGTGCTGACCTTGAAGGCCTACCGACATCTTGGAATGTCGGGTCCGGCGCGCAACGCGACGCCGCAGGGCGAGCTTCTCCTCGGCGAGGACGAGCCATGATCGCCTCCCTCGCCGAGCGGAGCACCGTTCCGGTTACGACCTCAGGCGCAGCGTGGCGAGCTGCAGTGCGATCTGCCTGAACGCCGCCTTCAGCTCGTCGCCGGATTCCACATTGAAGAAGTAGCTCGGATTGTCGGCTGGATCGTTCGGCTCCGCGGAAGCGCAGGCCTTCAGCGTGTTGATGGCGAGCTGGCTGCCGCCGAGCTGGAAGCCGACGGTATAGACCTTGATGCCGGCCGCCTTCATGCCGTTGCACAGCGCCACGGCATTGTTCGAGATGGTCGTCGCCTGGCTCGAGGTGTCGCCGTAGTTGACGCCGCCGGTGGTGTTATAGATGCCGTCGCTCATCAGCACCGCGATTTTGCGCAGCTTGGGCGAGCCGTTGGCGTTGAGCGTGGTCACGTCGGCGTAGCTGCGCGGCTTGCTGCCTTCAGGGAGCACAGGAGCCCAGTTGGGAGAGAGCAGATACCAGGCCCAAGCCGTTCCGAGCGCACCAGCGGTGGCGCCGCCCGCCGTGAAGGCGTCGATCTTGGATTTGAGGACATCCTTGTCGCCGGTCAGCGGTATGACCTGCTCGGCAGGTGCGGTGCAGTCGCCGCTAGAGGTATAGTTCGTCGTATTGCTGTCGCGATTGCCGCCATAGGCGTTCAGCCACGCGCCGGAGCCCGGAGCTGCGTCGGTCGTGGCATAAGTCCCTGTGCGATCGGTGACGCACTGCCTGAGCTTGCGTCCGCTCCAGGTCGCGCTCATGCCTGTGACCTGTGCCACGAGGTCGCCGACGTTGACGCGCGGCGCAAACGGGGCGAGTGCGACCTTCGACGTCTGCTGGCTCTGGTCGTTCCAGACCACGATGTCGATCAGCTCCTTGGCGGCAGCCTTCAGATCTTCGATCTTCTGTCCGCCCATCGAGCCCGTCGTGTCGAGCATGAGGGACACCTCCAGGCTCGTGTTGGTGTTGCCGCCGGAAGCGAGCGCTGCCTCGGTCATGAGCGACTGCTGGATTTGCGGGATGCCGATCAACTTGAGGAACGGTGTCGCAATAGCGAACGAAACCACGCCCTTGAGGACGGTCGATCCCTCGATCACCTGGAAATCGGGTGCCGCCCCGCTGACATCGCTGGGCTTCATTTGATTGTAGTAGTTCTGCGCGGCGGCAATGGCCACGGTCGAATCGTTGGTCGGCGAAATCTGCAATGCTCTGCCGCCGGCGAGCACAGCCGAATCCATGGCGGCTTGTATTTTCGTGTTCGCGCTTAATGCGCGCATCATATCGACTGAGCCGCCGACTGCTACGAAAAGCGATATGACAGAAAGACCGAAGGTAATGGAGATATTACCCTTCGTGTCATTTGAGAACCGCGAACGAGCGGCTTTTAGGCGTTTTCGGGTGCAGCGATCTTGGAGCATGGACAGCCCTCGATTGAACGACATTCAACTCCCTGATTTTGTCACACGCAGATGCAATGGCTGCAACAATTAAATCGAATCGACTGAAAATCCAATTTATTTCTGGTGAATAAAATTGGCGGCATTTTATGTAAGTGGAATGGTATTGGTGTGGCGGGATGCGTGGCAATGCAAGTAATGGGCTATTGGCGCGGAACAAAAACGGTTCTCGCGTTTATTCGCGTCGACCCGTGAATAAATAGCTATGGATAGTCTCGCAATCGGGCATCGCGATCGCGAGCGAGCAGCAAGTCGTTGTGGCGTGAACCCCACTCAGGCTTCGACCTCGCGCGCCAATCGCGAGATGGCAGCACTCACCCCGCCCTTTCCGTGCGGGACGCCGAGAGCCTGTAATCCCATCTCCACGACCCCCAGCGTCCCCAGAACCATCGGCGCATTGACGTGCCCCATGTGTGCGATGCGGAAGCCGCGTCCGGAGAGATCGCCGAGGGCACGCCCCAGAACGACGCCGCACTTCGTGTGGCAGTAGTCCAAGAGCCGCGCGGAGAGCCCATCGCCGTCGAGGCGGATCGCGGTCACGGTTGGGGCGCGCTCGCG
Source organism: Devosia equisanguinis (assembly GCA_945862355.1). Taxonomy (GTDB): domain Bacteria; phylum Pseudomonadota; class Alphaproteobacteria; order Rhizobiales; family Hyphomicrobiaceae; genus CAMDPA01. Next base: position 28,660 of record CAMAYR010000017.1, on the reverse strand, counting down.
GGAGGTATTTATGCTGAAGCCGAGTGTTCCGGCCTGGGACCAGACCTCGACTGCCTCCTGCACGGCGGCGGCCAGTATCCGGTGCCGTTCGAATATCGCGTCCAGGCCCTCCGCGAACATCATCTCGAGCGCCTTGTCGAGGCCGAACAGCAGATGCTCCGGCGCTGTGCCGGCGTACTTGCGGTAGTGCTCCTCGCCTTCCCGCGCGGTCCAATCCCAGTAGGGTGTGCGCAGGCCGGCCTGCTTGTGGATCTCGCGTGCCCTGGCGCTCGCCGCGACGAAGCTCAGCCCCGGCGGCGTCATCAGTCCCTTCTGCGAGGCGGCCATGGCGATGTCGATGCCCCAAGCGTCCATCTCGAAGGGCATGCAGCCCAGCGATGCCACCGCGTCTACGCAATAGAGTGCATCGTGGCCTGCAGCGCGGATCGCAGCGCCGATCGCGGGAATGTCGTTGACGACGCCGGAGGCAGTATCCACCTGCACGACGAGCACGGCCTTGATGCTGCCCCCGCGGTCGGCAGCCAGCCGTGCCGCGACTGCCTCTGGGCGAACAGCACGGCTCCATTCACCCGCGAGCACCTCGACCTCGCAGCCCAGCCCTTGCGCCATCGCGCCCCAGCCGGTGGCGAAGCGGCCGCTTTCCAGCACCAGTACCTTGTCGCCCTTGGAGAGCACGTTGGTGAGCGCGGCCTCCCACGCGCCGTGGCCGTTGGCGATGTAGATGTAGGGCCGGCGCGCTGTGCGAAACAGCAAGGCAAGACGCGCCAGTATGCTGTCCGTCATGCCGATGAGCGGCCCGGCATAGATGTCGATCGCCGGCCGGTGCATGGCCGAAAGCACCTCGTCCGGCATGGTCGTGGGGCCCGGGATGGCCAGGAACTCCCGGCCGGATCGCACCGTCATGTCTTCCGCCTCGCTCGTCTTGCTGGAGCCGCGATGCTGGCACATCCGCGCCTCGCAATGAAGCGCGCGCTGTGAACGAGTTCCAAGGAGCCCGCGCCACACCAGGGCTTGCGCCAGCCGTATCGCACATGGACTCTGGCTGGCAGGCTGCGGCGTGCTACCAGACACTCGTGGCACACGTGGCGCGAAATCGCCGGACGATATAAAATTTTCGGGGGACCTTGGGGCATGACTGAGACCGCGCGGCGTACTACGCAGTCCAAGCCTTTCCAGATCGGCCTTTCGCTCTCCGGTGCGGTTTCGGCAGGCGCCTACAGCGCCGGCGTGTTGGATTTCCTGATCGAGGCCCTTTCCGAATGGTACGACGCCAAGGCACGGGGCGAGCCCGGTGTTGCAGGCCACGACGTGTTCATATCCGTGATGGCCGGCGCGTCCGCCGGCGGCGTTGCCGCAGCACTCGGTGCGCTTTCCGCCTCGGCCGGATTGCTCAAGTCGGAGGCGGAGTACGCCGAGGTCGGCACCGTTCGCTACGCGCTTCCCGAGCTGTTCGAGGCGTGGGTGAAGCGCCCACGCCTGATGCCCGATCAGGCGGGCCCCGCTGGCGATGGCAGAGCCTCTCTGCTCGATCTCCACGATCTGCAATCGGGTACGGCGGATGCAGCCCAGATCGCCTCGGTCTTCGACACCACTGTCCTCGATCTCGTTGCCAAGGAGGTGATGGCAGGCGCTGACACCGGCCGTAAGCGCTATCCCTTCTTCAGCGAGCCGATGCATCTCTTCCTGACGCTGACCAATCTCGATGGCGTCCCTTACAGGCTCGGCAAGGGCACCACCGTCACGGTACATGCGGATCGGGCGCACTTCGCGATTCACGGCCTCGGCACAACGCCGTTTCCGAGCGATGAGTGCACGTGGCTGTCGCAGTGGGGCGACGAGGGCGTCGCGCTCGACCTTTCAGTTCCCCTGCCACAAGAGCCCCCGCGCAGGGAGGTTCAGCTTCTCGTGAATGCGGTTCTGGGAACGTGTGCCTATCCGATGGGGCTTGCCGCCCGTCGCATCCCCTACCATCCTTCGGACTACGGCGCGCGCGCCTGGACGATCGAGAGCACCTATCTCGAAAAATTCGAAGGCAAGCCGATCGACTGCCTATGGCGGGGCGACCTCGATCGGGAGCTGGGTTTCAACGCCGTCGATGGCGGCGTTACCGACAACGACCCGTTCAGCATCGCCCGCTTCACGATCCGCGACATGCGCACCGGCAGAAATCCGCGGGAGGCGGAGAGAGCGGACCGGGCCGTCATCTCCATTGCGCCATTCCCAGATGCGCCATCCAAGGACTTGCTGGACCCGAGCCCCGGTCCCGGCAACAGTCTGCCGCTGTTGGCCGTCCTCGGCGGCTTGCTGCCGGCAATGACGCGGCAGGCCCGCCTCAAGATCACCGACATTCTCGACGCAGAGGACCCCGACACCTTCAGCCGTTACGTGATCACGCCCACCGCGCCTACCACCCGTCGGGGAACGCGTAGTGACCAGCTCGCGTGCGCCGCGGTTGCCGCATTCGGCGGCTTCATCGACGAGAGCTTCCGCGCGCACGATTTCCAACTCGGCCGGCGCAACTGCCAGCGCTTCCTGAGCGATCACTTCATGCTGGACGCTGCCAACCCCGTTTTCGGCGGCACCGGCCGATCGTCGAGCCGCAATGGCGAGGACCCGGACTACCGGCCGATCGTCCCGCTCCACGGCAGCGCACGCGAGCCGATTGCAGCGCCCGGCTGGCCCACCATCGACGCCGGCAAGCTAGCCCAGCTACAGGACCGCGCCGAGGTACGCATCGGCGCCCTGGCGGATCGTTTCCTGGCGCCGATGCTCGTCGGCAGGTGGGCGCTCACCCGCTGGCTGATCCGCCGCTTCGTGACGGCCGAGACGAACGCGCTCGCCGGCAAGCTCGCCCAGCACGTCGAGGCGCAGCTCGCGGAGACGGGGCAGTTCCGGCCTTCGGGCAAAAAGAAGTAGGGCGCGCCGTCACCGGCACACCCTGGGTCTCATGGCCTTCAATTCATGCGTCGGGCGCGCGTCCGATGCTCACTGCCAAGGCATCAGGCTCGCGTGGATCACGTCGGGAATGCCACCGGGCAGGTTGCCCACCGACCGGATCGCGAGATCGACGTCCTTCAGGCCGAACTCGTGCGTGCAGATGAGGTCGATCGGGAACCGCTTCGAGGCGAGCTGCTGCAGGGCGAGCTCGCACGAGCGATACGAGTGGCCGCGCGCGCTCTTCATAGTGATCCACTTCACGCAGAACTTCTCGAGCGGGAAGTTGGGGAAGTCCTTCATCTCGCCTTGCGCAACGATGATTCCGCCCTTGCGCTTGCACGCTTCGATCGCCAGCAGCATCGGGATCGTGCCGGCGCCCGAGGAGCAGTCGAGCGCGACATCGACGCCCTTCCCGGCAGTGATCTCCATGATGCGCTGGAGCGGATCTTCCTCGTTGACGTTGATGACGTAGTCGGCGCCGAGCTTCTTGGCGACCTCCAGCCGCGCCTTGTCCTTGCTCGTGCCGGTGACGATGATGCAGGCAGCACCCGCCTGCTTGCAGATCACGGTCTGTGACAGGCCTTGCTGGCCCGGACCCTGTATCAGCACGACGGAGTTGTAGCCGACCGCGCCGTCGAACAGGCTCCATTCGACACCGTTCGCCATCGGCGTGACGATGCCGGCGAGTTTCGGCGATACGCCCTTCGGCACATGATGCAGCACAGCGTTCCACGGCATGTAGACGTACTGCGCGAAGCCGCCCCACAAATGCGGCGCCTTCTCGTCGGAGGTATAGCCGTAGCGGATCGCGTCCGGGTTCGTGCGCCAGTTGGTGTTCTCGCAGTGCCGGTACTCGCCCTTGTGGCACCACTCGCACTTGCCGCACATCACGTAGTGCTCGAGGAATACGAGGTCGCCTTCCTTGAAGCCCTTGCGGCGCGTGAACTCCGACCCGCACTTCGCGATGTAGCCGATGTTCTCGTGCCCCATGATGGTGGGCTTGTTGGTCGGCGGCTCCTGGTACAAGCGCACGTCGGTGCCGCAGATGCCAGCGACCTCCATCTTGAGGAGAGCCGCATCGGCCGGCACGTCCGGCATCGGGTACTCGCGAACCTCGGTGGTGTTCGCGGCGGTGCGGACGGCGGCAAGCACTTTCTCGGCCACGGGGCGTCTCCTTTGTGATGCGCTTTTATCGGCACGTATCCCGGGCCGCCCGGACGGTCAAGCGCGCCGCTGAGCAGGCACGCTTCTGAGTAGGTCGCAGCGTTTATTTCGATGTGTCGAACCGGACTACTCCTGAACCCGCCGGGCGGCATCGAATGGTTACATTTGGCATCTAACCTGCGGAAAAGGAAGAGGATTGATCGTCGATCGTGAGGCTGGCGCAAATGCCGCCGGCCGTCCTGCTCTCGTCGAGAGCGCAAGGTCCGCCCCGTTCTGCGCAGACGAGCGTGTCCGGCGCGCACGATGTCGATCAGGGGCTTTTGTCCCTTGATGTGATCGAGGCCTGGGCGACCCACTTGTGTCTTGATCGCTTGGAACCCCATGGAGACGAGCTGCTTGGCGATGGCGACGAGCTCGCCCGCATCGGCGCCTGGAACTCCGAGCGTCGCGTAGGCTTGAACTTTATTACGCGCACCGCCGAGCAGCTTCCCCACGGGCGCGCCGTAAATCTTGCCTTTGAGATCCCAAACCGCAGTATCGATCGCGCTGATCGCCCAACTCGCGTACTGGGTCTGCGCGCCGCCGGACATAGTCCAATAGAGAAAATGCCAGATCTGCTCATTCAGGGTCGGGTCGAAGCCATGGAGCTTCTCGCCGACCGAGTTTACCTGTCTGGCGATGACGCTGGCATCGGCGTGCTGCGTCAGCCCATGACCGACGAGACCTTGATCTGTTTCCACCCGAACCAGGCAAATCGAGGTGGAACCCTTTCTGGCAATGCCGAGCCATGAGAATCGATCGGCACCCTCAGTTGAACCGCCGTCACGCGCACGATCTTGTGCAACTGGCTGGAACGGGTCACGTCGCTCTCCCGGATGCTGGTTCTCAGGTCGCTGCTTTCAATGTGGCCGCCAGCGAGGAGCCGCGCCAGCCCCCTTCGCCAATCTGTCATCATCGGCAGCGAGGGTTGACCTGAACGTCCAGTAGCGCCAAACGGAAGCGCATGTTCGGCACCTACAAGCGCAACCCGGCACAGGTCGCCGCCTTCGAGACAATCGAGGGCTGGACCCGCGCGCGCTTCGATCTGGCCGAGGTCGACGCCGTGCTCGTCACCGAGCTGACCTGCCGTCTGCCCGGCTGCCCGCCGCTCGAGACAGTGATCGCGTTCTGGAACGCGGCGGGCACACGCCACCACGTCAAGGTTTTCAAGAAGGCCGTCGACGTGGTCGCCGATGATCTGCCGCCGGTGTGGTATCGGCCTGCGCTCGTGGTGGACGACGACGCAAACATGGATTGCGGCTGCTGAGGCCCGCCACTGCCGATGCCGACCTGCCGAGGCCTGCATGCCAAGGCCTGGCTCTCGACGCCAAATGCGGCTTCGTCCTACAGTGCGCCAAAGATCGCCGCACGCCAGGAGGCCCCGGATGCCCGGACCCAAGTTGAAAGTCGTGACCCGCACCCAGGGCAACAATCGCGCCTTCAAGGAAGGCCTCGTGAAGCCGCGCACGTTCGAGCCGGAGTTCATCGAGGTCGATCCTCTGATCGCCGCGTTCCGCCGGCAGGTGCGCCAGTCCGAGTTCGACATCTGCGAGATGGCGATCACCACCTATATGTGCGCCAAGGCCCACGGCAAGCCGATGACGGCGATCCCCGTGCCGCTGGTCCGCCAGTTCCACCACGGCGCGATCCTCGTCAACACCAAGGCCGGCATAAAGTCGCCGAAGGACCTCGAAGGCAAGCCCGTGGGCGTCAACCGCGGCTACACGGTGACGACCGGCGTATGGGCGCGCGGCATTCTCGCCGAGGAGCACGGCGTCGATCTCGGCAAGATCACGTGGGTGCTGTCGGGCGACGAGCACGTCGCAGAGTACAAGCCGCCGGCCAACGTCGTGCCCATCGAGGCCGGCAGGAAGATGCAGGATATGCTCGTCTCGGGCGAGCTTGTCGCTGCGATCGGCGTCGACATCGAGCATCCCGACATCGCGCCACTCTTCCCCAATGCGCTCGATGCCGGCCTCGCCGCCTACAAGACGCGCGGCCACTATCCCATCAACCATCTCGTCGTAATCCGGGACGACCTGATCGCCGAGCGGCCCGGGCTTGCCGCCGACGCCTTCGAGGCCTTCACCGAATCGAAGCGGCGCTACGTCGCCGACTTGAAGGCCGGCAGGATCGACAAGCTGTCTGCCGTGGACAAGGTCCACCTGAAGGTCATCGAGACCGGTGGCGATCCACTACCCTACGGCATTGCACCCAACCGCCATGTGATCGAGGAGTTGATGCGCCACGCCGTTTCGCAAGGCATCATCCCGAAGGCAGTCCCGTTGGAAAGCCTGTTCGCGATGGGCACGCAGGATCTGGTAGGCTGACCTTGTGGCACGCGCGCCGGCCATCGCCTCGGAGCTTGCCCCTGTCATTGTCCTCCCAGTGTCCTTCCAGTCGGAAAAAACGGGGAGTGTGAGGGGTGTCCCCTCACGCGGGTGCAGGGCGGCAGCCCTGCTGCGAAGCACGTCGCACGACGCTACCTTCCTGCACGACCTACGGATCGAGTTCGGTGTCCCAGTATAGATAATCGAGCCAGCTCTCGTGCAGATAGTTGGGCGGGAACAGCCGCCCATTCCTGTGCAGCTCGAATACGGTCGGCCGTGTGGGGTGTTGATAGGGGTGCATCCCCGCGGCGGCCGGCATCAGCCCGCCCTTCCTCAGATTGCACGGCGCGCAGGCGGTCACGACATTGTCCCACCGCGTCTGGCCGCCACGCGAACGGGGGATCAGGTGATCGAACGTGAGGTCGCTCTTGCAGCCGCAGTACTGGCAGGAGAACCGGTCGCGCAGGAACACGTTGAATCGGGTGAATGCTGGATAGAGTGCCGGCCGGACGTACTGCTTCAGCGCGACGACGCTCGGCAGTTGCATCTCGAACGTCGGCGAATGCACCCGCTTCTCGTACTGCGAGACGATGTTGACGCGGTCGAGGAACACGGCCTTCACCGTCTCCTGCCAGCTCCACAGCGAGAGGGGATAATAGCTCAGCGGCCGAAAGTCGGCATTCAGCACAAGTGCTGGGAAGGTCTCCGGATGGGCGGCAGATGCATTCACGTGCGTGCTCCCGGTCGGTTACCCGATCGATTCAGGATCGCACCCTGATTGCTGTCCCGATACTAACCGTGTGTGTCGGGGATGTGAAGAGCGCCTGAAAGAGTAGGCTGACGTTGCTTACGTCACGGCTGTCGGAACGGATCGCTCAAGGGAAGGTGTCGGTCACTTGGAGGGAAAGAACCCAGCGAACTGAGCGCGACGGCCCGCCCTTGCGCCGCCCAAATCATGGTCTCTAACCAACCATGGACGGGAGCCTGCGGCGCCGAATCGTGTTGCCAACGGGCGGAATCAACGATTTGTTAACGCTATAGAGCGAGACGCTATGCGCCTGGGGCGTATTGCGTAGGGTGGGACGAGCTTTGATCAACCGGGTCAAGCGTTGGATGGCGGTCATCGTGGCTTCGGCTGCGACCGTCGTGGCTGTAGGCTGCACTCAGGTGGAGATTCCACCTTATCTTCGTCCGCTGTCGAAGGACACGATGATGCTCCTCGGCAAGAAGGGCATGGTCGTTTCCGCACCGATGTATATTCGGGTCTTCAAGGAAGAATCCGAGCTCGAGCTTTGGAAGCAGCGCGAGGACGGCCGGTACTACCACTTCAAAACGTATCCGATCTGCAACTGGTCTGGTGGGCTGGGCCCGAAGCTGCGGCAGGGCGACAAGCAGGCGCCGGAGGGCTTCTACCGTGTGCCGCAGAACATGATGAACCCGAATTCGCAGTTCCATCTGGCCTTCAACCTGGGCTTCCCCAACGCCTACGACCGCGCCAACAATCGCACCGGCGACTTCCTGATGATTCACGGGAAGTGCAAGTCCGCCGGCTGTTACGCGATGACCGATGCGCTGATCGAGGAGATCTATGCGCTGGCCCGCGAATCCTTCATCGGCGGCCAGGAGCACATCCACGTCGACGCCTTTCCCTTCCGCATGACCGCGACCAACCTTGATCGCCACAAATCGAGCCCCAACTACAAGTTCTGGCTGACGCTGAAGGATGGCTACGACTTCTTCGAGGGCGCGCGCCAACCCTCCAGCGTGGTTGTTTGCGAGCGCCGTTACGTCGTCAACGCCCGCCATAACGGTCGCTCCAAGCTTCGCGCGGACGCTGCGTGCCCGCCGCTCGAACGGGTGGTGGCAGAGGGATACACCCCGCTGCCGTCCGAGGCCTCGGGCAACGTGGTGGCTCCAGGCACCAAGGCGCGCATGGGGCTGGGGGCTGGTGAAGCCGGCGGTTTCTCCCCGCCCCGGCGCACGCCCGAATTGGTGAGCAACGGGCTCGGCCCCGCCACGCTCGGCTTCAACCGGTGAACAGCTGACGGACTGACGCGCGTGCCCCTGGCGCCACGCTGGTAATCAGAAGCGGTGGATTGGATGCCCGCTGGGCTGTTGCCCTGCTAGGTTGACGCTGTATGTTGCCTCCGTCTCGCCGCTGGCGAGGCACAGCTATGGGCGCAGAGGACGGCTGTTGTATGGCGTTGGTCTTGCTCAATTTTTGGAGCCGGGTGGTGCGCCTCGCGCTGGGCGTATGCCGCGCCTTGTCGCTTGCCCTCGCCGGTACTCTCGCCATCGCGGGCCCGGTTGCAGCCGTCACCATCGAGATCGACGACGTCGCGCCCGATCGCGTCGAGCGCCAACGCGCGTTCGCGGAAGGCGCCTTGCCGTTGCCGGGCACGCCCGATCTCGGCCAGCTCGACGGGCGGCTATCAGCCAAAGGCCTCAAACCCGGCGACCGGATGTTCATCCGCGTCTTCAAGTCGGAATCCGAGCTCGAGGTTTGGATGGAGAAGGACGGCCGCTATGTGCTGTTCGATACCTATCCCATCTGCCATTGGGCGGGCACCATCGGGCCGAAGCTGCTGGAGGGCGACCGGCAAAATCCGGAAGGATTCTATTCGATCGGCCCCAGGCAATTGCATCGCATCGGGCGCTGGCCGCGCTCGCTGAATATCGGCTATCCCAACACCTTCGATCGCGCCCACGGCCGCACGGGCTCTTATATCCTCGTGCATGGCGGTTGCTCTTCGGTCGGCTGTTTCGCCATGACCAATGCCGTAATGGCGGAGATCTTCGCACTCACCGAGAAGTCACTGCGTGCCGGGCAGCATCGCGTCGACATCCACGTGTTCCCGTTCCGGATGACAGAGCAGAACCTGGCTGCGCACGCCGCCAGCCCGTGGATCGACTTCTGGCGGAACCTCAAGGAAGGTTTCGACGCCTTTGAAACGACCTTCCTGCCGCCACGCATAGGCATTTGTGACCGTCGTTATGTCGTCGAGACGCAGCGCCCCGGGGAGGTGGGTGTCACGGGCCCTTTAGCGTTGTGCGGCGCGTCTCGCGCCGCTCTTATCGAACCGAGCTCCCAGTCACTTGCAGCCCTGCCGCAGGACTGGCCACGACCGCTGCAGCCATATCCGGCCCCACCGGCGGACGGACAGATGGCGCCGGTGGTGGCGACGTCGGCTTACAGCGGCAAACCGTTGCCCCCGTTACAGCCGCTGGCAGAGCAACTTCTCCTGCTCCCGCCGCGCGAGCACCGGCGGCCTCGAATGGCAAGGCTCGCAGCCGCAACGCCAGTGCTGCCCGCGATGCGGCCCTGCAACATCAAGCTAGCGAGTTGCCGAAAGTTTTTGGCGTTGAGCTCCACCACCAGTGACCGCGGCCGGCTCGCGGCCCGGCAGCGTGCTCGTGCCATTGGACCGGTCGCCGGAGCAGAGATTTCGCGCGCGCTGAAGCGCCTTGTCGTCCCGCCCCGCTCGGTCGTCGCCAACGCTCTTCCGCGCCGCAAAGTGCGCTGAGCCCTAATTTTTTTCCTCGGCCATGCTTCCGAACAGGGCAGCGGTTGCGACCAGCACCACCGCCGATGCGATGAGCGCCCCGCCATAGCCCCAGCTCGTATGGTCGATGAGCGCACCAAGCAGCACAGGCCCCGTCACGAAGCCGAGGTCGCCGACGAACCTCATCGCGCCCATCGTCGGCCCGTATCGCTCGCCCGGCGCGTGTGCGGTGGCATATGACGACAGCGACGGCCCCTCGAGCCCGGAAGCGATCCCGAGCACGACCATCGCCACGAAGAAGCCGGCGACGGAACCCGTCAGCGCCGCCAGCGCCATGCCCGCTGCTAGACCCAGGCAAGACATCACGATCATCGGCACCATGCCGATCCGTCCCACCAGCGAGCCGGCATAGGGCAGCATCGCCAGATTGGCCGCGGCAAGCATAGCGAAGCCCACGCCCATCTGCCCGGGCCCGAGCTGGAACCGCTCTTCCCCCGCCAGCGGCAGCAACTGGTTGAATGCGCTCGACCGGGTCAGGAACAATGCGAGGCTCACGATCAATGCGAGGCGCATCGCCGGGCTCTGGAGCACCGGCAGATACGCGCGCAGGGAATGATCCTCGCCCTTCCGCGGCTCGCTTTTGGTCTCGCGGTAGCGCCACAGCGTGAACGTCGCCGATGCGAGCCCGATCGCCATCGACACCCAGAACACGGATTGATAGCCGTACTGAGCAGCCAGGAAACCGCCGACAGCCGGCCCGCTTCCCGCCCCGATCAGCAGCGCCGATTGATGTAGCGCCATGATCCGCCCGCGTGTCTCCGGGCTCGAGACGTCCGCTGCCACGATCATCGCGGTGGTCATGTAGGCGCCAGCTCCCACGCCTTGGCAGAAGCGCCAGGCGACGACCCAGCCGAAGCTCTCCGCCAGCGCGCAGCCGACCGAGCCCACAGCGATCAGCAGCGGTCCACCGACCATCAGCACCTTGCGGCCGACCCTGTCGGCGAGCAGCCCTGAGGGAATGGCGATCATCAGCCGCCCGAGGCCGAACGCCGTGATCACGAGCCCCAACGTGGCATCGCCCACGCCATAAGTCTTGGCGTAGAGCGGCAGGACGGGCAGCAGCATGCCCATGATCAGCAGGTGGCCCGCCACCGTGCCCATGATTACGATCAGCACCGGCTCGGCGCGCAGAAGTTCGCGATAACCTGCCGATGTTGTCGCTTGCGGCGGCTGGTTGTCCGGAGCGTTCATGGCGGGAGTTCGGTGCCTCGTGGCGCGATGTCGGCGGGTGGGCTCCTTGGTAGAGGGGCGTGCCCAGCCTGTCTACGCGCTGGGCGCAGATCTCGGCCGACGCACCATCGCCGTGCGACCCATGCTGATACCCTCTAGCGAAAGTTTCGACCCACTACATGGGGCTTCTACTTTCGCTGCGGCGCTTGCGCCGGGCCGCAGTCGCGGCCTCGCCGAGCGGACAGAGCAACAAGTCACGACTTCCGCTCGGCGGTATGAGACGAGGCACGGCGAGACTGCGCGCGGCCTATTTTTTGAGTGTCATGATCGCCCTGCCACCGCCGCCCGACAGCGAGGCCATCAGCCGCTTGCCGCGCACGGTAATGTCGATCGTGCCGGAGATGTCGTTCTCGCGATTGACGAACTGCCCCGTGTAGCTGCTCGCCGAAACACGCCGCACTTGTGCCGTCTGCGCGATGCGCGTGGCTTGCGTCGCGCACACCGCTCTCATGCTGAATGTGCGCGTGGCAACCTGTCTGAACGCGGCGCGGCACCGCACCCGTTCGCTGTCGCCGGATGGAAAGATAATGCGCCCGCCACCGTTCCAGCTCCCGGCGAGACTGGCCGTCTGCGCGACGGCGGGGGCCGCAGCGCCGTTGCCGATGCTCGCCGCTGCGATAGCGGCAATTGCAATAAGCGTAGCATTGAAGGGCCACTTACAGGCGTTGGTCATCGAGTGCTTTCCCATAGCGCGAGGTTGCAGGCTTCTCCGGCATTGCCGCAGGCAGTATGTCGGATCGGCGCAGACTTCCAGCCGGAGCATTGCAATCGTGTGACCGTCCAGCGCACGTCGCATTGACGCAAATGGTTAGCGGCGATTTGTTGTTCTGTCCCACCTGTTCCGCTTTGCAGTCGATCGCCCTCGGATGACCACTTGAATGCATCGGTCTCCAACACGATATGCCGCTTCGCAGCCCTTAGGTCACTTGCACGAGTGCCGCCCCAGATCGACCGCTTTCGAATGTGCGATCGAAGACGACGTAGTCGTCGGGAGCATTTAAACAGACCCCGTGCGTGCGACCTGAAATATGCGCAAGCCGGCACTGCATCCGGCAATTTGATCTAGAGCAGTATCCGATCAGACGCGATGGCCTCTGGCGATCGACTGATCGGATGGACCTGCTCTGGGCATCAAGCGAGAGCAGTATCCGATCAGACGCGATCGCTGCTGGTGATCTACTCGCGGAGCTGCAACGTGATCCGCCCTGAATGCGCCGCTCGCGCGGCCTGCCTCACCTGCAGCCTTTCTGGCGCCCAGATCTGGGCGCCCCGATGAACCCTCGTACCCGAATCAATGGAGAGCTCGACTTGAGCAATAGTAATGGACGCCCCGAGCGTCGCAGATCCGCTCCCGCGCGCAGCAGCCGGACCCAATCGAGGCCGGCGGGAGCGTCGGAATGGCAACGCCTGCACGAACAGTACCTCGAGCGCGCGCGCTCAGCCTCGGACAGCGGCGACCGCATCGCCGCGGAGAATTTCTACCAGCATGCAGATCACTATTTCAGGATGATGCAGGGCACGGCGCCCTGAGCCTCGATCGGCGCGTTCGCTCGAGCCTCCGCAGCGCGCATACACCGATGTGCCAGGCGCTGCGACGTCTCCACGACACCAGAAATTAAATCCCGCGCATAGCAGCGCTCCCGGCGCCGCAATACGTCGCGTCCGGAGTGAGCGGCTGCGCGGGATACGATTGATGTCCGTCAGTGCATTACGGGGCAGGTCGGGGTGAGCTTGCCCAGCATGGCAAACGTTCCAACGACACGATCCAACGACACGTCCCAGGGAGTGATACATGTATACCAACATACTTATCGCGACAGATGGCTCTGATCTCGCTGGTAAGGCGGTGGCTCACGGGCTCTCGCTGGCCAAGCTGGCGAATGCGCAGGTCACGTTCGTGACGGCGACCTCGAATTGGTCCGCGACGGAGATGGCCGAACTCGCCGAGCAGGGCGTCAAGGAGCCCGTCGAGGACTACGAGCGCAAGGTCGCGTCATGGGCAAACAAGGTGCTCGCGGCAGCCGCCCAGTCCGCGAGCGCAGCGGGTCTGCAGTGCGCGAGCATCCACGCCAGGGACAAGCCGGCCGCCGACGGGATCGTCGAGACTGCGCGGGCCAAGGGGTGCGACCTGATCGTGATGTCCTCGCACGGCCGCGGCGGCATCGGTCGCGTGTTGCTGGGCAGCGTGGCATCGAAGGTGGTGGCGCTGAGCCCGGTTCCGGTCCTGATCTGTCGCTGATCGGTGCCGCCGTTCCGGTTTGGCTTGCTCAACAAGCTTTCGCCCGCTCGCGCAGCACGAACTTCTGGATCTTGCCGGTGCTGGTCTTGGGGATCTCCGTGAACACGACGTGTCGTGGACACTTGTAGGCGGCGAGCCCTTCCCGGCACCATGCCATGATCTCCTCCGCCGTCGCAGCAGCGCCCGGCTTCAGCTCGATGAACGCGCACGGCGTCTCGCCCCACTTCTCGTCGGGCTTGGCGACGACGGCGGCGTGCGCGACGGCTGGGTGCTTGAACAGCACGTCCTCCACCTCGATCGACGAGATGTTCTCGCCGCCGGAGATGATGATGTCCTTCGAGCGGTCCTTGAGCTGGATGTAGCCGTCGGCGTGCAGCACGCCGAGATCGCCGGTGTGGAACCAGCCGTCGGCGAATGCTTCCTTCGTCGCCTTGGCGTTCTTGAGATACCCCTTCATCACGATGTTGCCGCGCATCATGACCTCGCCCATCGTCACGCCGTCGGCCTTCACGACGGTCATGTTCGTCGGGTCCATCACGGTGAGGCCTTCGAGCGCGGTGTAGCGCACGCCCTGCCGCGCCTTGAGCTTCGCCTGCGCAGCGCCGTCGAGCCCGTCCCACTCCGGCTTCCACTCGTTGACGACGGATGGCCCGTAGACCTCGGTCAGGCCGTAGACATGCGTTACGTTGAAGCCGGCATCTCCCATCCGCGCCAGCACAGCCTCTGGTGGCGGCGCGCCCGCCGTGACGAACTCGATCGCGTGCGGCAATGGAAGTTTCTCGTTCTCCGGTGCATTGAGCAGCGTCGCCATCACGATCGGCGCCCCGCACATATGCGTCACCTTGTGCTCGGCTATCAGCTCGAAGATCGGCTTGGCTCGAACGCTGCGCAGGCAGACATGTGCGCCGGCGTTGACCGACAGCGTCCATGGGAAGCCCCAGCCGTTGCAGTGGAACATCGGTAGTGTCCACAGGTAGACGGGATGCTTGCTCATGCCGGCCGCCATGATGTTCGCGTAGCACATCAGCGCCGCGCCGCGATGGTGGACGACGACGCCTTTCGGGTTGCCCGTCGTGCCCGATGTGTAGTTGAGCGCGATCGCCTCCCACTCGTCCTCCGGCATGCGCCAGGCGAAGCCCGGATCGCCCTCCGCGAGCAATGCCTCGTACTCTAGCGTGCCGAGCTTTTCACCGGCTTGTGGAAATTCGAGGTCGTCGTAGTCGATGACGAGCGGGGCCACATTTGCCTGCGCGAGAGCGGTCTTGATGGCTGGCGAGAATTCACGGTCGGTGATCAGCACCTTGGTCTCGGCATGATCGAGCATGAAGGCGATGATCGCCGCATCGAGGCGGGTGTTGATCGAGTGCAAGACGGCGCCCGTCATGGCGACACCGTAGTGCGCCTCCACCATCGCGGGCACGTTGGGCAGCATCGCGGATACGGTGTCGCCCGGGCCGATGCCACGCTTGGCGAGCGCGGAGGCCAGACGGCGGCATCGCGAATAGAGGTCACGGTATGTGTGGGTTTGGCGGCCGTGTATCACCGCCGTCCGTTCCGGCCAGGTTGCCGCCGCGCGCTCCAGAAAGGTCAGCGGCGTGAGCGGTTGATAGTTGGCTGCATTCTTCCCCAGATCCTGCTCGTAGGGAGTGGCGCCGCGCGGGTTCGTCATGGGTCGGATTCCTCGCTGCTGCTCGTGGCGCGATCATACTGTCGCTTGACGGCACGCTACCCCTCGCCGACGGCTGCCACAATCGGTCAAACGGCGCACGCCGCCGTGTCGTTCGTGGCGCACGGTCGGCCAGCCAGGAGGAGAGCATCCGGGGGCTCGCGAAACTGTGTCTGTAAAGTGGCGGCAAGGAGCGATAGGCTGGATCTGGTTTTGATCAAGTACAGACGACTTGCGTGGCCCGTGATCGATCGGAGAGATGGTCATGACCAACACGAAGCTTGAGACGCAGATTTTCTGGTTCCTGTTGACCTTGCTGCTGATGGCACCTTGGTTCCTTGCGGACTGAGGCGGGCCCGCAGCAACAACTATGTGGAGGAGCGGCATGGGCCGATTTGCTTGGCGTAGCGCGTGCGGCCTGATGCTGGCGGTGTGCGGTCTATTGTCAGCCGTCTTGGGCTCAATGCCCACCGCGCTTGCCGCTGGCGGGCGGCCATCCGGCGTACCGGTCAGCCATTCGGCTTGGAGCTCCCTCCTTCGCCAGCACGTGCGACCATCGCCCGACGGCGTGAACCGTGTCGACTATGCGCGCTGGAAGGCCACCGGCGTGACACGACTGAGGGGCTACATCGCCATGCTGGATCGTGCCGCGCCGTCTAGGATGGCGAGCCGCGCTCAGATGGCGTTCTGGATCAACCTCTACAACGCCAAGACCGCTGAGATCGTGCTCGCGCGCTATCCGGTGGCGTCGATCAAGGACATCAACCTGCCAGCCCCCGATGGCAAGCCCGCGGATGGACCGTGGAAGGCCCACGTTCTGGTCGTCGAGGGCAAACCGTTGAGCCTCGACGATGTCGAGAACGCGATCCTGCGACCACGATTCAAGGATGCCAGGATCCACTACGCGCTCAACTGCCTGTCCATCGGCTGCCCCAATCTGCTACCCGAGGTCTATGAGCCCGAGCGCCTGGATCGCCAACTCGACCGCGCCGCGACGGCGTTCGTGAACCACCCGCGCGGCATCACCATACGGCCGGGCCGCATCGAGGCATCCAGCATCTACGACTGGTTCAAGGACGACTTCGGCGGCGCGCGCGGCGTGCTGGCTCACATGTCGCGCTACGCCAAGCCGGAGTTGCGCCGCCGGCTGGCACTCATCGAGAGGATAGACGCATTCGATTACGACTGGCGCCTCAACGATATCGCGTCGACGGGCAGGTAGCCGGCAGGGATGCCGACTACCAGATGCACTCCTTGAGGTGCTCTTCCTCCTCGAGCCGATCGAGCTCGACACCCGTGAAATCCGACCGTGAGACGACGCCGACGAGCTTGCCGTCGTCATCCACCACCGGCAGATGCCGGAAGCCGCCGTCGCCCATGGCGCGCAACGCGTCGATGGCGTTGCTTTTCGCGCTGATGCTGCGCGGTTCTCGCGACATCGCCTTGGACAGCTTCACTGCAGCGGGATCTTTCGCGGTTGCCAGCGCGCGCATCGCATCGCGGCCCGTGAATATGCCCTTGAGGAAATTGCGTTTGTCGGTGACGAGGGCCGCACCGCAATTCCGCTTGCTCATCGTGCGGCAGGCATCCTGCACCGTGTCGTCGGGGGCATGAACGGGCGGCGCGCGGCTTTGAATGACCTCCTCGACCGGACGGTTCTGGAGCGAGGATGCAACCAGTCCCGTGTTCCGGCAGATGAACTCCTCGAGCTCCATGCCCTTGAAGTCGCTGCGCGACACCACGCCGTGGATCTGGCCATCGCTGACAACGGGCACATGCCGGAAGCCGCCCTCGCACATTGCGCGCAGCGCTTCGACCGCGCGGCTCGTCGGCAGCAACGTCACGGGATCGGGCGTCATCGCCTTGCCCACGGCAACGCTCGCGACGTCGGTGCCTTTGGCGAGCAGCTTCACGGCATCGCGGCCCGTGAAGATGCCGCGGAGCCGTCCATCGGCCTTGTCGACGATCAGCACGGAGCCAGCGTCACGTTCGGACATGGCGCGGCACGCATCACGCACCGACGTGTCGGTCGTGGCCACGAGGGGCTGCTGGTTCTTGACGATGCGGAATAGGATTCGGTTTGTCATAGCGCTCGCACGGTAACGGCGGCGGTCTGATCTGGACCATGACGCAGATCAATCCTGTCATATGAGTTTCACAAATTGTAGCGGGTGGCATTTCACCCTCGGACAATGTCGATCAGTTGGAACAGCAGCGCGATGTCCTCGGGCCGCGAGAGCCGGTGCTCGCCGTCCGGCACCTCGACGAGCCGGACCAATCCGCCGTCGATGTTGCCGATCAGGTCCTCGGAGTGGGCGAACGGAACGTCGGGATCGAGCCGCCCGTGCAGGATCACGATCGGCCGCCCCGGGTTCCAGCGCAGCCGCCCGATCAGATGTCGCCGGCCGTCCTCGATCAATCCGCGCGTGACCGGATACGGCTCGCCGTACTGCGAGGGCCGCATCCACGAGCCCTTCTCCATGATTTCGCGCCGCACGGCCTCGGGGAATTCCTTCCACATCAGCTCCTCGGTCATGTCCCACGCTGGCGCGATCAGCACGAGCGCCTTGATCCGCGCGGCGACGTCCGGGGCCTCTGCCAGCAGCCGCTTCAGCAGAACGAGCGCGATCGCCCCGCCCATGCTCGAGCCGATCACGATCTGGGGGCCCTGCGTGAGCTGCTCGAAGACCGCCCGCGCCTCCTCGATCCAATGCCCCAGAGTGCCCTCCTCGAACAGCCCGCTGGACTGGCCATGACCGGAGTAGTCGAACCGCGTCAGCGAAAGGCCTCGGGCTTCGGCCCATTCCGCAAGCGCTGCCGCCTTGGTGCTCACCATGTCGGATTTGAACCCCTGCAGCCACAGCAGGCCGGGGCCGTCGCCCGAGCCGTGCTGGCTGAGACAGGCTATGCGGCGGCGGGCCGCGCCCGAACCGACGTCGAGCATTTGCGGAATGGGCTCGGTCATTCTAGATCGGTCTCCAAGTCGTGTGCGGGTGCAGCGATGATTCGATCGCTGTAGCCCGAAGCGCTCTCGAACGTGTAGCCTGTAACGTCTGGCTCCGAACCTCTGGCAACGAGCACCGTGACCGCTCATTCCCCAACCATACTGCAGATCATCCCGCGTCTCGACACCGGTGGCGCCGAGCTTGCCACCATCGAGATCACGGACGCCGTGGTGCGCGCGGGTGGACGTATGCTGGTCGTCACCGAAGGCGGCCGGATGACTGACCGCGTCACGGCCGCCGGCGGGCAGATCGTCATGATGCCAGCCGGCACCAAGAACCCGGCACGGATGTGGCGCAACGCAGCGCGCCTTGCCCAACTCGTGCGATCAGAGGGCGTCGATCTCGTCCATGCCCGAAGCCGCGCGCCCGCCTGGAGTGCGCTCATTGCGGCACGTCGGACGCGAAAACCATTCGTGACGACCTATCACGGCGCCTACGGCGAGAAGGACCCATTCAAGCGTTTCTACAACTCGGTGATGGCCCGTGGCGACGTGACGATTGCGAACTCGCAGTGGACTGCCGATCTGGTTCGGGCTCGTTACGGCACGCCGATCGAGCGCATCGCGATCATCCCCCGCGGCGTCGACATCGAGCGCTACGATGCTGCGCGCATCACCGAGGATCGGCGCGCCCGATTGCGCGAGGCGTGGAGCATCGAGGCCGGCGCGCGCGTGGTGCTGCACGCAGCCCGCCTCACCGGCTGGAAAGGCCACACGATCCTGATCGACGCCTTTGCCGAGCTGGCGGCGCGAGGTGAGGCTGGAAAAGCTGTCGTCGTCATGGCGGGCGACGCGCAAGGCCGCGACCGCTACGTCGACGAGTTGCGCGCGCGTGCGGCCGCCAAGGGTGTCATGGATCGCATCAAGCTCGTGGGCCACGTCGACGACATCGCCGCCGCCTATGCGCTGGCCCACGTCACCGTCGTTGCTTCCATCGAGCCGGAGGCCTTCGGGCGCGCTGCTGCCGAGGCGCTGGCCGTCGGCTGCCCGGTGATCACGACGAACCTCGGCGCGCCGCCCGAGATCGTGCTTGCCGAGCCGGCCGTGGCGCCGGACGCCGCGACCGGCTGGGTCGTGCCCGTCAGCGCGGCTGGGTTGGCGTCGGCACTGGAAACCGCGCTCGCGATGCCGCTCGACGTTCGTGCTGCGATGGGAGCCCGCGCCGCCGCCGATATCCGCTCGCGATTCACGCTCGACCGCATGAAGCGAGATACGCTCGCCGTCTACGATCGGCTGCTCGGCACCGGAATGGCCGCTGGCGCTTGAGGGACGCTTCAGCCCTTGCCGACGGCCTTCGCGAGAATTTCGCGCGGCGACATCGGTGGCGCGTCCCCGCACCAGGCGACGTACTGGTCCGGCCGCACCAGGAGCAGGCGTGTGCCATAAGCCTCGCGCCCGCCGGCAAGCGAATCGCGGATCACCTTCAACGGCACGCCTAGTTCGTGGGCGGCAGCCTCGAACCCCGCCACCGCGCCGGCGTCGGCGTCGAACGCCAGCAGCGCAAAGCCCGCGTCGAGCTCCTCGAACACGTTGCGCCCGCTCGACAGCTTCTGCGGCGGCAGATGGTGGCCGGCGAGCGCCTCGAACGTGTGCATGCCGTGCGCGCTGCATACCGCGCCCGGTGGTCCGAGCACCACCGGCGAGCCCGCGTAGTGCGGCGCGTATGCGCCGATGCGTGCGTTGCCGTCTGTGGCGAGTGACGCCCACGCCTTCTTGAAATCTTCCGGATCCTTCTCCGGGCTGAAGCGTTCGAGCACATCGGCCTCGATCCGCGTGCGGCCCTCGATGAAGTCCTCTGCCGTTTCCTTGAAAACCGGCCGTCGCTCCTCGCTGTAGGAGGCAAGCAGAGCATCGCTGCCCCAGCCCTGCAGCTTGGCGGCGAGCTTCCAGCCCAGATTGGTCGCGTCCTCGAGGCCATTGTTGACGCCGTAGCCGCCGTAGGGTGGATGGCTGTGTGCTGCATCGCCAGCGATGAACACGCGGCCGACCTGGTAGCGCTCGGCGACGGCAACGCGCATGTCCCAGTAGCCGACGTGGTCGTACTCGGCCTTGAAGCTGGTGCCGACGGTCTTCTCGATCAAGGCGTGCGCATCGAAGCGCTGGCGATCGATGTCGTTGGGCACGGGAGAATGGAAGAACCAACCCTCGCCGACGTCGATGCGACCGAAGAACAACCAGTATCGCGGCCACTCTGGCGTCAGCACGCGGTAGGTCGAGCGAACGGGGAACCGCTTGCCGAAGATTTCGTGCAGCTCCCGCGAGCGCAGCACGGCCAGCATCATCAGTTGATCGTAGTCATTGCCGCCGCGCTGGACGCCGATCTGCTCGCGCACGAGCGAATGGCCGCCGTCGCAACCAACGGCATAGTCGGCCTCGAGCACCTCCGTCTCATCGCTGCCTTCTTTCGCGATGGTGATGCGAACGCCGGAATCGCCCTGCTCTACCGTCCGCGCGCCCCAGCCCCACCGCGTCTCCACCGACGGCAACGCATCCATCCGCTCGCGCAGCACGGTCTCCATCGCGTATTGCGGCAGCCGGTCGTTCGCCTGGAAATAATAGGCGTTGGTCATCTCGCGGCCATCGAGCGCGAACCAGTGCTCGCCCATCAGGGATTTGTAGCCGGTGATGCCGGAGGAGGGCACTTCCTTGGGTATGATGCGGGCCGCCCTGAGCTTGTCGACCACGCCCCAGTAGTAGAAGTGCTCGAGCGTTCGCGAGTTCAGGTTCTGCCCCTTGGGGATGTTGTGCTGCCCCACCCGCCGCTCCACGACGACACAGGAAATGCCGCGCTGGCCGAGCTCGATGGCGAGCCCCACGCCGACCGGCCCGCCCCCGACGATGATCACCTGATGCCGCTTGCCCATCCAGGCCTCCCGATTGCTGGTCCCGTTGTCTCTCGCAACCGCACGCCTTTGTCCACAGTAGCGCGGAGGTCGTAGCGCGGCGCGGCTCTTGCGGCCGCTGGCTCGTCGCGAAGCAACGTCGGGACCCTGCGGCACTTGGCCCACGGCTCCTCCTGGGCGGTACAGGCGGCCTTGCGCGCGGAGGCGTTGCGCTCAGCGCCGGGCTGGGCTACCCACCAGTGCATCTGCCACGGCGCGAGGCCGGGGTTGACTGGCTTTGGGTAGCCCAAAGGTCCGACATGCAGAGCTTGCTCGCCGAATACCTGCCTCTGATGGTGTTTCTGGGCGTCAGCCTGTTCATAGGGCTTGCGCTGATGGTGGCGCCGTTCGTCGTCGCCTACTCGAATCCCGACCCCGAGAAGGTGTCCGCCTACGAGTGCGGCTTCAACGCCTTCGACGACGCACGCATGAAGTTCGACGTGCGCTTTTATCTCGTGGCGATCCTGTTCATCATCTTCGATCTCGAGGTGGCCTTCCTGTTTCCGTGGGCTACCGCCTTCAAGGAGGCCGGCCTCTATGGCTTCTGGGCCATGATGATATTCCTCGGCGTGCTCACCATCGGGTTCATCTACGAGTGGCGGAAGGGAGCGCTGGAATGGGATTGATCCTTCCCCCCGAGCTGACTTTCGCCCCCGAAGGCACAGCCGGCAGCATCGTCTCGCCAAACCTTCAGGGCGCTGCCGACCGCGGCATGACCGCAATCAACAACCAATTGGCCGACAAGGGCTTTCTGGTAACGACGACCGACGACCTCATCAATTGGGCGCGCACCGGCTCGCTGATGTGGATGACCTTCGGCCTCGCCTGTTGCGCCGTCGAGATGATGCAGGCCTCCATGCCGCGCTATGACATCGAGCGCTTCGGCTTCGCCCCGCGCGCCAGCCCTCGCCAGTCCGACGTGATGATCGTTGCCGGCACGCTCACCAATAAAATGGCGCCGGCGCTGCGCAAGGTCTACGACCAGATGCCGGAGCCGCGGTACGTCATCTCGATGGGCTCGTGCGCCAATGGCGGTGGTTACTACCACTACAGCTACGCCGTGGTGCGCGGCTGTGATCGGATCGTGCCCGTCGACATCTACGTGCCAGGCTGCCCGCCGACCGCCGAGGCGCTGGTCTACGGCATCCTGCTGCTGCAGAAGAAGATCCGGCGCACGGGTACGATCCAGCGGTAGGCGGATTGAGCCCAGTGCGGCCCGATGACCATGTGGAATGCGGTTGCATGTTGGGTCGCGCGGCGCGGCGCCCTGTTTGGTCCAAGCTAGGGAAAGACGATCGAATGCAGGCCGAAATCGCTGCTAAAGCTCTCGCAAAGCTCGGCCCTGCCGTCACCGGCATGAACGTGGCATTCGGCGAGCTGGCCGTCTCCGTCGCCCGCGACAAGATCGTGGAGACGCTGACGACGCTGCGTGATGATCCTGATTGCCAGTTCGAGGTGCTGATCGACATTTGCGGTGTCGACTACCCTGAGCGGGTGGAGCGCTTCGAGGTCGTCTATCACCTGCTGTCGCTCAGAAAAAACCAGCGTATCCGCGTCAAGCTGACGACCGACGAGGACACGCCTGTCCTTTCCGTCGTCGCGGTCTATCCCGCCGCCAACTGGTTCGAGCGGGAGGCCTACGACATGTACGGCATTCTGTTCTCCGGCCACCCCGATCTGCGGCGCCTGCTGACCGATTACGGCTTTCAGGGCTATCCTCTCCGCAAGGACTTCCCGCTCTCCGGTCATGTCGAGGTCCGATACGACGATGCGCAGAAGCGGGTCGTCTATGAGCCCGTCAAGCTGACGCAGGAGTTCCGTCAATTCGACTTCGAGAGCCCTTGGGAAGGCACCACCTACGTGCTGCCGGGCGACGAGAAGGCCAAGCAATAGGCATCAAACGACAGCACGCCAGTGACCAGCAGACTTGCCACCTTCATGGATACTTACAAGCGGGCCTGGGAGGCGCGTGACGATGCGTTGCTGTGCTCGCTGTTCGCGACCGACGGCGTCTATCACAACACGCCCTTCGACGAGCAGGTGGGACATGCTGCCATCGCGCGCTACTGGGACCGCGTGAAGCTCCAGGACGACATTCGCTTCGCCTACACCATCGTCGCCGAGCGACCCGACGGCGGCGTGGCGACCTGGAGCACGCGCTATCAGGTGACGTCGGAGAAAATGTTCGAGATGTGGGCCAAGTCGGCGGGCACGGCGCTGCCCGAGCGCGAGACCGGTGCTCCGCTGCCGAGGCTGAGGCTCGAGGGCATCGCAATCGTCGAGCTGGGCGACGACGGCTTGTGCCGCGACTTCCGGCTATGGTGGCATTCGCAGTTGGCCGAGCCGGCCGCCGCCGACTGAACAGCATTGGCTTCAGTGCCAGGAACAGAGTGGACCATGCCCGAGACCGACATCCGCCAGTTCAACATCAACTTCGGCCCGCAGCACCCGGCCGCCCACGGCGTGCTGCGCCTGGTGCTCGAACTCGACGGCGAGGTCGTCACCCGCGTCGACCCGCACATCGGCCTGCTCCACCGCGGCACCGAGAAGCTGCTCGAGACCCGCACCTACATGCAGGACATCGGCTACTTCGACCGCCTCGACTACGTCGCACCGATGAACCAGGAGCACGCCTTCTGCCTCGCCGTCGAGAAGTTGCTGGGCCTGGGGGTCCCCAAGCGCGGTCAGCTCATCCGCGTGCTCTACTCCGAGATCGGCCGCCTGCTGTCGCACTTGCTCAACGTCACGACGCAGGCGCTCGACGTCGGCGCCCTGACCCCGCCGCTGTGGGGCTTCGAGGAGCGCGAGAAGCTGATGGTGTTCTACGAGCGGGCATCGGGCTCCCGGATGCACGCCAAGTATTTCCGTTTCGGCGGTGTTCACCAGGATCTGCCAGACGCGCTCGTCGAGGACATCGCCAAATTCTGCGATCCGTTCCTGAAGGTGTGCGACGACATCGAGGGACTGCTGACCGGGAACCGTATCTTCAAGCAGAGGAACGTCGACATCGGCGTGGTGTCGCTCGACGAGTGCCTCGCCTTGGGCTTCTCCGGCGTCATGGTGCGCGGCTCGGGCGCGGCCTGGGACCTGCGCAAGTCACAGCCCTACGAGTGCTATTCAGAGCTCGATTTCGACATCCCCATCGGTAAGAACGGCGACTGCTACGACCGCTACTGCCTCCGCATGGAGGAGATGCGCCAGTCCGTGCGCATCATGAGGCAGTGCTGCCAGAAGCTGTTGTCACCTGAGGGGCGCGGCCCTCACGTCAGCGAGGATCGCAAGGTGGTGCCGCCCAACCGCAGCGACATGAAGCGCTCGATGGAGGCGCTGATCCACCACTTCAAGCTCTACACCGAAGGCATCCATGTGCCTGCCGGCGAGGTCTACACCTGCGTGGAGGCGCCCAAGGGCGAGTTCGGCGTCTATCTGGTGTCGGACGGCTCCAACAAGCCCTACCGCTGCAAGATCCGCGCGCCGGGCTTCCCCCACCTCGCCGCGATGGACTTCATGAACCGCGGCCACATGCTGGCCGACGTGAGCGCGATCCTGGGCTCCCTCGACATCGTGTTCGGCGAGATCGACAGGTAGTTATGTCTCCACTTCCCGCATGCCCGAAGTGCAACTGCGAGCACACCTACGAGGACGGCGCGCTGTTCGTCTGCCCGGAGTGCGCGCTCGAGTGGAGCGCGGGTGCTGCGACGGTCGCCGCGGACGACGACGTCCCGCGCGTCGTCAAGGACGCCAACGGTAACTTGCTGGCCGACGGTGACAGCATCTCCGTCATCAAGGACCTGAAGATCAAAGGCTCGTCGTCGGTTGTGAAGGTCGGCACCAAGGTCCGCAATATCCGCCTCGTCGACGGCGTCGCCGGTCACGACATCGATTGCCGCATCGACGGCATCGGCCCGATGCAACTCAATCCGAGTTCGTGAAGAAGGCCTGAAACGGCCATCTGAAACGCTCATCGCGCTCACATCACATCGGGTCAGCCCCTGCGGGTCCCTGCGGGTCTGACCCCGACGACCACCCCATGTCTAACTGCTCGTCGACGAGGCACGACCCGATCGAGCCGTCTCAAGCGGCCATCGAGCCGCCGGCCGGGCTGGCAACCGGCACCGGACGCGGTGCGCCGAACAGCTCCCCTTGGCCGAACAACACGCCACAACCCGCCATCAGGTCGCGTGTTGCCGCGTCGCCGATGCCCGTGACGACAACGGCGAGGCCCATATCTTCGAGGTGCCGGCAGATGTCGGAGGAGAGCACATGCTCGCCGCTGCAGATCAAACCGCCCTGGAACACACTCGTGTCGAGCTTCACGAAGTCGAAGCCGAGCGCTTCGAGCGCCTCGAAATCCATGTCGAGGTCCGCCACGCCATCGAGCGCGAAGCGGAAGCCGAGCCTGCCGAGATCGCCGAGTGCCGCGAACTGCGCCGGTCCGAGGCCACGCACGTCTTCCTGCGCGAAGGTGAGCACCATGCGGTCGGCAATGCCCTGTGCGTGCTGGCCCGACGTATCGTTGACGAACCGCTCGTCCTGCAACGAGGTGCCGCCGATCCGCGAGAACACCGAGCCTGCCCGCGCTCGCCGATCGAGCATCAGGGCGAACCCCGCCGCATGGCGCACGTTGAGCGCATCGAGCAGCGGTAGCAGCCCGGCGCCGGCAGCAACCTCGCGCGGGTCGTAGGCGTCGATTTCGTCAGCGCGCAGCTTCACCGACACCTCGAAATGGTGCGCCTGCTGGTCGGCGAGCCCGAGGATCGGTGACAGGAATACGTCGGCGCGCTCGGCTTGGATGGCTTCCGCCACCGCCGCAATGCGCAACTCCACCGCCGACGGCGGCGCGGAGGCCGCGACGGCTGGCCCCCGCATAGCCTCTACCGTAGAGCGCAAGGCGTCGACCGCGCTGGCGAGCGCGTTTTCCGGCTGCTCCGCGGCGAGTTTCTCGAGCGCGGCTCCGTCGTCGGGGGCTGCCGGCATCGCCAGCTCCGGTTCGCCGCGTTCGGCAGCCTCGCGGGGCGCAGCCTCCGTCCGGCGACGCTCGGCGCTGCCGGTATGGATCTGTAGCGCGAGCCGCTTCAGGATCGCGTCGATACGGTCTGCCTCCCGATCCAAGATCTGCGGGTCGTGCGCGCCCACAGTGGGGTACTGGACGAGCGCGTCATTGGCCGCCGGCCGGAGGTTGCCGAGCTCGGGCAATTCCCGCTGGCTCATGGGCTCGGGCGAGCTGCCGTCGATCGCAATCTGCCCGAGATCAGGCTCGCGCAAAACTGTCGGGCGATAGCCCCAGTCTGACGCGGCAGCACCGGCGTAGTTCTCGGGCAGCGCCGTGTCCGCCGGCTCCCGTACCGCCGGATGCGGAGCTCCAGGCATCGGTTCGTGCATCGGTTCGTGCTGCGCTGGGCGGAACGAGTGCTGCTCATCGAACCCCGCGGCCGCAGTCGGTTCATAAATTGTAGCGGCGGTGGGCTCAACGGCTGCCATTGTGTGAGCCTCATCGGCAGGCAGTAGCCCGTTCCGCGGCGCCATCGGCATCGGCGAGGCGACTTGCTCTGTCCGTCGCTCGGTCGTCTCCTCCTCCGCCCGGTCGGCATCGTCGGCGACGCGAAGCAGCAGGTGGGACATCAGCATCAGACAGAATAGACAGACGCCGACCGCGATCGACACTTCCGGTGACAGGCCGAGATGCAGATTGCCCGCGATACCGATCGCAATCGCTGCGATTAGCATGGCCGGCGGCACCAGGACGTGCTGCAGTTTGCGGCTCGGCGCGACGCGATTGTCGAATACCATTGATCTCGGCGCCTCGATGCTCATTGCGTTACCTTCATTCCGAATCACGTTCACTAAACCGACTCTTGGCAGCTCAGGTCGCGCGTGCAACGCCGTCGCGCCGTCTATCACCAGGAAACGCGAGTGGGCGGACAGAAGCCTGCGAGCCGTTCCCTTTATCCCCAGTCGAGGCTGCGTGCTGCCTTGCCGTTCGAACGGTGGCGCGCCTAAAGCAGCTGTGACGCGAACCAGGGGCATAGCAAAAGTGATTCTGACGATTGCCGTCTCGATCATTGTGACGATCGCCGTCGCGGCCTTCGTGCTGGCCCCGCGCATGTTCGAGCCGCGCATCGTTTTCGACGAGCGGCCAGACCCGCCTGCCGCCTTCGGCTATCGCATGGCTTGGCTCGCCGTCCGCTCCACCGATACTGCCCGCGTGGCCGAAGTATTGCGCCTGGAGCCCATCGAGGCATCGAACTGGCGCACCGGCATCGGCACGATGTATGACGAACGGCTGTCGCAGTCGCGGGTCTATCTGACACCGCCGGTCAATGGCTGGACTTTCATTGTCGGGCTGTCGCTGCCGCAGCCGTTGAGTCGCGGCTTCGTCGACAAGTGTACGCCGACGCTACTCGACCTCGCCGGTTCGTTCCCCGAGGCACAGTATTTTCTGTGCTATGAGCCGCTCGACTTCTTCGCATGGGCGCGGGTCGTCGATGGCAAGCTCGTTCGCGCTTTCGCGATCGGCGACGAGGGGATCATCTGGAACAAGGGCCGCGCGACGAAAGAGGAGCGCGCTATCGGCCTGAAGTTCACCGAGGTTCGCGGCGTGAAGAGCCGAAAGGCCGATATCGGCCCGCCGATGCCGGTCTATCCGACAGAGGCCCACGTCATGCATATGGCGAGTTGCTGGAGCCTCGACCCGACCTCGCTGCAAGGCACTAAGGCCGGCGATGGCATCGGCTATGTTTGCGCGACGCCGCAAGCATGGGTGGCGGAACGGTTGCGCCGCACCGGCTGAACGAGATGGCCGAATTCCCGACGAGGTCGTGCTCAGGCGGCCTTGGCCAGACGTGGCTTTACAGCGGTGTGTATGCGCGGGAATTGGATCACGTTGCTTGGGTGCTCGCTCTGCCGCTTGGGCAGCTCGATGCGCCGGCCGCGATCGGCGTTTATGCGAACCTTCTTCGCACCCAGCCGCGATGTCGGCACTGGCGGATGGTCCGCCTTCTGCCGTCGCGCATGAAAGGGCTTGCGGCCAGCCGGCGTGTTGAGCGTCGCCACTGAAGAGAGGCGAGCCGCCAGGAAAAAGCGGTCGAAGTCTGCGCGCATCACGAAGCCCGCGACCGCAGGTACGGCGAGAGGGTGCCCTGCCTCGACGACTTCGTCGACAGCAGATGCCACGGCGATTTCTGCGTGAAGTGCAACTGGCGCTGTCTGCACCTTCGCGAGACCCAGCCAACGCATGAGCAAGCCGGCGGCCTGCCCCAATTTCACGACGACGCTCATATCTGCCCCACGGCAAAAGCCCACTACAAAGCGCGGATCTCACAATCCGACGCTGCACTATGAGCTGGATCCGGTTAATCGTGCGTTACGCGATGTAGCAAAAACGATTGCGGAGCCTGGATGTTGTCTGAGCTCGAAGGGGTTCTCACTTGATCGCCGACCTGCTTACCTTGCTGGCGGCGGCGCGGCGCTCGACTTCGGCCTTGGAGACCTCGCCGGCGGAGACCAGCGCGTTGATGCAGCGGTTGGAGAGCTTCGGCCCGGCGGCGTTCATGCAGGCGCGGACGCCGGGGCCGTTCGGATCGTGCCTGGAGCAGTAGGCGTAGTA
>CAMAYR010000016.1 GCA_945862355.1 Devosia equisanguinis | reverse complement strand
GTCGTGTCGGTGTCCGACTGCACGATCTCGAAGCTTCGCATCCCATCACCTGCCGAGTGAGCCGCCCTCGACAAGAGAAATAGCTGATTCGCAAACCAACCCAGACCCTTACGCCATCACCACCGGATCGGAGTTACGGAAGCAGGTCTCGGTAATCCGATCGCCAATCGCGGCGACCCCATCCGCATCGCCGAAGAGATGGCGATGATCGATTGCATCAGCCGAGGTCGCGTCGATGCGGGCTTCGTACGCGGCGTGCCTTACGAGGTGTTCGCGGCGAACTCCAATCCGACACAGACCCTCGATCGCCTCTGGGAAGGCGTCGACCTCGTCGTGAAAGCATGGACGACGACTGAGGGGCCGTGGAACTTCGAGGGCCGCTTCACGCATCGCCGCGCGATCAACGTCTGGCCTCGGCCCTTCCAGCAGCCGCATCCCCCCGTGTGGGTGACCGGCTCGAGCGATGTCGTCTCGGTGCGTCGGGCGGCGGCAAGCGGGTACGTCTTCGCAACGTTCCTGCAGCCCTGGCCGCAGGTGAAAAAGCTGTTCGATGCCTATCGCGAGGCGTATCGCGATAATGGACAGCCCGGCGGCGGTGGTCTTGCGTTCATGCCGCTGATGTTCGTCGGCGACACCGAATCCGAGGCAGAGGCCGGCGCCCGCGAGCTCGCGTGGTATCTTGCAGCAAAGGTCGAGCCGCAGTTCCGCAATCCACCGGGATACGTTCCCGTCGAGTTCAACGTCGCCGCAATGCGGGGCGATGCGACCAAGGTCGCGCGGAGCGAAAGCGTGCGTGGTCTGAGGATGGAGGATGCCCGAGAACTCGGCACCATGATGTACGGCACACCAGATCAGGTCGTGCAGCAGATCAAGCGGCAGCACGAGCGAATCGGCGGTTTCGACCATCTCCTGATGATGATGCAGGCAGGCCACCTCGATCACAAGCGGACGGTGCGCAACATCGAGCTGTTCGCGAAGGAAGTCTACCCGCGCGTCAAGGACCTTGCTCCGGCTATGGCGCGCGCCATGCCGGTGGCCGCTGAATAAGGACCGACCTGCATACTCTAGCGCCATAAGCCCAGACGATAGGGAGTAAAGCGATGCCACAGGACGCAGCGGGCCTTCCGGTACGCTACAATGTCGGCGGCGTGCTGCTGGAAAGACCGTTCAGGATCCAGCGCCTCGGCCATTTCGGCTTCAATGTCGACGATGTCGAGGCATCCCTCGAATTCTATTCGGGCGTGCTCGGCTTGCGCGTTACCGATGTGCTCGATCTCGCGCCGCGCTTCCCGGCGCCGGGGGTTCCTGCGCACATAAGACAGACGAAGGCCTACTTTCTGAACCACGGCACGGATCATCATTCCTTCGCGCTGTTTCCCAAGCCTGTGCTGGACGCGCTCGGCGGACGCAACGAGCGATCCGACATTCTCGTCAACCAGATCAGCTGGCAGGTCGGATGCCTGCAGGAAGTGCGCGATGCGCTGGACTGGCAGCAGCAGCAAGGCAACAAGATCCATCGCATCGGCCGCGACATGCCCGGCTCGAACTGGCACAACTACCCCTACGACGCGGGGGGCCACGTCAATGAGATTTACTACGGCATGGAGCAGATCGGCTGGAACCTGAGGTCAAAACCGCGCACCATGTACGAGCGGGGCTTCAAGTCACGGCCGGATCTGCCGCAAGTCTCCGAATACGAGGAATTGCGGCTCAGCGAGGCCAATGGCGT
This sequence comes from Devosia equisanguinis, assembly GCA_945862355.1. GTDB lineage: Bacteria > Pseudomonadota > Alphaproteobacteria > Rhizobiales > Hyphomicrobiaceae > CAMDPA01. Next base: position 35,282 of record CAMAYR010000016.1, on the reverse strand, counting down.
CGATCTATCCGCCGGACACAGGATCCACGAGCAGTGGCCGCTCGATCACAACGTCGCCGGAGTTCTGCTGGCGCGACCGTTCAAGGTCGACAAGATTGGTCCGGTACGATTGTGGGCGCGCGATATCGACGCCGAGGTGGATTGCTATACGCGCCTGTTCGGCCTGCGCATCACGGAGGAGGCGACCTGGAAGGGCCATCGTTGCGTGTTCCTGCGTGCAAACTCGGAGCACCACTCGCTGGCGATCTATCCGCAAGCACTGCAAGGCAAGCTCGGGCTGCCGACGGTGAGTTCGTGCTTGTCTTTCGGCCTGCGCGTCGGAAGCTACCAACAACTGCGCGACTGCATCGCGTTCCTCGAAAAGCGCGGCGTTGAAATCCGACATCTGCCGCAGGAGCTGCTGCCGGGCATGGACTACACCGCGTTCGCGATTGATCCGCAGGGCCATGCCGTGCAGCTCTACGCCTACATGGAGAACATTGGATGGGACGGCAAGCCACGCCCGCCCGGAGCTCGCCGCCAGGTGACACATGGTGCGCCGTGGCCCGAGGCATTGGAGCCGATGTCCGACGAGGGCGACGGTGAGGTGTTCCTGGGTCCATTGGGCTGAAGCCCACAACCGAGCCCGCAGAAAGACCCCAAGCGCAATGGTGGGCCTTTTGCAATGGGCCACGTCTCTCTCCAGGTCTCTCTCAGGCTTGTGCCACTTGCCCGCGCGCGGCTGCAAGATCCCGCAGAGTCTCGCCGAACGGCGTGGCCGCGATAAGTGCATCGATGTCGCGAGCGATAGCCCGGGTCCGCGTCGGCATCACGATCAGATGGCTCTGCTTGAATCGGGACATCATGCGGCTGAGCGAATCGGGGTTCAGCGCAAGATAGTCCGCCATGTCCCGTCTCGACAGCGGCACGTCGAACGCATAGCCACCCGGCGTTGTCCGGCCAAGCCGCAGAGCCATGTCAGCCAGAAGTGTAGCGAGGCATTCCTCCGCGCTGAGACGGCCCCTAGCCGTCGCATAGAAGCAAGACCGGGTCAGGAGTTGGGCGGCCCCGGCGGCGACGTCGAGCACATGAGATTGCACCCCCGATTTACCGCCACCAGATTCCCGACGACGAACACGCAGCACGACCGAGGAAGCTGCGGAGGTCATCTGAAGGTCGGGCAAGGGCGGAACGAACCGGCGACAGAGGACATCACCGGGAAACAGCACGAGAAGAACATGCCGACGCCCAGCGGCAACGGGTGCATCGCAGGTCAGGCACCCCCCTTCCACCAAGAACACCGTATCGTCGTCAATGTCCCGCAAGAGAAGCGACTGGCCGCGCCGCCAGCGCAAGCGAACGCCGGCCTCGCCGGCATCGTCCTGGCTTCCTTCCGCCTCACTCGATCCAACTATCGGGACCATCATCTTCGGCAGCCTCGAAGAATTCGCGCACTATCACTTTCACTCTTGGCGTCAGGAGGCGAAGAGGACTTGCGCCGTATCAATTCGAGGAAGATGTCGCATCCTAACCCACCCTGCGCATGCGGCCTGGAATCCCTCAGCCAACCAAGCGTGGTGCTTGAGCTGGATCAATCATTCCGCGTGTCCTGCCGGTCACACGCAGTGCGCAGTAGTGACTTTCCTGATCGGCATCAGCATTCCGCCGCCGATCAAACTGGCTGCAAACAGCGAATCTTTGGACAGTTGCGACCACTGAGCGCTTCACGGTTCGCACGTGCGGTTGATCCGCATGGGGCAGTGGGAATCGATTGGGAAGAGAACTGAAGGGGGATTAAATGATCCGTAAGTTGGGCGCGGTCGCTGCGCTGGCTGTTGGAATTGCCATGGCGCCGGCCGCCCAGGCTGGTGATCCGAGCGGGAACTTCCAAATCAAGGCCGGATACTCCGGCGTGTTCTGGGACAACGAAAATCACGGCATCAAGGTGAATGGCACCACGATCGTCGGTGCCGACGCCGGTGCGCGCGATCTTTCGCTTCCAACGGCAACGCTGACCTATTACCTGACCAGGAACATCGGCCTGGAACTGTTCTGCTGCTTCGCGAGCGCCAAGGTGATCGGTGAAGGCGTGCTCGCCAACAATCAGCTGGCCACGACTTGGACATTTCCGCCGGCCCTGACGCTTCAGTATCACTTCGATGGCCTGGGACCGGTTGTTCCCTACATCGGCGTCGGCGCGCAGTGGATCCACTACTTCAACGAGAAATCGAAGATTGCCGGGTTCGACAAAGCCAACTTCGACGACAGCCTGGGCGTCGTGCTCCAAGCTGGCTTTGATTACAACATCGGTGGCGGCCTGTCCTTCGGCATCGACGTCAAGAAGACCTGGACCGACACCAAGATCACCTGGTCCGACACAGCCGGCAACCGGATCACCACGTCCCACGATCTCGATCCACTGATCGTCACGGCGAACATCGGCTATCGCTTCAACCTGTTCGGCAGCAGGACCGCTGCGCCGCTGAAGTAAACAGCAGCCGCTACTCATAGGCGAGCAGACGTGGCAGTTTGCCGGGTCAGCTCGTTTTCCGTATCGCCATCGGCGTTAAGAAGTGTCGACCCAGCTTTTCAGGCTCACGCGTGAGCGCAGGCGGGCATCGAGCCACGATCGCGACGGAAGCTCGATGGCGAAAATCCAACGGCAGGGCGCCGGGGGAGATCGCCAACGCCTCAGTTGCCGGGGTTGCCTGCCCGAGAACCTGGGACATCCCATCACAGCTTCTCTAGGGTAAGGCCGTCGTATACTATCGCGACACAATCGAACGCGAGGAGCTTCAAAATGCACTCCCAGGAGACCGCTTGCGAGACGTGCGCGGTTCGCCATCGTTCGGTTTGCGGCGCACTCTCCGACGACGAAATCGTTCGTTTGAACGGCATTGCGCGATTCAAGCATTTCCAAGCCGGCAGCGTCATCCTCAGGGATCATGACCAACCTGACTACTTCGCCAATGTCGTCACTGGCGTCGTCAAGCTGACCAAGACGCTGACTGACGGGCGCCAGCAGATCGTCGGCCTTCAGTTCCCCTCCGACTTCCTGGGACGGCCGTTCCGATCGAAAAGCCCCTACTTCGCCGAAGCGGCCAACGACGTCACCTTGTGTACATTCGAGCGAGGACAATTCGAACGCCTGGTGAAGGAAACTCCGGGCATCGAGCGACGATTGTTCGAGCACACGCTCGACGAGCTCGACGCAGCCCAGGAATGGATGGTGCTGCTGGGCCGCAAGTCGGCCTCCGAGAAGATCGCGAGCTTTCTGCTGATGGTGGTGAAGCGGTCGAGGCTCATGGGCTGTACGCACGCCAGCGCCGGTTCTGAGACAGGTCGTTTCGATCTCCCACTGTCGCGCAGCGAGATCGCAGACTATCTCGGCCTCACGATCGAGACGGTCAGCCGACAGATCACCGGACTAAAGCGACAGGGCGTCATTCACCTGGACGGCACGCGAACCGTCATAGTGCCGGACGTCGCGAAGCTCGAAAAGCTCGCCGAGCAAGAGAAGGAATAGATCGGCCGGCACATCCCACACGGCGATCAGGCGCTGGCGCGCGCCGGCCGGTGGCGAACACTTCGAGCTACCACATCGAGATCCTCGATGCTCAGCAGTCGCCGAGCTGCGGGCAGAACGACCGCATTCTCCCATTCGATGTGACGTCGCTGCCCCTCGAAGTAGCCACGCAGCATATACCCCAGCATTTCTGCGTTCCGCGGACGACCGCACTCGGCAAGAACGCGAAGTTCCTCGACGAGCTCGACTGAGATGTCCTGATCGCGCCCATGCTCGGCGACCAACTGATCGAGCGCTGCAATCAAACCGCTATCGACACCGGCACGCCGGCGCAACAATGGGAACAGCACTTTCTCCTCGAGCTCGAAATGAGCGTCGAGCCCATTGCTCAGGATGGCGACGACCTCCTTCACGAGGCGCCGGTCGACCTGGTCGGGGAGGCCGTCGGCGATGAACTCGAGAGACTTCGCAAGCTCGAGCTGGAATGCATGCTCTCTAGCGATTATGTCGATCGGATTCTTAATCGGCGCGGCAGAAGCCTTGGCGGTGATGGCACCCGAGCCACCAGTATCGCTATCCTGCATGATGGAGCACCTCTCGATCCGGTCACGCGTAGGCCAGCCGCTCCTACACGTTCCCGGAGGATAGGGGACCCGGCGCTTTCGAAGCTTGATCGAGGTCAAGAATGCGGAAGCCAGTCGCCAAACGCCAATTCCGTACCGATAGGTGCCAGTATGCGGCCCCCCCGCGCAAACGAGACCAAGACGAGAGTGAGGTCTCGTGCGGCGCCGCCAAGCACGGTCCAATAGCAAGTGAGGCGTCGAGCCTTAGTTGACCGAGGGTGCGGCGAGGTGGGTGTCGACTAAGGCGCGATGAACGCCTCACTCAGCCATTATTGATTCTAGTGGCCCTCATATCGCGCCTAAATCGGACGGTGATTGCGGCCATGATGCGATTTAGGCGCGACGGGCCACTAGTCTCGTTCCCGCTGAAGTGGAATCGCCGGAGTGCTTCCAGTCTCTGACTTGCCGTGCCGGCGAACGCGATAGGATTGGCAGCGACGACAGCGCGTGCCGGCGCTCCCCTCAATGCACTGCCCGCATGAGTTCTGCTCATGCGGGCAGCCGATCCGCAGGACGAAATCCCCGCATCACCCTGTGGAAATTCCGTTGTCAGACTGTTGCCTGCGCCTTGCCCTCGCGGGCGATGAGTGCCTCCTTGGCGCCGTCCTCGTACGAAACCGAACGCGGCAGGAGCACAGCAGCGGAACGGATACGCTGGTGCTCGAGATCTCGACCCGGCGGCATCTTGCCTTTCTCTGCGAGATCGCGTGCCGCCTTCATGAGGCGCGATCGCGCCATGATGATACCGTTGTCGCAGCCGACGAGGTTCTCCTTCGTGCGATCCACGATCGGTCCCATGCTTTCCTGCAGCGAGGAATCCTGGATCGCGATCCCGCGGATGCCGCTGTACTCGGTGCCGTCCTTCTGGGCCTGACGGTCCATGAGGTAGTCGTTGTCCTTGTTGGCGATCGGGCGATAGGTGCCGGGGATGTTCTTGGAGTGGATTCCGTAGCCGTCCTTCATCGCCTGCCGCTCGGCGACGGTGAGGGCACGGGTGGGATGATAGTCGTAGCTCCACGCCCAGCAATTTTCGTCGTCGATCGGAATCCAGAAGTGTCCATGCATCGGATGGTCGGCGCGTGGCGCGACGGCAGTGTAGCTCGGCATGACCCATGGCGTGATTCGCCAGTAGTACTGGTCATTCTCCGCGTTGCGACGGGCACCGATGTAGAGGCCGCCTGGAGCCTCGACCACCTCGAAAACAGGAGCGAGATCGCCGAAGTTGTACTCGTTGCCTTTCGCGCCTTTGAACAACGGATCGGACACGACGTTTCCGCGATGCAGCCAGGAAACGTGGCTGGAATCGATACCGCCTTCCATGGCCTGCAGCCAGTTGCATTCCTGGATTCGCTTGGAGGTGAAGGTCTGCTCGGAGGGAACGGTCGCGAACTCCCACTCGGGCAGCGGCGGCTGATGCTCCTTGGGACCCATATAGGTCCAAAGAACGTCGCCGCACTTTACGAGTGGATAGGCGGTCAGCTTGATCTTTCTGGCGTAGCCAGACTCGACTGGTTCGGAGGGTACTTGCATGCAGTTGCCTTCGACGTCGAATTTCCAGCCGTGATAAGGGCAGCGCAGGCCGCATTCCTCGTTGCGGCCGAACCACAGCGAGACACCGCGATGCGGGCAGAACTCGTCCATGAGGCCGTAGCGTCCTTCACTGTCGCGGAAGGCCACGAGACGCTCGGACAACAACTTCACACGCACCGGCGGGCAATCGTTCTCCGGCAACTCCTCGGCGTGCAGAGCTGGCATCCAATAGCAGCGGAACAGATTGCCCATCGGCGTGCCGGGGCCGGTCTCCGTCACAAGATCGTTCTGGTCTTTCCTCAGCATGGTCGTTCTCCCCGTAGAAAACTGATCGCTCATCGTTCCTTTATGTGGAACGCCATTCCGTATACCAGTACGGAAATCTAGCCGCCCGCGATCCCGCCTCGTTGATCTCGATCAAACGGGAAAAGAGGAAGCGGCGGCCCTCACACGTGCCTGCGGCAGTTGCACCGCGCGGCTCCTCCCTTGACCTCGATCAACCCTCGTCGCGCGCGACCGACGTTGTGTCGGTCGTCATCCGCAGTGTGACGCAACCGATCGGCAAGGAAAGGATTTGTCGATGATCACGAGCACCGAAATGACGTCCAGCAAGACGACCAAGGCCATTATCTCATCGCTCGCCAATGCCCAGCATATCAGCGAGCCCTACGACTACTGGCTGCTGGAGGACGTGCTGCCCGAGGCGGATTGCGACGCTATCGCCGCACTTCCGTTCGCACCGCCGGGAGCACGCCTGTTCGATGGCAGGCGTGAGGCCAACAATTCAGCGCGCGCCTACTTCTCGTGCGAATTCCAGTCACGGTTCGATGTCTGCGCGGCTGTCGCGGCCGCTTTCGACGCGCCAAGCGTGCGGAGTGCTGCAGAGCAATTGACGGGCACATCCCTCACCAACGGCCGGCTGCGCATCGAATATTGCCAGGACGGGGACGGCTTCTGGCTGGAGCCGCATGTCGACATACAGGTTAAGCTGTTCACGATGCTCGTCCACCTCGCAGACAGTCCGGATCTGTACGACGCCGGAACCGACATCTACGACGATTCCCCCGAACACAATCTAGTGGCTACGGCGCCGTGCGCCTGGAACACCGGGCTCATCTTCATTCCGGGCAGAAACACATGGCATGGCTTTACGCCGCGACCGATCCTGGGCATCAGGAAGTCGCTCATCATCAATTACGTTTCACCTGAGTGGCGCGCCGTGGAGGAGCTGGCGTGAATGCGCCGATGACAGCGCCGCATTTGATACCGATCAAGGCAACGCCGTCTGCGCCCATCGATGGTCGATGCACAACGTCGACAATTATGGACGATTGGGAGAGGCTCCGTCATGAGGCAGGACATCCCTGGTACGACGATGTTCGACGGAGATCAGGCGCAGAAGGGATATGCGCTGAACCGCATGTGCTTCTCCTTCAACAGCGCTGAGAACCGCGCAGCGTTCCAACAGGACGAGGACGCCTATTGCAGCAAGTACGGACTCAATGAGCAACAGCTCGACGCTGTACGCAGCCGCAACGTCCTGGCGCTGATCGAGGCAGGCGGCAACATCTACTATCTCGCAAAGTTCGCGGGAATCTTCGGTCTCAACGTGCAGGACGTCGGCGCACAACAAACGGGGATGAGCGTCGAGGCGTTCAACGACAAGCTCGTCGCGGCTGGGAGGCAATAGACATGGCACGTATCATCGGCGGTGTCGGCACGACGCATGTTCCCGCAATCGGCATGGCCATTGCGAAGGGCTTGCAGAACGATCCCTACTGGAAGCCGTTCTTCGACGGATTTCCAGCGATCCACAAGTGGCTCGAGCGCGAGCGTCCCGACATAGTGGTCGCCTTCTCGAACGACCACGGCTTGAACTTCTTCCTCGACAAGCTGCCGACGTTCGCGATCGGGGCCGCGCCGGAATATCGCAGCGAGGACGAGGGCTGGGGCATTCCCGTCTCGCACGCCGCCAAGGGAATACCGGAGCTTTCCTGGCACCTGATCAACGCGGCTGTCGAGAACGACTTCGACATCACGATGTGCCAGGAAATGCTGATCGATCACGCGTTGACGATACCGCTGTCACTGATGTGGCCGGGCGGTGACTGGCCGGTGCGCATCGTGCCGATCGGGATCAATACCGTCCAGCACCCGCTTCCATCGGTCAGGCGCTGCCTCGAACTCGGTCGAACGATCGGCCGCGCGATCGAGACCTTCCCCAGCGATGCAAAGGTGCTGATCCTGGGAACCGGGGGTCTGTCGCATCAACTCGACGGGGAGCGTGCGGGCTTCATCAACAAGGAGTTCGACAAGCTCTGCATGGACAATCTCGTCACGGATCCCGACGTTCTGACGCGCTTCAGTGTCCACGATGTCGTCAGGGAGGCTGGCTCACAGGGTGTGGAGTTGCTCAACTGGGTCGCCATGCGCGGCGCGCTGACCGGTACTGTGACCGAAGCACACCGCAACTATCACATACCGATCTCGAACACGGCTGCGGCGACGGTGCTCTATGAGAACGCACCTGTCGCAGCGAAGCGGGCTGCCTGAGCACCGCGTTCGATCGCTTGAGAATGAAGGCCCGCAGATCGAAAAGTCAGCGGGCCTTTTCGCATGGAGGGAAGCCTTCGACAGGCGCTGCCCGACGTCACTCGATCGGCGGCAGAGAAAGGGCACGATCGACCATCGCGGTGGAACGCTCGAAATCGTAGAAGCGGTACATATTGGTCTTCATGATGTAGGACGCGCCGCCATAGAACTTCTCGTACTGCAGGTGACGGCTGGCAAACTCTGAGCCGATGAAGTCCCACGCAAGCCGCATCAATGCGACGCGCTCTGCCGCGCTCATGTTGCTCGACTTGTAGAATCGCGCGACGTCGTCTCTGGTCTCCGGATTGGTCAGCTCCTTATCGGTTGCCGGCAGCGTAATCATACCGGCGCCGGTCAACTCGCGAACGATCTCGAACATCTTCGGATTGAGCTCGGACTGCAGCGCAATCATCGCATAGAGCGAGGTCCGGCTCGGCCATGCCACACCGTCCTCGTCGACCACCCCCATCGTCTCGTGCGAGTGGAGCAGGCCGTCTACGATCGAGGCGTAAGCTGCGAGCTGGCCCATAGCCTGCTGAACGGGCGGCACCGACGCATTGCCGGTCGCCTCGTTCATGCGTTGCGCGAGGCCCAACAGGAAGCGCAGCTTGGTCGCGTAGCGCGCCTGCGCCTGATGATTGCCGTACATGTGCGCCGGCGTCTTGAACCACTGGTCGCGGCAGATCTACAGGTTGCGATAGACGAAGATCTGCTCCCAAGGCACGAAGACATTGTCGAGCACGACGAAGCAATCGCTCTCGTCGAAACGGGAGGTGAGCGGATACTCGGTCTCGTTGCTCGCCTGCATGGCATAGGCCCGGCGCGGATAGAGCTTGAGGCCCGGCGCACTCATCGGTATCGCGACATTGAAGGCGTAGGCTTCATCGCCGGGCTGCATGGGGTGGATCGTGCTGACCTGCAGCCAATCCGAGTAGACGCCGGCGGTTGCGAGCTGCTGGCCGCCGCTGATGTAGATGCCGGCGTCGGTCTCCTTGGTCACACCGGCGTAGAGCGTCGGGTCGGTCTGCTTGTGCGCAGGCTTGGAGCGATCGATCTGCGGCGGCACGATGGCGTATGTGACATAAAGATGCTCGTCGCGCAGCCGCTTGTAGAAAGCAACGAGGTTGTCGGTATAGCCCTTGCCGCCTTTCTCGAAGACCTCCGGCTTGGAAGCGTAGCCCGAGAAGAAGTTTCCGACGTGATCGGGCGTGCGGCCCATCAGCCCGAAGGTCTGTTCGGCCCACCGCTCGGCGGCGATCCGCTTGTCCTTCAGTTCGCCCAGGCTGCGCGGGATCTGATAGCAGCGCCACGCCGGACGGCCGGTCTCGGGCACGGTGAACGTCATGGCGTCCCGGTTCTCGGGGGCGGCTGCGTAGTCGAACAGGCGCGCGATCGAGTGAGCGCCAGCGCGGAATGCACGATGGCTCGTCGGATCGCTGACCCGCTCACCATCGATGTAGATCGCGCGACCACCGTGTTTCAGGTCGTCCAGAAACTGCTTACCCGTTCTGAGGCCGGCGGTTTCCGTGCTGGGCATCAAAGACACGGGCGGTGCGGTCGCGTTCATGCTGTTCCTCGATATTTGGCAGTTGGAAGTTGGCACTGCGAACCAACCCGAAGGCGACGTCCTTGCGCTGGATCAATGGCGGTTCCTCAGCGGACTGCTGGATTGGGTGTCGCGTTGCGCGGCTGGCGTGCAACGAGGCTCGGCTGGAATTGCGCTGCTTGGACGAGGAAAACGACAGATTCAGGCTTGTGGTGGCTGCCCTTTCAGGCCCGGAGCGCTTGAGCAGCGCTGTTCGCGACCTTTTTGCGAACTGCTTCGCACCCTCGGACCTGTGCCTGGCTGGAGCGCCACCCGCCATGGAGGCATTTTTCGCTCACGCCGGTGTCGCCTCAGAACCTCTGCTGACGCCGCTCCTGAAGGTGGAGCCAATGCCGCTTGCGCTGTCGTTTCCTGTCGTCGCAACGAGCAACCGTCCAATGACGGCCATCAGGCACGGAACGGCCGCGATGCCTCCCGGCGCGGCCATCGGCAGCTGCTGGCTGCCGTTCCACGCAAGGGATACAATGCTTGAGCGCATGGCCAAGGGCGATGTATTGCTGATGGCTGGACCGCTCGCGGCGGATCGGCTGGCACAGGCGACCCGGGTACTGCTTCGACACAGCGACCTGCCGGTTCAGAGCCACATTCTGGCGGCCCCGGGTTGGCAATCGCATCTGGGACCGCTGCGCTGAGCCCACTTCCCCTCGAGGGTCCTCCGCACTCAGAACGCCAACTCGGCCACCAGTCCGGCATGGTAGGAACCGACCGCGTCGATGGATTTACCGTAGGCCATCACCTCGTCGCCGATCGCCTCGTTGTGGACCTCGATGGAGCGGAAACGACCATATAGCGCGCGGCTAACCAGAATGTGGTCGAGCATCTGCGGCCGGCCTGCATGAAGCACGGACCAGCGGCGGTCCGCGGGCAGCGCGCGGTCGAGCACGACCAGGCTCGCATCAGCCAGCGCGCTTGAGCCGGTATCCTCGATGGAGCCGACCGCGAGGCGCAACGGCGTCTCGTGATCCTCGGCATTGAAATCGCCGGCAACGACAACGAGCGCACCCGGCATCTCTTGCAACAACTCGTCGACAAGAAGACGCAGCTCCAGCGCCTGGCCAGTGCGCTTCAACGCAGAAAGATAGAACCCTTCCGCCCATCCGCGCATCGAGCGCCAGGAGAATGGTCCGATCTTCTCGCCGGGAATCGAGCTTGCCAGAGGCGCGCGCAAATGAAGATTGACGACACATAGGCTCTCGCCCCCCGGCATCGCGACACGCACAAGAAGCAGCGGGCGCTCGAATACGACGGGATGCACGCGGCCAGGCTCGCCGCTCAGCATCGCGTGCATTTCCGGCACGACGGCGTGATGCCTGATCTCGCGCTGCTCGGTAATGGGAAAGCGCGACAGCGTGACCAGATTGTGAACATCGGCGGCACTTCTACCCTCGCCCGACCCGGTGAAGGCGCGGTGATACGAGGAGTAGCGCGTACCTTCTAGCAAGCGTTCGAGGGCCACCAGCCGCCGCGCCTTCTCCCCTGGAACGCGTTGTGCATTAACCTCCTGCAGACAGAGCACATCGGCTGCGAGACGCTCCAGAACGGGGCGCAGCACTGCGGCGCGTGTTTCAATCGGGACCTCGGCGCGCGGCGGCAGATCGAGGCTTTCGAGGTTCAGTGTCGCCACGCGCATGTTCGGGCTCTCGGCGTTTCGAAAAAAAAGGAGATGCTTTACCCGTCACGATGCTCGCGTGCTGGTGGATGGCACCGCCAGCGTGACCTTGCGGATCGATTCATCGCCGGGCTCGTGCTCTATGGTGAAGCCCAGCTCCCGGCACATTTTCAGCATGCTGGTGTTCTCGGTGAGCACGCTACCGAAGAGCTCGCGAATGCCGGTAGCGCTCGCATATTCGATGAGCTGCTGCATCAAGATCCAGCCGAGGCCCTTTCCCTTGAGGTCGGAGCGCACGAGGATCGCGTACTCCGCGCGGACGTAGTCTGGATCCGCAGCAAAGCGCGAGACGCCCATCAACTCGCCTGTGGCGCGCAACAGCGCGACGAAAGCAATCTCGCGCGCATAGTCGATCTGGGTCATGCGCGCGAGAAATTTGTGGGAAAGGTTCTTGTGCGGAGCAAACAGGCGCATCCTGATATCCTCCGGCGTCACGTGAGGCAGGAAGCTCGTATAGAGCGCCTCGTCCTCCGGCCGGATCGGACGCAGAATAAAATCTCCCAGGCCGGGAAGCACGCATGTGCGCCCCCACTCCTGCAGATAGGGCTTGATGGCGAGTGGTGGCCGCGGATCACTCAAGGGGTCGGCAATCCTGACGCGCGCGTCGAGCGCGATCGCCCCGTTCTCGTCGGCGAGCAGCGGATTGACGTCGATCTCGCGGATCTCTGGGTGCCGACAGACGATGGCGCTGATCTTGACGAGAACGTGGGCGATCGCATCGAGATCAGCAGGCTTGCGATCACGATAACCGCTCAACAGGCGCGCAATGCGCGTGCGCCCGATGAGGTCGCGGGCGAGTTGAATATCGAGCGGAGGAAGCCCCAGCGAGGTGTCAGCAACGACCTCAACGGAAGTTCCACCGGCACCGAACATGATGAGCGGTCCGAACGTATCGTCGACGGTCATGCCGACGATCAGTTCATGAGCGCGCGGCCTGCGCACCATAGCCGAGAGCGTGAAGCCAGCTATATGCGCGTCTGGCATCAGCGTGCGAACGCGCTGCAGAATATCGACGGCGGCCGTTTCCACCGCCTCGGGAGACGTGAGATCCAGCCGAACACCGCCGACATCCGACTTGTGGCTGATGTCGTCCGACAGGATCTTGAGCACGACGCTGGCGTGCTGCGAGAGCATTCGGGCGGCAGCTTCCCGCGCAGCCTGGGGCGTCGCGGAAATCTTGAGCGTTGGCACGACCGGCACGCCGTAGGCGGCCAGCATGTCTTTGCCTTCCACCTCTGAAAGGATTGAGCGCCCAGCCTTCGAGGCTGCAGCGAGAATGCTTTCGACTGCTGCGTGATCGGGCAAGTCCTCCTGCGGCATAGCCGGGGGCGTGCGCATCAGCTCCTCCTGAGCCCTTGCATGCCTGACAAGCTGCATGAACCCGCCGATGGCGGCGCGCGGCGTCTCGAAGGTCGGGATCCCCGCCAGAGAGAAGATCTCGCGTGACTTGGTGGCGGCACCATCGCCCAGCCAATTGGTGATGACCGGCTTCGTCGCGCGCGCGTCCCGTCTCGTCTGTACGACGCGCTTGGCGATCTCGGTGCTCGAGGCCAGCGAGGTCGGACAGTTGATCGCGAGAATGGCATCGGCACCTGGATCTGCAAGAAGGATCTCGAGCGCCTGCGCGTAGCGATCCGGGCCGGCGTCGCCGATGACATCGACGGGATTGCCATGCGACCACGTCGGGGGAAGCACGCGATCGAGCGCGGCGCGCGTCTCTGTCGAAAGCTCCGCAAGCCTACCACCCCGATCCGCCAAGTGATCCGCTGCCAGCACGCCGGCTCCGCCGCCATTGGTCAGTATCATCAGGCGCTCGCCGGTGATACGAGGCACGCGTGCCAGCATCTCTGCGGCGCCAAAGAGCTCGTCGAGCGCGTCGACGCGCAGCACGCCGGCGCGGCGGAACGCGGCTTCGTAGGCGGCATCGCTCCCGGTGAGGCGCCCGGTGTGCGAGGCGGCCGCGCGCGCAGCGGCCGCGTTTCGCCCGGCCTTTATCGCGATGACCGGCTTGACGCGCGCGGCACGACGCGCGGCCGACATGAACTTCGCCGCGTTCGTCAGCGCCTCCATGTAGATGAGGATCGCGCGGCTGCGCGTATCGCCTGCGAGGTAGTCGAGGAGATCGCCGAAATCGACGTCCGCCATGTCGCCGAGCGACAGCACGTGCGAGAAGCCGATCCTGCGGTCCGAAGCCCAGTCGACAACAGCCGTGACCAGAGCGCCGGATTGCGACAGAAATGCAATGTCGCCGGGCAATGCCGCGCGATGGGCGAACGTGGCATTGATGCCGGCATTCGGCAGCATCAGACCGATGATGTTCGGGCCAAGCACGCGCACAAGTCGTGCGCGACCTGCCTCCAGCATCTGCTGCTTCTGAGCGGCATCGAGGCCGGCGGTTATCGCGGCAACAGCGCGCGTGCCGCGTGCGGCCAACTCTCCAACGAGTGCCGGCACAGTCGAAGGCGGCGTCACGATCACGGCGAGGTCCGGCACCTCAGGCAACGCTGCAACGCTGTCGTAGCAGCGCTGACCCAGCACGGTGCTACGCGACGGATTGACGAAATAAACCGCACCCGCGAACCCGGGCACGAGAAGATTCCGGGCAACCGTCAGGCCTACCGAGCCTGGCCGTTCCGTCGCTCCGATCAACGCGATCGAGCGCGGTGCAAGCAGAGCGTCCAGATTCCGGATCGTCATACTGAGTTAACCTCTGAAACCGGAAAACCGAATGTTCGACCTTTCGCCGGAAACTTGGCTTGAATGTGTGAGCGCGAACGGTCGATGTGGCGGCTGCACACAAGAACAAAATGTGATGCCGGCCCACCACCGGCCAGCGAGCCTCGGACCTTCAGTGGACCGGTGTGACGAGGCCGGGCATATGCCTGAGCAGCCGAATGCTGCAGACTTACCTCGATGCGATCGAAAAGTGATTTCGAATCGGACGAGCAAACTCTTCTCAGCCTCCTACCTGTACTGCGTGTGACAGACTTCATGCCGGCGCCATCGGCGCCTTGACAGGTATCAACCCAGCGCGGCGCGCGCGGCTGCCAACGTCGCCTCAGGCGTTCCACTTGCGTCGATGCGCGACCAGGAACCTGGCCCATCCCCTTCGTCCAGCAGCGTGATCTGGCGGCGCACGACGTCCGGCGTTGCGTCCGAAGCATCCCCTGTGCGATCCGCAACGCGGCGGTTCATCTCGGCTTCCGGCGCGGCAAGCCAGAGGCCGGTGAACGGCACGCCCATATTCTGCGCGGTCAACTCTATTTCACCTCGCTCTCGCTGATCGAGAAAAACGGCATCGACGATCACTGCATGACCTGCAGCAAGCACCGACTTGGCCTTGCGCAAAACCGTATCGTAAACCCGTCGTCCGGCCTCCTGGGTGTAGCACGAAGCCTCCAGGCGATCCGTCTCCGCGGCTCCGAACAAAGCCTTGCGCTCGAGATCGCTGCGCAAATGCACGGCACCCGGCGCGGGCCCGATACCGGATGCGAGGGCTGCTGCAAGCGTCGACTTGCCGGTGCCGGACAGTCCCCCGACGGCGATCAAGCGGACTGGAACAGACGACAGATAGTCCAATGCTGCATTGAAATACGCCGTCGCTGCCGTCGGAGCCGCGCGCTTGCCGCTGACGTTCTCGACGCTGGCACGCTGCGCCAGGACCATCGCTCGGATGGCGGCGCGCAGACCGAGGAAAAGAGGAAGCGCTGCGAGGCCTTCGAGGTCGAGCAGGCTCTGGCTACGCCACAAATATCGATTGAGAACGACATTGGCGGCGGCACGCTGGCCTCGCTGATCGAGATCCATCAACAGGAAGGCCAGATCGTAGAGCGTGTCGATCGTCGCCAGCTTCTCGTCGAACTCGAGCGCATCGAAAAGGGTCGGGCGGCCCCGCCAGAGCACGATGTTGCCCAGATGAAGATCGCCATGACAGCGCCGAACGTGGCCGGCCGCCGCGCGTCTGGCGAGGATTGCGGCTATTCGTTCGAGCTGGGCAGCGCAGCGCACTTCCAGCTCGTCAACGCTCTCCAGCGCAAAGCCCAGCGGCGCATCACGAAATGCCACGACCAACTCATCCACGACCCCACCGAGCGCCGCGCGCGGATCGGCGGAAATGGCCACCACAGCTCCGGCATGAAAATCCTGCACGACGTCGGCAAGCTCGCGCGCCAACAGGGCATCAATTCCGCGCGTGTCGGCGACCGCCGAAAGCACGTCGTCGGTGGCGAACCTGCGCATGTGAACGGCCCACTCGACCGGCGTACCCTTGCCGCCGATGGCAAGCTCGCCGTCGGTTTCTCGCGTGATCGGAACAACGCCGAGATATATCTGCGGTGCATGCGGCTGGTTGATTTCGATCTCGCGAAGGCAGGCGCGGTGGCGCAACTCGAGGGTCGAGAAATCCATGTAGGCATAAAGAACGGCACGTTTGATCTTGTAGGCGTGATCGCCCGCGAGAAATACGACCGCACCGTGCGTCTCACAACGTTCAACTTCCCCGACGCCTGTTCCGTGAGCCGCAGTCGAGCTGAGCAATGCGATCACTTCGGCCTGCTCTGCGTCACCGGGGTGGGGCGCATCGTCGGTCACGGCGTCACTCCTCGACGGCCCGAGCCGACCTGACTGCCGGACCAGGAAAGGCTACTCTCGCAGCTGCAGCGGCGCGGCGCCTTGATCGCGCACAAGCAGCAAATCGCATGGCCTCAGCGAGCCCCCTCCCGCGCGGCGGCGATTGCAGCCCAGACACGTTGCGGCGTCAGCGGCATGTCGATGTGGCGCACGCCGTAGTCTTTCAACGCATCGCACACGGCCGAGACGATGGCGGGCGGCGCGCCGGTGGCGCCGGCCTCGCCCGCGCCTTTCACACCGATAGGATTGGTCTTGCAGGGCACGATGTTGAACTCGCCCTCGACGTGGACCATGTGGTGCGCGCGCGGCATGGCGTAATCCATGTACGAGGCCGACAAGAGCTGGCCGTCCTCGTCGTAGACGATGGCTTCCGTCAGCGCCTGTCCCAGCCCTTGGGCTATGCCGCCGTTAGCCTGGCCATGGACGATGAACGGATTGAGCACGACGCCGCAGTCGTCGACAGCGACGAAGCGGACGATCTCCACGGTACCGAGATCCGGATCGACCTCGACCTCGCAGACATGGGCACCGTTGGGGAAGTTCTCCGACTTGCCGTCGTAGGTCACCTCCTCGTCGAGGCCAGGAGCCATGCCCTCCGGCAGTCGCGCTTGATCGTGGGCTGCCAGCGCTACCTCGGCGATCGTGATGCTCGACGTCGCCGTGCGGAACTCGCCGGCATCGAAGGCGACCTGCTCGGGCGCCGACTGCATCAGGTGGCCGGCAATGCGCTTGGCCTTCGCGATGATGGCATCGCTCGCCATGCGGATACTGGCGCTGCCGACCATCGAGGAACGCGAGCCGAAGGTGCCGGCCGACGTCTCCGGCGACAGCGCCGTGTCGCCCTGCACGAGATCGACCTTGTCGAAGTCGATGCCGAGGAACTCGTTGACGAGTTGCGAGTAGACGGTGTGATGACCCTGGCCGTGGCTGTAGGTGCCCGCGAAGACCGTCGCGCGGCCGTCGGCCTCGAGACGGATGCGCATTCCCTCCTGCGGACGGCTGCCGGCACCTTCTATGAATACCGATAGACCGATGCCACGCAGCTTGCCTTCGGCGGCGGCGGCTTTCCTTCGCGCCTCGAAGCCGCTCCAGTCCGCAGCGTCCAGCGCCATGGCCATAGTGCCCTCGAAGTCGCCGCTGTCGATCACGAAGCCGAGCTGAGTGCGATAGGGTAACTGGGACGCCTGGATGAAGTTGCGACGCCGGATCTCATCCCGCGCAAGCCCCACGGTGTCGGCTGCGGCGTCCATCAGCCGCTCCATGATATAGTTGGCCTCGGGCCGCCCGGCACCGCGATAGGTGTCGGTGCAGATCGTGTTGGTGAAGGCCGGCTTCACGGAGAAGTAGAAGCTCGGCACATCGTAGACGCATGGAATGATCCGGCCGCCGCCGTTGTGGGCGAGGCGCACGCCGTTCTCGGAGAGATAGGCCCCGACATTCAGCGTGGTCGCGACGCTCAGCGCCAGCACGCGGCCGTTCTCGTCCAGGCCCATCTCCGCGACGTTGAGCTGGTCGCGGCCGTGGTAGTCGGACATGAACGTCTCGAGCCGATCGCCGCGCCACTTCACGGGGCGGCCGAGCTTCCTGGCGGCGACGGCGACGCAAACCGTCTCCGGATAAACCTTGCTGCGGATGCCGAAGCCGCCACCGGTGTCGCGCGAGACGATGCGAACCTTGTCCATGTCCATCTGGAGCAGGTTCCTGGCGAGCTGCGTTTGAATGCGCCGGCCGCCCTGTGTGGGCGAATAGACGGTGAGGACGCCGCTCGGCTTATCGAACATCGCAGCGACGACGCGCGGCTCCATCGGGCTCACCGCGATGCGCTGGTTTACGAGCTCGACGCGGACGCGGTGGGTGGCAGCGGCAAGCCTCGTCTCGACGTCGGCCTTGTCGCCGTGCTCCCAATGGACGACGAGGTTCGAGTCGAACTCGGGCCAGACTTTCGGTGCACCGGCAGCAAGCGCTTCACCCGTTGCGACCACGGCAGGAAGCGGATCGTAGTCGATCTCGACGAGTTCCGCCGCCTCGCGCGCGGCCTCCTCGGTCTCGGCGACGACCATCGCAACGCACTCGCCGGCAAAGCGCGTGCGCTCCAGCGGCAGAATGCGGCGCAAGGGCCGCGACATCGGCCGACCGGAACGGTCCTCGAACTCAGCGTCCGTGATCATGCGGCCAATACCGGCCTTTTCGAGTTCGTCGCCAGTAATGATGTCGACAAAACCGGAAGTGGCCCGCGCCGCGCTCGCGTCGATCGACCTGATCAGCGCGTGAGCGTGGGGCGAACGCACGAATGCCGCCCAGAGCTGGCCGGGCAGCACCATGTCGTCGGTAAACTCGCCGCCGCCCTTGACGAGACGCACGTCCTCCTTGCGCCGGACCGGCTGCCCAATACCGAACTGCCCCATGCTATCGCCCTCTGCCTTCGAACCGATGATCACCGGTCGTCTAAGCAGTAGGGGCAAACGGGGTCAAGGTGCGCCCTGCGCAAAGCGCACGACTGGCTCGCGGGCCAGTCGCAGAAGCTATTTCGCCTTCTTGATGATCGGGTCTTTGGGCTGCATAGCTGCCTTGACCCGGTCCTTAACATTCTGCGGTGCATCGAGAACCTCGATAACCAACTTGGCGAGCGCGTCGCCGGTCATCGGGCGTATCTCCATATGCTCCTTGGCCGCGGTCGCCTTGAACTCTGCGTCCTCGATCATCGCGAAGAACGCCTTGCGAAGTGCCGCGACGCGATCGGCGGGGACACCTGGCGTGGTTGCCAATGGACGCCCAAGCGCCGAGCCGCGCGCCATGAACTCCAACGCCGGCTTGTCCTGAGGCGGCACTTTCTGGTCGAGGATGAGCGGCACATTCGGCAGCTTGGGCTCCTTGCTCATGCCGGACTGAATGATGGGCACGAGCTTGCCCTCGGGAATCCACGTTGGCTTGGAGGCCATGTAGCCGGAGTACGGATTCGTGCCGCGGCCGTGCACTTCCCCACGCTCCATCGCGAGGTCGATCTCCGTGCCGCTGATATAGCCGGAGACCAGCTTGAATTTGGTGCCCAGCACCGCATTGTAGAACGAGGGATACTGCACGGATGGCGAGCCCGAGCCCGTCGTGCCGATCAGGATCTCCTGGCGCTTGGCGTCCTCGATCGTCTTGACCGGAGACGTGTGCCACACCGCAAGAAGCTGATTGGAATAGACGACGTTGGCGATCCAGTTGAACTGGCGCATGTCGGCCTTGAGCTGCGCCGAGTTGCCGAGCGCCTGGTCGAGCGGGATGCCCTGACCGACGATGCCCATAACGGTGCCGTCGCGCGGAGCGACATTTGCCATGAAGTTCGCCGCGACGATGCCGCCTCCGCCCGGCATGTTGACGACCTGGATCGTTGGATTGCCGGGAATGTAGCGCCCCATGAAACGCGCCAGCAGATAGGAATACTGGTGGTAGTCGCCGCCCGCCGTGGTGCGCACGATCATGCGGATCTGCTTGCCGCGATAGAATTCCGCTACAGGATCGGACTGTGCGGAGGCCGGTAGCGTCGACAGGTGGCTGCATAGCAGGCCTGTAGCGGCTGCCAATGCGAGTTTCACAGAAGTCTTCATTAGTCTCCTCCGTTCAGGCCAGCCGCGCTCTCTTGGGCGAGGTCCGGCGTTGCTTGATCGATCAGCGGCCTTTCCATACCGGCTTACGCTTCTCCAGGAAAGCCTTGCGACCTTCCTTGAAGTCGTCGCTCGCCATAGCGCGGGCGCCGGCAGCTCGTGCGCCGGCCTCGTCGCGGACGGCGGGGTCCTTGACCAGCTCGTCGATGGCGCGCTTGGCCGCGAACAGGCTCAACGGCGCATTACCGGCGATCGTGTTGGCGAGCTCGGCAACCGTCTTCTCGAGCTCGTCCGCCGGGACAACCTGATTGACGAGGCCCATCGCCAGGGCGTCGGTGGCGGGGAACCGCTTGGCCGTGAAAAGGATGTGCTTGGCCGTCGATGGCCCCACGATCTCGACGAGCTTGGCGACATTCGGCCAACTGTAGGCGATGCCGAGCCGGCCGGCTGGAATGCCGAACTGGGAATCTTCGGAGGCGATGCGCAAGTCGGCGGCGAGCGCGGTCTGCAAGCCGCCGCCCAGGCAGTAGCCGCGGATCATTGCGATGAGCGGCTTCTGCAGCGTGGCGTAGCGCGCCTGCACCGCCTGGCTGACGCGCTCGTACTCGGCCTGCTGCTCGGGCGTGGCGCGCATTGCGTCGAACTGGGAGATGTCAGCGCCGGAGACGAACGACTTGTTGCCGGCACCGTGCATGACGATGACGCGGATCGCGTCGTCTTTCTCGAAGTCTTCTAGAATCTCGAGGATCGCGAGGCGCATCTCGAATGAGAACGCGTTGTGGCGCTCTGGGTTGTTGAAGGTCATCCAGCCGATCGCGCCATCTTTTCGCGCGAGCATCTTGTCGGTGGGCAGGTTCATGCAGGCCTCGTAAGCATCAGGATCATCGCAGTTTGGCAGTGGTCTGACAGACCTTACTCGATCGCTCGAATTTCACACGACCCGCGCCTTCCGGAGCGCGGCGATATCCAGCTCCGAATACCCGATCTCGGCGAGAATTGCTGCCGTGTGCTCGCCGGATTCCGGCGTCGCGGTCCGCATCCGCCAGGGCGTGCGCGACATGTGGATCGGCTGACCGACCAGCTCGATGTCGCCGAGCTTGGGGTGGTTCACACGCGCAGCCATGCCCTGGTGCTTGACCTGGGGATCGGCGAACACCTGATCGACGTTGTAGATCGGGCCGCAGGGCACGCCGGCCTCGTTCATCACCTCGACCCAGTGGGACATCGGCTTCGTGGCGAACGTCGCGCCCAGCTCGGCCTTCAGCTTCTCGCGATTTTTCGAGCGATCCTCGCCCGTGCGATATTCGGGCCGCTCGATCAGATCGGGAAGTCCCAGCGCGTGGGCGGTACGCTCCCAGCGCGTCTGGTCGCCAGCACCGATGTTGACGAACCCGTCGCTCGCCTTGAAGGCGCTCGTCGGCATGGACTTGGGGTGATCGTTGCCCTGCTGGCGGGGCACCTGGCCTTCCATCAGCCAAGTCGCAGACTGGAAGTCCATCAGCGCGATCAACGCCTCCATGAGCGAGGTATCGACCCACTGGCCCTTGCCGGACACCTCGCGCTCGAGGAGGGCTGCGAGAATGCCGAACGACAGGTAGAGCCCGGAAGTGACATCGCCGATCGCCGTGCCGACGCGCATCGGCCCCTCGCCCGGCTTGCCCGTAACCGACATGATGCCGCTCATGCCCTGCGCGATCTGGTCCACGCCGGGGCGCTTCTGGTAGGGGCCGTCCTGACCGAAGCCGGAGATCGAGCCGTAGACGATACGCGGATTGATGGCGGACAGCGTCGGGTAGTCGAGGCGCAGGCGTTGCTTGACGTCGGGCCGGAAGTTCTCCGCCACGACATCAGCCTTCAGCACCAGCCGGCGGATGATCTCGGCTGCCTCGGGCGCCTTGAGGTTGAGCGTCAGGCTCTCCTTGTTGCGGTGCAGGTTCTGGAAGTCCGACGAATGGCGCGTGCCGGTGTAGGTGTCCTCCTCGCCGACACCCGCCGGCAGCTCGATCTTGATGACGCGAGCGCCCCAGTCGGCAAGCTGGCGCATGGCCGTCGGGCCGGAGCGTATGCGCGTGAGGTCGAGAACGGTAAAGCGGGAGAGGGGCAAGTCGTCTCGGGACATCGGCGGGTTCCGCTTGGAGCATCTGGTGGAGAGTTTGGCACTGGATGCGCGATGTTTCAAACGAGTTCGCAACCGCACCGCGCGAGGATCCGACTGCAGGGTGATCTGTCTGTCTCATCGGATGTGATATGCCTGCTCGATCAACCTTGACCTTCGCTCAGGCAGGCGCGGTACGAGCCCGCCCCGCCTCTGCCCAGGAGTGCCCACGCCACATGCCAAAATCGCAGCCCCCCAAGCCCAGCTCGAGCAAAAGCCTTTCGCCGGAAGATGCGATCGACCGTCTCGAGGCACTGTATATGAGCGCCACCTCGGCGCTGGCGGAAGCGCTCGACCAGTATCTCATCAAACGAAGCTCTCCGACGCCGCAGGTCCGTGCCCGCTTCTGCTATCCCCGCCTGCGTGTCATCTATCGCGATCTAGCCCAGCCGCACCCGACAACGGCGCGCGCCTACGCGAAACTACAGCGCTTCGGGACCTATGAGACGACGGTCACGCATCCCGGGTTCTTCCGCGGCTACCTGATGGAGCAACTCGAGCCGCTGGTGGCGGAGTATGCGGCCGAGATCGAGGTCGAGGCGAGCGACCAGGAAATCCCCTACCCTTATGTGCTCGAGCGCATCGAGGAGCTGTCACGCTCGGGTGTCACGCCGGGCGAGCTGGCGCGGCATTTTCCGACGCCGCACCTCGCCGCGGTGGGCGACGAGATCGCCGACGGCCTCGCCGATCTCGACGACGGCCATCCCTTCCCGCTCGCCTTGTTCGACGCCGCCCGCGTCGACTACTCGCTCAGAAGGCTGGTGCATTACACTGGAAGCGATTGGCGCCACGTGCAGCGCTGGGTGCTGCTGACCAACTATCATCGCTACATAGACCAGTTCGTGCGTACCGCACTCGCACACCTGCAAGAGCCGGGACCGTGGGAGCGGCTGATCCTGCCGGGCAACATCGTAATCGAGCGCGGGATGACACCTGCCGAGGCGAACGCGCTGGCCGCTTCCTGCCAGTGGCATCGCTTCCAGATGCCGGCCTATCATCTGGTGCAGGCGGACGGAGAAGGCGTGTCGCTGGTCAACATCGGCGTCGGGCCATCCAATGCGAAGAACATCACCGATCATCTCGCCGTGCTGCGTCCCAACTGCTGGCTGATGGTCGGCCATTGCGGCGGACTGCGGGAGAGCCAGTCGATCGGCGACTACGTTCTGGCGCACGCCTATCTCAGGCAGGACCGTATCCTGGATTCGCTCCTGCCGCCGGAGATACCACTGCCGGCGCTGGCGGAGGTCCAGGTCGCACTGCAGGATGCAGCCGCTACGGTCACGGGTGCTACGGGCGATGCGCTCAAGGCACGGCTGCGCACGGGCACCATCGTGACCAACGTAGACCGCAACTGGGAGCTGCGATTCGCGCAGGAACGGCGGCGCATCAATCTCTCGCGCGCGATCGCGGTCGACATGGAGAGCGGCACGATCGCAGCGCAGGGCTTCAGGCTGCGAGTGCCTTACGGAACGCTGCTGTGCGTCTCCGACAAGCCGCTGCACGGCGAGATCAAGCTGCCAGGTGCTGCCAATGCGTTCTATGAGACGGCGGTGGCCCAGCACCTCGACATCGGACTCGCCGCAATCTACCTGCTCAAAACGCGGCGGGATTCACTCCACTCGCGCAAGCTGCGCTCGTTCGAGGAGCCGCCGTTCCGGTGAGCTTCAGAGGTCGATCACTGCCCCGTAACCTGTTGGGTCAGGCCGCCGAACAGTCCAGGCTGGCAATTGCCTTTCGGACCCATGACAACGCCGCCATCGCCACGCATGTTCTGGTCCTGCAGGGCTCGCTCGCAATATTCTTTATGGCGGCGGTCGAGATCGGCACCGGCTTGTGCCTTGCGATCCTCCGGATCGACTGGCCAAGCCTCGCCGGGCGGTGGGACTGCGGCGATCGAGCCAGTCACCGGCTCGGGCAGCCTGTCGGGAGAAGGCGGCAGTACGAGGCCCGGCCGCGGCGCAACCTTCGCGTCGGAGAGCCTGCGCGACTGGGTGGAACTCGAGACACCGAGGGCGTCGAATACGCCACCCTGCAGCTCCACGCCGTCGATCCCCGAGCAGCCGCCGACGAGCAATCCCGCCGACATGCAACAGGCAAGCACGGCTCGCCTGACGAGGCGTGATGGCTCGAGTGGCGGTCCGAGTGATCGCCCGAAGTGGATACGCTGCTCTTGGCTGCGGATCAGCATGACCTGAGGCCCCCGGGACGCACCGGGATCGCGCACAATGCGGCAATCCCAAACGTCTGATTCTACTCGCTTACCCCGCCAATGCCCGTCGATTAGGGCGCATTTGCGGCTCCCTGTCGATTCGGCACGAACGAATCGTACAACAGGCCGATCACGCCGGCAACAATAGCTGCATCCGCGATGTTGAACACGTACCAAGAATAACCGAAGGCATGCAGCAGGTAGAAGTCGGCGACGCAGCCGAGCCAAAGACGGTCGATGGCGTTGCCGATCGCACCGCCGATGATGAGTCCGACGCCGAGAGCCATGATCGTGCCGGTTCCGGCCCGGGCAATCCACACGGCGAGGGCTACGGAGGCTACCAGAGCGAACGCCGCGAGCGCCCAGGGCGGCACGACGCCTGAGCCGATGTTGTAGCTGATGCCGGTATTGCAGACGAAGACGAGATCCATGAACGGCCCGAAGCGAACCTGACCGCGATCCTGGATACGATAGACCCCGAGCATCCAAAGTTTGTTGGCCTGATCGACGGCCATTGCGACAAACGCTGTCCAAAGCGTCAGTCGCGACCAGGGGCCCCACAGCCAGCTGTTCGATTCCGTCTCTTGCATGGTTCACCCTCTCAAGCATGGCGCCGCGCACGTCAAGTGCCGCCTGCGTTCGGCTAGGGGGCAGAGGCACTGCCCGACTTGTGCCCGAGTTGAGCCATCATGCTGCCCGGTTGTGGCGTCAGCGTCGGCACCATAATCGGGGAATCGAAATGCCTTCGACCGTCCGAGCCCTGCGCTTCCTTATCGCTTTCGCCGCTGCGGTTCTGCTCGCCGCGAACGCACAGGTGTGCGCGGCGGACGGTGCATCGGTTCCCGCGTCCACCTTCGACCTGGCAGCAGCGCTCGTCGCGGATGCAATCGGGCGTTTGGTCCGATGGGCGGAAGCGAGCTACGCGCTGCGACCGACGCTGATGATCGGGCTCGGCGGCATTCTGGTATTGCCACCGCTGATGCTGGCAGGTGCCCTGCTCTACCGGCGTAAGCCCTCTGTCTCGAAAGCGCCGGATCCGAGCGCGGAGGCCGATGCACGTGCATCCTTGCCATCGTCCCCTCGGCTGGAGTTGGACGGCGCGCAGACCATCGCGCTCCCCCGCAGCCGCGATCTGGTGCAGATCGGTCGGCACGAGGACAACGACATTTGCATCGCCGACATCAGCGTCGAGCGCTATCACGCCATTATAGCCCGGAGTAACGATACGGGCTTCACGATCACGGATGTGAGCGGGCAAGGCGAGGACGGGCTGCGCATCAACGGCGAGCCGTGCGCCAGCGCTGTGCTCGCCCACGGCGACATGGTCGAGCTGGGCAAGGCGAGAATGAGATTTCAAACCGCCCTGTAGGCGGCGTGTTGGGTGGCGCTGCGCATCGCGATAGGGCGAAGCCGGCGGAATTCGAAGGAGGGGAATATGAGCATCGGCAACGACAAGGGCGCTCCCCATCGCGGGGCGCAAGGCATTATCGGCTCGCTGCGAGAGGCCCTCGCGGCAGCCAGCAGGGACGAAACCGCGCGGAACGAGTTGCTGCCGCCGCAGCCATTGGCCACCGCGTCGGCGCTGCCGCCGCCCCAACCCAAGGAGCCTGCCGACATGCGCAGAGAGCCCCCCAGTGCAGCCGAGGCCGCACGCGATGCGCGCGGCGGCACGCCCAACATTCCGCCGGCCGATCTGCCGCTCGAAGCGGACGCGCCACCGACGACGCGCGTGCTGCGCGGCGCAAAGCCGGCTGCCGAGGCGCCCGCGCGCACGCAACTGGTGCGCGGCAAGGGCTCCATCTCGCGGCAGAGTTTCCACCAGGACCCCGTGGTCGGATGGCTAGTCGTCGTCGGCGGCCCCGGACTGGGCGCCCACCGGCCGATCTACGAGGGCAACAACACTGTGGGACGCGCCGCCAATCAGCGTATCGCCATCGACTTCGGCGACGATGCCATATCTTCGGAGGAGCAAGCCTATATCCGCTACGACGGTGGCGAGCGCAGCTTCCTGTTCGTGCCGAACCTCGCCAAGACCAATGTCGTCGCGATCAACGACAAGCGGCCGACGGCTGCCGTGCCGATGCAGCCGATGGACCTGATCACGATGGGCCGCACCCAGCTTGTGTTCGTACCGCTGTGCGGACCCGATTTCGATTGGGGGGACATCGCGGACGCCAAAGCGTGATAGTCTGCTGGAGGTCCAGCACCCCGCGAATGTAGAGGGCGGCGGCGGACATCACGCAGCATCGGGAGCCTTGCACGTCGGCATGAGGCATTCTTTCACTGCAGCGCTGGCCGCGATCCAGGGCTCGCGACATCATCAAGAGGACGCCGCGGCGCTATGGCCGGGGCCCGCGACGCCCGGCGCCCATCTCGAGCGCGAGCCTGAGGATGGCATGCTTGTCGCCGTCCTTGCCGACGGCATGGGCGGTCACGCCGGCGGCGCCAAGGCCAGCCGGACGGTGTGCGTGAATTTCCTGGGAGCTTTCGCCAAGGAAGCAGCACCTGTGCGCGAACGGCTTCGCACCGGCATGACGACGGCCAATCACGCCGTCGGCCAGGAGGCAGAGGCCGACCACTCGCTCAACGGCATGGGCTCCACGCTGGTCGGCGCCGCTTTCGGCTCGGATGGCCTGGAGTGGGTGAGTGTCGGGGACAGTCCGCTATATCTCTGGCGACGTGGCGAGATCGCGCTGCTCAACGAGGATCATTCCCTGGCTCCGTTGCTCGACGAGCTGGCGCGGGCGGGCCGTATCACGCCAGAGCAGGCGCGCACGGATTCGCGTCGTCACATGCTGCGCTCGGCGGTCACGGGCGATGAGATCGAGCTGGTCGATCTGGCGAAGCACCCCCTCGAGCTGTTTGGCGGCGACCACATCGTGTTGGCCAGCGACGGCATTCACACCCTCGACCAAACCGAGATCGCACGCATCGTCGCCGCCTATGCTCAGGACGGACCAAGGGCGATCGCCGCGGCGCTGGTGCGGAGCGTGGAGAACCTTCGCGATCCCCATCAGGACAACTGCACCGTCGTCGTGGTGCGCGTGGACGATGCCGCGGCGCCGCCCCCGCCCGTCGAAATCGGCTGAAGCGCAACTACCGCATATGAGCTGCCACCGTCGGCGATCGGAAGCCGCCGCAGTTCCCGCGCGAGAAAAACGGTAGGAGGGCGGGCCCGCTGATGGTCGATCAAACAGTCCTCGCCATCAGGCGATACGAACGATCTCGGATCGAGACAGGCGGCTGTAAAAGCCCTCATCTGAACCTTCGCCATTTCCGCGCCCGCCAACCCTCAATCGGGCGGCGAGGGAACGGCGATCGAACGGCTTGACCAGAAGATCGGTGGCACCAGCCGCACTCGCGCGCTGCGCCTCGATCACGTCGAATTGTGTCGTGCAGTATAGAACCTGCACTTTCCCTCCGGCGGCGTCCCGCATGTGCCGCAGGACATCCAATGCGGGCATATCGGTGATCCCCGCATCGACCAGCGCAAGGCTCGGAATGTGCCGGTTGAATTGCAGGATTCCCTCGCGGCCTCCAGCTGCCTCGACGACGTCGAAACCGAAGTCGGTCAGGATAGCCCGCATGACCTTGCGAACAATCGGCGAACCTTCGATGATCAGGCAACGCTGCATCTTCTACACCCGCAATTTGCAATCTAAGATTGCATAGCCGTCCCCTTTTCGGGTTAGGTTGTAGTCTGCCGATAGGCGATTAAAGAACCGTTTAGACGTGCTCCAAGGTTTGCTTGACCCGCCGAATTTTCCTACCCGCCGGCCCGAGCCCGGTGGCGATGCGTCTGGGCGCGCAATATTAATTTTTCGTGTACCGTGATCATTGACACAGGATGCATCGTCAGGTTCCGGATCGAGCTGATCGGCTGGGCAGATGCACTGAGGGAGACACGCATGCGGCTCGGCTTCTTCACGATGCCCATCCACCCGGTGGGGCGAAGCTTGGTGCAGACACTGAACGAGGATCGCGAGTTCGCCATTCTCGCCGACAAGCTCGGCTTCTGCGAGGGACTGTTCGGCGAGCACCTCACGGACGCGGCTGAAACGGTGACCTCCGCGCTGATCTTCGTCGCTTGGTGCCTGCGTGAGACGAAGAGCATCAAGCTCGGCTCCGGCACGGTGAACCTGCCCAATCACCACCCCGCGATGGTGGCCGGCGAGGTCGCGATGATCGACCACATGGCGGAAGGGCGCTTCATCTTCGGCATCTCGCCGGGCGGGCTGATGTCGGACGCTGAGATCTTCGGCAATCTCGACCGCGACCGCAACGCGATGCTGGTCGAGAGCATCAACATGATCCTCGACCTGTGGACGAAGGAACCGCCCTACAATCTCAAGGGCAAGTTCTGGGAGATCTCGGTAGAGCGCACGATGATGACCGAGATCGGCCAGGGCTACGTACACAAACCCTATCAGCAACCACATCCGCCGATCGTGGTGACCGCCGTGGCTCCCTTCTCCAAGGGCGTAACGGAGGCTGCAGCGCGCGGCTGGGACATGATCTCGGCAAACTTCCTACTGCCGCAGTGGGTGCAAACGCATTGGCCGAACTTCGCGGAGGGCCGCAAGCGGATCGGCATGGAGGCCGATCCGGCGAGCTGGCGCGTTGCCAAAAGCATCTTCGTCGCCGACGATATGGCGACCGCACGGCGCTACGCCACCGACCCCGATGGTCCCTATCACGCGTACTACAATTCGCTCGCCTACAAGCTGGTGAAAGGCGGCCGCGGAAACCTCTTCAAGAAAGATCAGAAGGCGCCGGATTCGAGCGTCACAACCGAGGGTGTGGTGAACGACCTCGTCATCTGGGGCACACCAGACAAGGTCGCCGACGAGATCCTGAAGCTGCGCGAGGAGGTCGGCGCGTTCGGCACGATCTACTATGCGGGACACGACTGGCAGAACAAGCAACTCGGTCAGCGCTCGATGGTGCTGCTAGCCGAAAAGGTGATGCCGAAAGTCAACGCGGCGCTCGGCGAAAGCTGGTGAGTGCACGAGGACAAGACGCCGGTCATATCGGGCCGGCCTGATCCAACGTCGCCCAGGCCGCGAGAGCATCGTTCGGCTACTCGCACTGCCAGGGCTCGATGCTGCTCAGGGCAGTCCGAGCTCAAAGTTCGACGCTCAGCTCATTTCGAGCTTGCGCCAGAACTCGGGGGCCGCGATCCTGATCACATGGCAACACTCGACCTCTCTCCCATCCACCCGGGCACCACCGGCTCTTCCGATCTCGTCGTGGGCCACGAGCACACCGCGCCTCGCGTCGGCTCCGGCCGCATCGCCGTGCTGGCCACGCCCGTCATGATCAACGTGATAGAGGCGGCGGCGCTGGCCGCCATCGAGCACCTGCTGCCTGAAGGCCATCAGAGCCTGGGAACGCATCTGGACGTGAGCCACGTCGCGGCCACGCCGGTCGGCCTGCGCGTGACCGCCACGGCGGAGGTCGTCGCAGTCGAAGGCCGAACGATCGCGTTCAAGGTCACCGCAAGCGACGAGCGCGAGGAGATCGGCGGGGGGACGCACACCCGCGTCGTCGTCAACGTCGGCCGTTTCGACGAGCGCGTGCAGCGCAAGGTACGTTAGCTCAGCTTTTCGACAACATATCAGAGGAGAAGCCCCATGCGCCCGATTACCCGAATTGGCGGTAACGATATAAATGCACGCGTCGTGATCCACGGTGGGATCGCCTACCTGTCGGGCCTCGTGGCCGACGACAAGTCCCTCGACGTGGCGGGACAGACAAGCCAGATTCTCGCCAGGATCGACAAGCACCTCAGTGACGCGGGCACATCCAAGCACCGCCTGCTGTCCGCCGTGATCTGGCTCTCCGACATGTCGAAGAAAGAGCAGTTGAATGCCGTGTGGTCGGCGTGGATCGATCTGTCGAATCCGCCGGTCAGGGCCTGCGTCGGCGCGGAACTGAGCTCGGCCTCGACCCTGGTGGAGATCATGGTGACCGCCGCCATAGATTGAAACCAACGCTGCGCACGCCCGAGCAACCCACAACGGGCACTGCGCCGGAGGGACGCGCGGCATTGCGCTTTGCTCGAATTGCCCTTATGTCAACCTCGGCGTGAGGCCGAATGGACGGCCCGCCTTCACCGACAATCTTTGCCGCCTCGCATTATTTGCCTGGCGCGTCGGATTTAAACGGTTGTGAAAGGGCACGATGCGGTCTTTCAAGGAGCAGGGTTTCAACGAGCGCCTGCAACTCGCCGCCAAGGCGCGGCAGGAGCTACTGGAGAAATACAAGTCGCGACCGAGCGAGAACGATCCAGAGATCGTTAAGCTTCGCGAGCAACAGAAGGCCATTGCCGAGGCGCGCGAAGCTCGCGAGGCAGAGAAGGCTGAGAAGCGTCGGCAGGAAGCCGAGTTGCAGGCCGTCCGGGATGCCACCGATAAGGCTGAACGGGAAAGGTTGGCCAAGCGCGCAGCGATCGAAGCCGTGATCCGCGGCGAGTCGCTGGCTGCCGAGCAGAAGGCCAAGCGCGATGCGCGCTACGCAGCACGCAAGGCGCGCACGGGCGTCAAGTAGTCGACCCCGCCCCTTCGGTAGCCCCACTGCCCCGACGGCGGACTTCGCACGAGGTCGACTTGGTCGACCTCGCGCGAGGTTCAGAGCCTGCAGAGCGTGACCATCACGCGGCAGTTCTGTCCAGCACCGCCGGCTGAGCACTGACTCGTCATCTTTCGGATTGTCCAGCCTGGGGCGTCTCCGATGCGGCGACCGCCGGCTAGCCACGCCTGCCAGAGTCTCTGATCCGTGGCTTTGGGAACCGCCTCATAGGCGAGCTTCAGGGCCTCGTCACGCGACGAAGCCGTTGCTTCTCCCGCTTTGTCATAGCAATCCTGTGCGAACGCGGCGGAGGACGAAGCGGCGATCGCGAGGGCCGCCACCGCGAGGGCGTGGATAACGGTGCGCTTGAGCATTGTCTGGACCTTTCCCCCTTGCGGCAAAGGAGGATAGCTCCCCTGGGCCAGCGTGCAAGCTCGAACTGACGTACTATGGCATCGCCGCGAACGGCGTAGCCACACACATCGTGTCCTTCCGCCCACTTGAAAGGCGCATCTAGGAACGCCAGTCGCCTCCGTTGCCCCCCCTTTCAACCATGTGCGGTCCACGGTCGTCGGCGCATTCGTGGAGAACCCCGACATGGCCCGGGATTACGATCGGCGCCTTGGGGCAGTCGGCCGAATTCGTCAGCGCGCCGTGACGTTGAACTCGATGCGGCGGTTGCGTGACATGTTGGAGGGCGTGTCGTTCGACGCGATCGGACGCGTCGCGCCGTATCCGATAGCGCTCAACGATCCGCCAGGAACCCCCGCGCGCACGAGGTAATCGCGCACGGCGTAGGCCCGGCGCTCCGATAGGCGTTGATTGTTGGCGGGCTCGCCCATGTTGTCGGTATGGCCTTCGACCTCGATGACGAAGTCGGGACAGTCCCTGATGATCCTCGCCAAGGCGTTGAGGGTCAGATGGCTGCGCTGATCGAGATCGGAGCTGGCGGTGTCGAACAGGATCGTACCGCTGTCGGTGGCATTGATCAGCGCGATCTGACAGCGCCTGGCCTCTTCCGGGCGGCGTCCCTTGGCGAGCGCAGCCTCTATCGCCCGGCGAATGCGGCCTTCCCCGGTCCAGGCCGAGAAGCCGGAAATGGGCCGCGCCAAGCCGCCTGGCTGCGTGAAACCAGGCCGCCCCGTGTAACCCGTCAGATAGCCCAGGAGATTGACGAACAGGATCGTGGCGCCGATCACCCCGGCCGCCCAAAGCCCCATCTTCAACATGGAGTTGCCGGGCAGCCGCTCGCGCGCCCCGGTAATCGAGACAGGCTGGATGGCGTGAGCCAACGCCAGCGTGTCGGCATCGAAACGATCGAGTGCGATGATGCGCGAACGCAGTTGCGCCAGCGCGCGAATATCCTCGGGCAGGTCCTCACTACGCAGCAGCGCCGGCATGGCATCGGGCCGGCCGACGCGGACAGGGATGACAGTAATGCCGCGGCGGAGCGCGCTTGCAATGACGGCGCGGGCATCGTCCTGCTCGCTGCGATCCGCGTGCCCTTTCGTCAGATCCAACCAGCTGGGGCCGATCAACGCGAGGAGCGTATCGCCCGGCGCCAGTTCGCTCATAGGCCCCGTGGCCGCGTCGGCCATCGACACTTCGGTCGGCGCGACATGGGCAGCGAGGGCACCGCGGATCCGGAGGACCTCGACCAGCGCATCCTCGCGCCGGTGGCAGATTACGATTTTGCTCACACTGATGTTCCGGTCGGAGATCGAAAGACGCTGAATACTAACGCCAGAAGCGCCGCGTTACCACGCCGAGTGGAGCTGAGCTTAACAAGGCGCCGCGATAGCGGAAATGCACCCGTATCGTCGGCGCAGAATAACATCGTTCAAGCCACCATGGCTTGCCGGAGGCGGCGACATACTAACCGTTGCGCAAAACAGCCGGTGGCTCTCTGGAACCGGCTGCTGACAAAGAGCATGCAACGGTGCTCCCAGCGGATCTCCGGTCTTGCTGAACGGATCAGTCCTTGGCGCGCTCCTGGAACGTGCCGTCGACGGTCGATACGACGATCCGCACGCCGGCCTCGATATAAGGAGGCACCATCACGCGGGCGCCATTGGCCAGCTTTGCCGGCTTGTAGGACGACGACGCAGTCTGCCCCTTCACCACCGGATCGGCCTCGGCGATCTCGACTGTTACCCGCGGCGGCAACTCGATCGAGATCGGATTGCCTTCGTGCAGGCGGACGTCGCAGCGCATGTTCTCCTGTAGCCACTGCGCCTGGTCGCCGAGAATTTCCTTGGCGATCGAGATCTGCTCGAAGCTCTCAGGCTGCATGAAGTTGTAGCCCATGTCGTCCTCGTAAAGGTAGTCGTAGTCCTTGTTCTCGAGGATCGCGAGTTCGACCACATCGGTGGTCTTGTAGCGCATCTCGGTCTTCACGCCGTCAGATATGCGGCGCATGACGAGATGCGTAACCGGCGTGCCCTTGCCAGGATGGATGTTCTCCGCGATCAAGACGACACACAGCTTACCGTCGAGATCGACGACGTTGCCCTTGCGAACTGCGCTGGCAATGGATTTGGCCACGACGGATCTCCTTGGCGATCGGATGCGCGAGCGGGTGGGTGCGCGGACCGGTGGCGCAAGGCGCGAGCCGGTCACAGGCGGCATAATTTGCCGCTTCATACGCGGTTCGGGGCAGCAGGGGAAGCACCTCGCGGCTTGACGGCGCGCTTTCAGTGCCGCACCTCGCCTGTCATGACCCGAGAAACACCCAGATCCGAAGCAGCCTCGCCGTGGTGGTCAGCCCATCGGCACGCCGACCGGCGGCCGTTGCTGCTGGCCCGAAACCGTATCAAGGCGGCCATTCGCGCTTATCTCGAAGGCGAAGGCTTCATCGAGGTCGAGCCGGGCTGCCTGCAGGTCTCGCCGGGCAACGAAACCCACCTGCACGCCTTCCGCACCGAGCAGATCGGAACCGATCTCGTCCGCCGCGACCTCTATCTGCATACCAGCCCGGAATTCGCGATGAAGAAGCTGCTGGCGGCCGGCGAAACCCGGCTGTTCGCGTTCGCGCCGGTTTTCCGCAACCGCGAGCACGGGCCCCTGCATGCGCCGGAGTTCACCATGCTCGAATGGTATCGGGCGGGCGAGGCAACCGACGCGCTTTGGCAGGACTGCCGCCAATTCCTGGCTATCGCAGCCGAAGTGACGGGGCATCGCAACTGGAGCTGGCGCGGGCACACGTGCGATGTGCTTTCCAGCCACGACTACACCTCGCTCGACCAGGCCTTCTTCCAGTTCGCAGAGATCGCGCTGCACGAGACCTACGACGCGAGCGGCGTCGACCGCGACGGGCTTGCGGTCAGAGCTGCGGCGCAAGGCATCGCGGTTGCGCGCGAAGACACGTGGTCCGATATCTTCAGCAAGGTGCTGACCGAGAAGATCGAGCCGTATCTTGGGCTCTATCGCCCCGGGTTTTTGCACGACTACCCGCATCGGGAAGCAGCACTCGCGCGGCGGATCGAGGCCAACCCGCAGCTCGCGGACCGGTTCGAGCTCTATGTCTGCGGCGTGGAGCTGGCCAACGGCTTCGCCGAACTGACCGACCCGGCCGAGCAGCGCTGCCGGTTCGAGGCCGAGATGTCCGAGAAGGAACGTATCCACGGCGAGCGCTATCCCATCGACGAGGACTTCCTGGCAGCGCTCGCCCACATGCCCCCGGCCGCCGGCTGTGCTCTCGGCTTCGACCGGCTGGTGATGCTGGCGACCGGTGCGCCCCGCATCCACGACGTGCTGTGGACACCGCTTGGCGAGCCGTCCGCTGCGGCGGCCCCCGACGCCGACCAGAACGCAGAGCGTGGTTAATCTAAATTCTGCACGCGATTCCAGAATGATATGGCTTGAGAAACGAAAATGTCCGTTCCGAGATATGCGGGGCGGATTGTCGCTGAAGTCCGCCGAAGTCGCTTTTGCGCCACAATTGGCATGCCCTCGCCTGCCTGTTGAAAACAGAACAGAAGGGTGAGGATCATGAGACGAATGATCTATGCGCTGGCGGCGATGCTCGGCGTCCTGGCAATGGCGAGCGGTGCGGAAGCACAGCGCTATCGTGGCGAGCGCGTCGGGATGGATTGGGAGACGATGCAGTTCGGCTCGGAAAATTACCCCCAGGCCTGCTCGTATCGCAGCTCGCGCGCCGAGCGGACGACGCGCCGCCGCGGCGGTGACGGCTACGGGCTCGCCAGCCTCAGCTCATCGGGCGGCGTCGGGCCGCGCCCGCGTGCCTGGTGCGGCTGGTGGATGCGCACTCAGCTCGGCGGTGGTCCCGCGCTCAATCTCGCCTGGAACTGGCGCCACTACGGCAGCCCGACGACGCCGCAGGTCGGCGCCGTGGTCGTATGGCGCCACCACGTCGGCATCATCACAGGGCAGGCGAGCAACGGCCGGTGGATCGTCAAGTCCGGCAATGACGGCGGCCGCGTCCGCGAGCGCGCCCGCTCGGTTTCCGGCGCCATCTTCCGCATCTGATACGGTAGCCAGATCCCTGCGGTAATCAGGCAAATCGGGTCCGGACTTGCTCCGGGCCCGATTTGCGTTTCACGGCAGGTACCCCTTTTCGAGGGCGAGCGACTGCCGGGAGAGCT
>CAMAYR010000015.1 GCA_945862355.1 Devosia equisanguinis | reverse complement strand
GGCACGCTGTCGCCAGCATCGGTTACCTGTAGAACCTCTCGCGTCGGCTTGACCTTCTGACCGGGCCGGGCCCGTTGAAGACCTTTGGTGACGACCCACTCGCCGGGTTTCAGGCCGCTCCGGATCACACGCAATCCGCGCACGATAGGGCCGGGCACGACCACGCGGCGTTGTACGCTTCCGTCATCGGCGACAACGATCACGAAGCGGTTGGCCTGATCGGTGCCGAGGGCGGCGTCGGGCAGCAACAGCGCGCGAAACTGCGGCGAGCCTGCGACGCGGACGCGCGCGAACAGCCCGGCGGAGTAGAGGCCGTTCGCATTCTCCACTACCGCGCGAACGCGCAGCGTGCTGGTGCCGGCGTCCAGGCGGTTGTCGGTGAAGTCCACGGTGCCGCGATGGGGATAGCCTTTTTCGTCGGGCAGGGCGAACTCGACGGTCGCGCCCGCGACACCTTTCGCGCCCGTCAAGGCGAGACGGCGATACTTGATGGCGTTGGCCTCGCTCACATCGAAATAAAGATGGATCGGATCCTGGGAGACGATCGTGGTGAGCAACGTCGGCTGTGCGCCGCCACCGGCGGTGACGTAGTTGCCCGGCGTGATGAGTGCGCGGGATATTCGCCCGCCGATCGGTGCGATCACGCGGGTGAAGGCGAGGTCGAGCTCGGCGGTACGAACCTTGGCCTCGGAAACCTTGACCGCGGCCTCCGCCTCGCGCTTCACATTCGTGCGGTCGTCGAAGACTTTCTCGGACATCACCTTGCTGGCGACGAGCGGTCGGCCGCGGTCGACATCCTTGGCTGCGTTCTCCACCTTGGTTCGTGCCTGGGCCAGCTCTGCCCTTGCCTGCTCGACGGCAGCCTCGAATGGCCGCCGGTCGATCGTGTAAAGCAGATCGCCGGGGGCGACGGTCTGACCGTCCTTGAAGTGGACTTGATCGAGATAGCCGGCGACGCGCGCCCGCACGTCGACGGCTTGCGCGGCTTCGAAACGGCCGGTGAACTCATCCCAGTCGATCACGTCGGCCTCGGCCGGCCTGGCGATCGTCACGGCAGGGGGCTGACCACCCGGTGGCCCTCGCCGATCGATGCTCGAGCCGCGCTCGGGGCTCAGCGCGAAAACGCGAAGTACGGGATCGAGACGGCTAAGGATGCCGCCGCCAGCGCCATCCTGAGCAGAACGCCACGCGAGAAAAATGCCTCCCGCCACTGCTGCAAGCGCGACCAGGCGGAAGATCGTCCGATTGCCAGAACTGCTCAACTGAGACCTCGCTCGCGATCGTCGTGCCGGGCCAGAGCCTTTTAAGGCGCGAGGAGAGGACGACGGAAACTCAGGAAGTTTTCGTATCTGACAATCAACGAGGCCGGACTGCAAGCTCCGTCGATCCTGCACGATGCACCGTCGATGCATGGCTCGACGGTTCAGCAGAGCGATAGGGACGCAAAAAGGACCCGGCTTGTGCCAGGTCCTTCAGGGATAGCCTAGGCGCAGCCGGTCGGATCACTGCGACCAGTAGGTCGAGCGGACACGTGTGGTGCGCGGGCGGCTCGGCCGCGGGGCGTAGTTATAGGCATAGGCGTCTGCCGAGCGGTAGCGGCGCGGGGCGGCGCGGGGGGCCGGTTCGTAATACCAGTCTGAGCCCGAGCGTACCTGACGGTTGGCCGATCTGCTGCCGCCCTGGCGGCCAGCTACGAGCGAATTGTTGCCGAACGGCTGGCGACCATGAACGACGATGCGCGTCGGGGCCATGCCGTGGCGCTGGACCAG
The DNA here is from genome assembly GCA_945862355.1 of Devosia equisanguinis. GTDB lineage: Bacteria > Pseudomonadota > Alphaproteobacteria > Rhizobiales > Hyphomicrobiaceae > CAMDPA01. The sequence continues at coordinate 35,268 of CAMAYR010000015.1, read as the reverse complement.
CTTGAAGAATTTTCCCGCGTTGGAGGTCGTAAGACGAACGCAGCCATGCGAGGCGGCGCGGCCGAGCGAGCCGGGATTCGTGGTGCCATGCACGGCAATGCCGCGATTGAAGAAGACCGAGTAGGGCATCGGGGCGTCGTCATACTGCCGCGACCGCCAGTCCTTGGCCATCCAGGATGGCCGGAAGTTGCCGGCCGGGGTCGCGTAGCCCGGCGCACCGGTCGAAACCTTCCAAGTGTGAATGGTTTTGCCGCCGGCCTTTACGGTCATCGTCTGGCTGGTCAGATCGATGCGGGCGACGAGCGTGGTGGGAAGGGGCTTCGGCTTGGCCGGTGGAGCGGCAGCCTCGGCTGGCTGAGTGGAGCCCTCACCGCCATTTTCTGGGACTGCTGCCGGCGTGGCAGCAGGTGTCGCTGACGCGGGCGACACGGGTGCAGCATTGAGCGGGGGCGTAACCGCCTCGGCTTTCGGCTCGGTCGTCGCCATGACGGGCGAGGGAAGATTGCACAGAAGTAGGGCAACTGCCGCGGCGCCGATGAGCTGGGGGCTCGTGGCGTTGAAAGTACGCATCACTTGGTGCTCCAAATGGACAGGGACGAGAACTGGCGTCGTGGGATGTATACTGTGATCTTGGCTGACAGCATGTTAACGACTGTGCCTCGAATTGTAGCAAGCAACCGTGTTCAAGATCATGTGATCGCAGGGATAACCGTAGTTTTGTACGGTGGTGTCCGGCACTGGTTCTCGTGGTCCTGGCGCTATGGTGCAATTCAGCCACGCAAGCGGGGAAGTTGCATGGCGCGATCGTGCACGGATGGCTTGAGGCGCATTCACTCAATATCGTTGTTCCGGATCGAGTGGGATCGCCGGACCACATCCAATTCTCGTTTCACCGCGCGATTTGCGATCTCGGTGGCGTCGTTCGGACGATCGCGTTCTTCGTCCGACAGGGGCAAACCGAAATGTTGAAGCGACCGCTTTTATAACAATTCACTAAGGGAGGCTCGACCTTGAATTGCTCTCGCACACGGCGACATAATTCGATTGCAGCTGCATTTTCAATTTCAGCACTCGCGGTCTTCTCGGCCGCACTCGGCGCTTCCGCCGCGATGTCGGAACCCGCCGGCGTGAGCAGTCTCGTCGGCACCTGGACTGGCAGTGGCACAGTCATGCTCGGCAATGGCGGCAGCGAAAGGTTGACCTGCCGCGCCTACTACTCTGCGCGGGACGGCAGCTCGGGTCTCGGCGTCGCGCTGCGCTGCGCCTCGACGAGCTACAAGATCGACCTCAGGTCTGCGATCGCGTTGACCGGCTCGCGCGTCTCGGGCACGTGGGAGGAGAGATCCTTCAACGCCACCGGCACCGTCTCGGGAAGCGCAACGAGCGGCTCTCTCAAGCTGTCATTCAGCGGGAGCACCTCCGGCTCGATGTCGGTCAGCTATGGCGCCTCCAGCCAGCGGGTGACGATCTCGTCTATGGGAAACGCCTCTACTCAGGTCTCGCTCACCCTCACCCGCGGCTGATCGCGCAGGCCAAGGGCCAATTTCGTCGTGCGCGTGCAGCAGATCGCCTCTGCGTCAGCCGCGGCCGACGAAAGGCATCTTCGTTGCCATAATGGTCATGAACAGCACGTTCGATTCGAGCGGCAGGCTTGCCATGTGCAGGATAGCCTGGCCGATGTGCTCGACGTCCATCAGCGGCTCGGGCCTGATCGAGCCATCGGCCTGGGGCACGCCGTTCGCCATGCGCGAGGCCAGAGGTGTCTCCGCGTTGCCGATGTCGATCTGCCCGCACGCGATGTCGTGCTTGCGGCCATCGAGATTGAGGGACTTCGTCAGGCCGGTGATCGCGTGCTTCGTCGCGACATAGGCGATCGAGGCCGGTCGTGGCGAATGGGCCGAGATCGAGCCGTTGTTGATGATGCGGCCGCCCTTCGGCGATTGCTCCTTCATGATGCGGATGGCGTGCTGGGCGCACAGGAAGCAGCCGGTCAGGTTGACGTCGACGACCTGCTTCCATTTCGCGAGATCGAGGTCCTCGGCGGGGCCCGGCGCGCCGATGCCGGCGTTGTTGAACAACAGGTCGAGGCGGCCGAACGTCTCTTTTGCCTTGCCGAAAAGCGCGGCGATCTGCTCCGGCTCCGCGACGTCGGTAGGCACGGGAAGGATGCGGCCGCCGCCGGGCTTGGCCAATGCAACGGTCTTGTCCAGCTCGGCTGAGCGGCGGCCGGCAATTGTGACGTGCCAGCCCGCAGCCTGAAGCGCCAGCGCTGCGGCGCGGCCGATGCCGCTGCCACCGCCGGTGACGAGAGCGATTCTGCCGGTTATGTTCCCAGTCATGTTCCCAGTCATGTTCCCAGTCATGGGGCCTCCCTGTCTGTTTCTTTGCTGCGTCGCACGAGCGGTTCTGCCTCGGCAACCTTCTCGTCGACTTCGGGGGTGATCGCGACGAGCACCTGGCCGTCACACTCATCGACCGGATAGGCGTGGACGCAAAAGCGCTCAGGAGGGAGCTTCTGCGTGGGCATGTAGGTGCAGACGCCGGAGCCGTCGAAGCGCAGTCCGTGGAAGCCGCATTCGATGTCGTCGCCGATCACGTCACCACTCGAGAGGGGCAAGCCGTAGTGCGGGCAGCGGTCGGCAAGCGCGGCGATGCTGCCGTCCCGCCGGCGAAACAGAACGACGGGCTTGTCTGCTATCGTCCGGGCGAGCGGCTTGCGGCCGACCTCGTGCGCGGTTGCGGCGACGAACCATTGCGGGGCGGTCGCGACAGTGAGGCGTCGCGCCGTAGTTGACCGACGGTGCGGCGAAGGATGTGTCATCTAAGGCGCCATGAACGCCTCACTAAGCCATTGTCAATTCTAGTGGCCCTCATGTCGCGCCTAAATCGGACGGTGGTTGCGGCTATGTTACGATTTAGGCGCGACGGGCCACTAGGGGGCGGCATCGCTGTCCTGGCAAAGCTGGGTGAGGCCGTTGGGGCTCGGATGAGACTACGACACGGCCGGGCCATTTGCCCAGCGGCACTGCTTCGCGCTAAAAGCGCGACAAGTCTCGAAGCCCTCTGCAGGCCGCACCGGAAGCCCATGTCATCCCTCCCCGCCGACAAGCTCGACAAGATGATCGAGCGCTGGCAGTCCGTGCAGGACGAGCTCAACCGGGGCGCGGCCAACCAACAGGTATTCGCCAAGCTCTCCAAGGAGTTCTCCGACCTCAGCCCGATGGTGGCAGCGATCGAGGAACTGCGCGAGGCGGAGCAGGAGCAGACCGATCTCGCCCAGATGGCCGGGGATGCCGGCACGGACCGCGAGATGAGGAGCATGGCGGAGGAGGAGTTGGCGGGGCTCAAGCCGCGCATCGCCGGGCTCGAGGACAAGTTGCGCATCCTGATGCTGCCTAAGGACGCCGCCGACGAGCGCAGCGCCATCGTGGAGGTGCGGGCGGGCACCGGCGGCGACGAGGCCGCCTTGTTCGCAGCGGACCTGTTCCGCATGTACCAGCGCTACGCGGAGCGGCGCGGGTGGAAGGTCGAGATCATCTCGATTTCCGATAACGACCTCGGCGGGTACAAGGAGATCGTCGCCTCGATCACAGGCGCGGGTGTATTCGCAAGGCTGAAGTTCGAGTCCGGTGTCCATCGCGTGCAGCGCGTGCCGGCGACGGAAGCCTCCGGCCGTATCCATACGTCGGCTGCGACGGTTGCCGTGCTGCCCGAGGCGGAGGACGTCGACATCGACATCCGCGAGCAGGACCTCAGGATAGACACGATGCGGGCGGGCGGCGCGGGCGGCCAGCACGTCAACAAGACCGAGTCGGCGGTGCGCATCGTCCACATTCCGACCGGGATCATGGTCGTCTCGGCGGAGAAGAACCAGCATCAGAACCGACGGCTCGCCATGCAGGTGCTGCGCTCCCGGCTCTACGAGATGGAGCGGCAGCGCGCGGACAGCGAGCGGGCGGCGGCGCGAAAGGATCAGGTCGGCTCGGGTGATCGCAGCCAGCGTATTCGCACCTACAACTTTCCGCAGAGCCGGATCACCGATCACCGCATCAACCTGACCCTGCATTCGCTTTCCGAGGCGCTGCAGGGCGATCTCGATCCGCTCATCGATGCGTTGATAACCGACCACCAGGCGAGCCTTCTCGCATCGATCTCCTGAGGACCGAGGAGTGGATGCCAGCTTCCTCGCGGCGGCATGGCGCGGCGATGATCGTTTGGCCGCCATGGGGGTCGGTGCTAATCTATCCTGGTAATTTAAGCGTCACCTCGCTTCTGCCGGTGGTGCGCAGACAAGATAGGAGGCTTGCCATGACCGATCAGCCCGACGTCGTTCGTCCTGCCCGCGCGCACGACATTCTCAGCTCGGCCCGCGAGTGGCTGGCGCGCGACGGAAAGGTCGCGATCGCCACAGTGGTCGACACCTGGGGCTCGGCGCCGGTGCCGGTGGGTGGACAGATGGCCATTGCAGCCGACGGCCAGTTCGAGGGCTCGGTCTCGGGTGGCTGCATCGAGGGCGAGGTGTTGACCGAGGCGGAGGAGATCCTCGGCCACGGCAAGGTCAAGACGCTGGAGTTCGGCGTCGCCGACGAGACGGCATGGAGTGTCGGCCTGCCGTGCGGTGGTCGCATCAAAGTGTTCGTCGAGCGGTTGGAGCGCGACACGGGCGGCCTCGCCCTGCTCGACAAGGCTGTCGAGGCGCGGCGTAGCCGAAAGGGGCTTGTGGTCGCGACAAAGCTCTCGGACGGCAGCCGCACCGTCTATGAGCCGTCGGACAAGAACATGACGGATGACATCTCTGCGCGCTTCTGGAGTGCAAAGAGCGATTTGAAGACCGGACCGGACGGTGACGTATTCACGCACGCCATCGTGCCGCCTGCGCGTATTCTCGCCATCGGCGCGACGCACATCACGCAGCTTCTGGCGCAGTACGCTAAAGTGGCGGGCTACGAGATCATCGTCATCGACCCGCGTACCGCGTTCGCCACGCAGGAGCGCTTTCCCGGCGTGACGGTGGTGCCGGAGTGGCCGCAAGACGCTATCCCGAAGCTCGGGCTCGATCCCTACACCGCGTTGGCCGTGCTCGCACACGTCAGTCACATCGACGACGAGGCGTTGAAGGTTGCGCTGCGCGAGGACTGCCTCTACATCGGTGCGCTCGGCTCCTCGCGCAATCACGCCAAGCGGCGCGAGCGGCTGAAGGAGGCGGGCTTCACGGACGCCGAGCTCGCCCGGATCAAGTCGCCGATCGGCGTGTCGATCAATGCGCAGTCGCCGGCCGAGATCGCGCTGTCGGTGATGGCGGAGGTGATTTCCTACGTGCGCGGGCCGAAGGCGGTGCCGAAGCAGACGGCGGCTGCGGCGGAGTGATGGGGAACTGAATTTGTTGTCGCTTTCCGCCGCCACTCTCCCTGGCCCTCTCCCCGTGCAGGACGGGGAGAGGAAAGCGCCGATCACGGATGCACGTCCTCGGTGAACCATTCGGTCGGGAAGTCGCGGCCGATACCCATCTCTTTCGCCTTGCGGCACACCAATGCGCCGGCAACGGCGAACTGGAAACCCATGCCGATGTTGTTGATGAAGGCGGTGACGTCCTCCGGCTTCGTGCGTCCCTTGACCTTGCCGGTGATGAGATCGGAGATCACGGGCAGCTTTTCGAAGTCGATGCCGTCTTTCTCAGCCCAGGCTTTGGCCATCTCGGCCTCGCCAGCGCCGGTGCCTTCCTGCGCGAACGTCAGGGGCATGTCCTCGCGCAGATGCACGGCGATGTGATCGCACTGCCTGAGCGCTGCGTTCTCGATCTCGGCGGGCTTGATCGAGGACAAATGCACGCCGGGCTCGATCCAAGGGGCGAAATAGACCGGGTCGATCGAGCTCGTCGAGCACAGCACGATGTCGGCCCCGCGCACCGCGCTTTCTGCGTCCGGCATCGCCTCGACCTCGATCCCGAGCCGCGGGGTCATCTCGGCGGCAAACGTGGCGCGGTTTTCCGCCGAAGGGCTCCAGGCGCGGATGCGGTTGACCTTGCGGGTGGCGCAGGCGGCGATGAGCTGCGTGCCGGCCTGCCAGCCAGTGCCGATGATGGCGACGTCGGAAGCGTCCTCGCGGGCCATGTACTTGATGCCGATGCCGTTGGCGGAGGCGACGCGGATGCGCTGCATAACGCCGTCGGGCATGATGCCCAAGGGCTCGCCGGTCTCGGTGGAGAACACCATCACGAGGCCGACCCAGCGGCCGTTGGCGGCGGGGATCTTCTTGCGGCGCTGGGCGTTGCCGACCTTCGGCCATGAGATCACGTCGGAGTTGATGCGAACGGCGCTGACGCCGAGGCTCGGGACGATGCCGTCCATGCTTTTGAGGCCGTAGATCGCATCCTTCTCGGTCGGGTGGGCGATGATGCTGTCCGATCGCGTCCGGTTGATGCCGATGCCGCGCGCCAGCTCGACGTAGGCCGGCTCGAGGGTGGCCATGCACTCCTCGACGGTCAGCAGCTTGTCGACATCATCGTTGGACAGGATCAGGGTCATGAGGCCTCCCGGGGCGCGGTTGTTCAGATGGGAGGCAGTATGCCCGGACGGCCGCTGCGGGCAAAGCGCGTTTACATTGCGTTAACCATCGCGATCCGATGCTATCCTTTCGATTCGATCGGAGGCGAGGCCATGACGAGGCTATGACGACCATCGCCATAGAGGCCGAGCTGACGCTCGACGGGCAGGTTCCGGCAGCGGGCGAACTCGCCGAAACCGTGGCGCGCTGGCTCGATCACATCGTGCTGGAGCGGGGCCACTCCGAACTCACGCGGGAGGCTTATGCGCGGGATCTGGCGCACTTCAGCGGGTACCTCGCGCGGCATCTGGGACGGCCGGCAGGGCTCGCGGATCTCGGCATGCTCAATGCAAAGTCGTTCCGCGGTTTTATGGCGAGCCGTCGAGCAATGGGAGCGTCGAGCCGGACGCTTGCACGGACGATGTCGGCGCTGCGCACCTTCTTTCGCTGGCTCGAGACGGACGAGATATTGCGCAATCGCGCGATCCTCGCGGTAACGCTGCCGAAGGTCGGCCACAGTGTGCCCAAACCGCTGACCGTGGAGAAGGCGCGGGAGGTGGTCGAGGGCGGCATGGCGGCCGATCTCGACTGGGTGAGCGCGCGCGATATCGCCGTGCTGCTGCTGCTCTACGGCTCGGGGCTGCGTATTTCCGAGGCACTGGGCATCAAGGCCAAGGATATGCCGACACCGGATCGCGACGTGCTCCGTATCGTCGGCAAGGGCGGCAAGGAGCGCGCGGTACCGGTGCTGCCGGTGACGGTGGCGGCGATCGGGCGCTATCGCGGGATGGTGCCCTATACTCTGGAGCCGAACGGGCCCTTGTTTCTCGGCGCGAAAGGCGGGCCGCTCTCCCCGCGGCTGATCCAGCTCGCGATGGAGAGGTTGCGCGAGGAGCTGTCGCTACCCGATACCGCGACGCCGCATGCGCTGCGGCATTCATTCGCTACCCATCTGCTCTCGACGGGCGCCGACCTGCGCCAGATCCAGGAGTTGCTCGGCCACGCCTCGCTTTCGACCACGCAGGTCTACACCGAGGTCGATCGCAAGCGGCTGCTCGAGGTCTACGACGCCGCCCATCCCCGTTCGGGCCGCTGAGGCGCTGCACAAGGCGCAGGCGGGTAGCGGCGTTCGGGTGCGAGATGACGGCGGACGGCCAAACATGGCAAGGTGTGTTCCGCGATCCAGCCCCCGGAGCCTTTCCGTATGCATCCTAGAGAGCGCCTTGCCTATTCGTCCATCGAGAGCCGCCCGCCGTTGAAGCTGCCGGACGGGCTACGGCTGATCGTGTGGCCGCTGCTGGCCCTCGAGGAATGGGACATGAGCCGGCCGATGGCGCGGATGGTGATCACGCCGCCGCAAGGCCAGCCGATGCTGCCCGACCATCCCAACTGGAGCTGGCACGAGTACGGCATGCGGGTGGGCTTCTGGCGCCTGAAACGGATGTTCCACGATCTCGGCCTGTCGCCGACGGTCACGCTCAATGCGCGGGTGTGCGAGACCTATCCGCAGGTCGCAGGCGCCTGCGCGGATGCTGGATGGGAACTCAACGCGCACGGCTTCGATCAGGTGCCGATGCACAAGCTCGACGACCAGAAGGCCGTGATCGACCGCTCGATGGACATCATCACGCGGTTCTGGGGCAAGCGGCCGCGCGGATGGTTCGGTCCCGGCCTGACGCAGACCTTCGACACGCTCGATCATCTCTCGGCGGCGGGCATCGAGTACATCGGCGATTGGGTGCTCGACGACGAGCCGGTGACGGTCAAAACGAAGCACAGGCCGGTGGTGGCGCTGCCGTACAATTTCGAGCTGCACGACATCGTGATGATGGTGCTGCAAGGCCATCCATCTGACGAAATCCATCGCCGGTCGATGGACCATTTCGAATGTCTCTACGAGGAATCGGCGGAGCGGCCGAAGTTCATCTCGGTTGCGATGCATCCATTCCTGTCCGGCTCGCCGCATCGCATCGCGCACGTGCGGCGGACGTTTGTGGACATGCTGAGCCGTCCGGGCGTCGCGGCGTGGAACGGCGAGCAAATACTGGACTGGTACAACACACAAGCGTCGGGAGCGGTAGCTTGATGAGCGAGACGGGAAGCTTCTTCGTTCCACACGACATCGCGGAGCCCATTTCCGGCGCATCGAGCGGGCCGCTCGCCGGGCTCACGGCGGTCGTCAAGGACATGTACGATATCGCCGGGGAGCGCACCGGCGGGGGCAGCCCGGAATGGCTCGCCGAGCAGCGGCCGGCGGCGCGTCACGCGAGCGCGGTGCAGAAGATCCTCGATGCGGGCGCGACGATTACGGGCAAGACGATCTGCGAGGAGCTGTTCTTCTCGATGGTCGGCGTGAATGCGCACTACGGAATGCCAGCCAACATCCGGGCGCCGGGGCGCATTCCGGGCGGCTCGTCGAGCGGATCGGCGGCGGCGTGCGGGGCGGGGGCATGCGATCTCGCGCTCGGCAGCGACACAGCGGGCTCGATCCGGATTCCGGCGTCGTTCAACGGTATCTACGGTATTCGCGTCAGTCACGGGCGCGTCGATCTCGCCGGTGCGATGGCGATGGCGCCGACTTTCGACGCGGCGGGCTGGTTCGCCAACTCTGCCGGGCTGCTGCGGCTTGCCGGGCGCGTTCTGCTGCGAGGGGTGGCCTCGACGGTGCCGGTGACGCGCGTGCTGCTGCCGACGGATGGGCTCGCCAACTGCGATCCGGCCGTGATCGACGTATGCCGCAGTTTCATCGCAAGGGCCGGCGGCAACCTGCCTGCGGCGCAACAGATCGTTTTCGCGCCTAGGGACTTCGATGATTGGTGCGATGCTTTCCGCGTCGTGCAGGCGCACGAGGTCTGGCAGACGTTCGGTGCGTTCGTAACGCGCACCAGGCCGGCGCTGGGGCCCGGCATCAAGGAGCGCATCGCCTATTCCGCGACGGTCACCGACGCGCAGGCGGTGGCGGCGCGCGCGGTGGTCGAGGACGCGCGTGATCGGCTGCGCGAGCGCGTAATTCCGGGGACCATCGTTGTGCTGCCGACATCTCCGGCGATCGCGCCGCGTCCGGATCTCGATGCGCGCGCGATGGATTCGTTCCGGCTGCGCGTGATGCGGCTCACCGCGTTCGCTGGGCTCGGTGGCTTGCCGCAGGTGACGATACCGGCCGGCACGGTCGCGGGATGTCCAGTCGGTGTTTCGGTGATGGGTTGGCACGGCGGGGACGAGGTGTTGCTCGACACGGCCGCAAGTCTAGCGCGACACTGCGGGGTAGTGCGCGGATAAACGAGGATCGGTGCAACCGGTTGAACCTGTGGCGGCGGCGTTGCAGACTGCTCGCTCGCGATAAGTTGGCGGCGGCGGCCGTCGAGCAAGCGCCATAGTGCGGGCAGGGAGCGAAGGCCATGTCGCAAGTCGATCTACAGGGTAAGGTGGTGATCGTCACCGGCGCGGGTAGCGGTCTTGGCCGTGCCATGTCGCTTGGATTGGCTCAGGCGGGCGCCGCGGTGCTGGGCGTCGATATCGACGGTGGGCGTGCCGAGGCAACGGCGGGCGATGCCAAAGGTTCGAAGGGCCGCATCGAGCCGCATGTCGCCGACGTTCGGCACGAGGATGCGTGCGGGAAAGCTGTCGAGACGGCGATCGCCAGGCTCGGCGCCATGACGGGGCTCGTCAATTGTGCCGGTCTCGGCATGCCGCACCTGAACCCGAAGTATCTGTCCGAGCCGGTCCGCTTCTGGATGGCCGATCCGCGGCGCTGGCAGGACGTCATGGACGTGAACGTGCGCGGGCCGTTCCTGCTCGCACGGGCGGCAGCGCCGGGGATGATCGCACGCAAGTGGGGCCGGATCGTCAACGTCACGACGAGCTTCAACACCATGATCCGCGGCGGCAACATGCCCTACGGCCAGACCAAGGCAGCGCTGGAGGCGGCGACCAACTCGTGGTCCGAGGATCTCGCCGGAACGGGCGTCACTTGCAACGTGCTCGTGCCCGGGGGGGCGGCCGATACGCGGCTGATACCAGAGGATTCGCCTTACGAGCGTAGCTCGCTGATCCGGCCGGAGGCGATGGTGGCGCCGATCCAATGGCTGATGTCGGACTTGTCGAACGGCGTAACGGGCAAGCGTTTCGTTGGGCGTAGATGGGACCCCAAGGCACCCTGGCAGGAGGCGGTCGAAGCAGCCGTTGCGGGCGCGGCCTGGCCAGAGCTTGCCGCGGAAGCGGCCAAGGACGGACAGCCGACGCCCAAGGGTGGCTGGAAGTAAGCCGGGCGCGACGCCACACCAGTGTTCCGTCTCAGACATTTGCTACCCCCTGCGTCTGGGTTCCGAGCAAAAGTCTGAGACATCAGGAACACTAGCAACTCTAAGCTTCTAGTGTTGCAATCGTCACTGACGCTTGGCAGACCACCCTGCAACAACCGGAGACCAAGCGTCAGTGACGCAACACTAGGTCAGTGCCTTGGTTCGTCACCGTCGGCGCAATCCACCATCGACAAGGCGGGGGCGGCTGTGCTGCTTCACAAGAAGGTCGACGAGTGAGCGCGGGCGGGGCATAAACCTGCTCGAGAGGAACGCGAAAGAGAAACGAGCCCGTCACGAGATGACAAGCCAAGAGACTGCGACTGCCGAGCCGGCGCAGGGGAGCACGCAACCGCTGCTGCGCGTCGACGATGTCTCGATGATCTTCCCGACGCCGGAAGGTCCGCTGACGGCCGTCGATCATGTCACAATGTCGGTGAAACATGGGGAGTTCCTATCCGTCATCGGTCCATCCGGCTGCGGAAAATCGACACTCTTCAACATCATCGGCGGTCTGCAGGGCGGGTTTCTCGGCAAGGTGACCGTTGGTGGCGAGGAGATCACGGGGCCGCATCCGGCGATCGGCATGGTGTTCCAGGAGGAGAGCACGTTCCCCTGGCGCACGGTGCTCGACAACGTGTCGTTTCCACTCGAGATCCTGAAAATGGGCAAGGCTGAGCGCCACGAGAAGGCTCGCCACTTCATCTCGATGGTTGGTCTCGACGGCTTCGAGCGCCGCTATCCTTCCGAGTTGTCGGGGGGCATGCGCCAGCGCGTGTCGCTCGCTCGCACGCTCGCTTTCGAGCCAAAGATCCTGCTTATGGACGAGCCGTTCGCGTCACTCGATGAGCAGACGCGGCTGCTGCTCGGAGACAAGGTGCTGCAAATCCAACAGCAGCTCAAGCAGACGACGCTGCTCATCACGCACAACATCACGGAAGCCGTGCAGCTTTCGGATCGGGTGCTGGTGATGACGTACCGTCCGGGGCGACTGAAGCGTATGGTTGAAATATCGCTGCCTCGGCCACGCACATCGGAGGTGGTGGGTAGCGCGGAGTTCGGCCGTTACGTCGCCCAGGTGTGGGCGGACCTGCGCGAAGAGGCCACGCGCGGTCTCGCTGAATCTGAAGCACGTTCCCGCAATGCGGGCGCCGGCGCGGGAGCCAGGTGAGGTCATAGCATCTGACGGTGCACGCGCGGGCTCCTCTTCGTGGGGAGCTGCCCTGCTCGGCGGTGGTACACTGGTCGCGGCAGGCTTGCTGCTCGAAGTGGCATTGCGCCTCGGCTTCATAAATCCCTTCATTATTCCTCCGCCTTCGAGCGTGATCGCCAGCCTGTGGCGCGTGGTCAGCGAGGAGAACATTCCGCAGCGCTTCCTGATGACGACGGGAGAGGCGCTGATCGCAGGCGTCATGATAACCGTGGTCGGCGTCGGTGCGGGGCTGCTTCTGCGGCGGTGGACGGTGTTGCGTCGGGCGACCGAGACGTGGGTTGCTGCCACATGGCCGCCGCGCCGATCGTACTCGCCTATCCGTTGTTCCTGGTGATCTTCGGGCGCAGCGCGTGGACGATCATCATGATCGGCTTCGTCGCGGGGCTGGCGCCGGTCATCTTGAAGACGCTGGAAGGTCTGACGGGAGTGCGGCGGGTCATGTTGAACGTCGGTAAGGCCTTCAACCTCACGCCTTGGCAACAGTTCTGGAAGATGGAGTTTCCCGCCGCGCTGCCGACGATCTTCACGGGCATCCGGCTGGGGCTCGTTTTCGCGCTCATCAATATCGTCGGCGTGGAGTTCCTGATCAACTTCGGCGGGCTCGGCCAGCTCATCAACGATCTGCCCGGCGTTTGGGCGGCGATCTTCTTCGTGATCCTGGTCAGCGTACTGTTTTTCGTAATCCTGGAGAGAATCGAGCGATGGCTGAGGCCGGGCCGTTGAGCGGAGCAGGCAAACGGTCCGCCTCAGGGCGCATTCTCGATCCGGTGCTGCTGGTGCGGGTCGCAATCGTCGCTGTGACGCTCGCGGCCTGGGAGGCGCTTGCCGCATCGGGGTTGCTCTATCGCGATGTGGTGCCGTCGCTGACGAGGATCGGCGGCGCATTGTCGGGCGTCGTCAGCGATCCGGCGTTCTATTGGAACCTGCGCGTGACGGCGGAGGAGGTGGTTGCCGGCCTTCTCATCGGTGGCGGCGGCGGACTTGCCGTCGGTCTCATGATGGGTACCAGCAAGTTCTTTTCGCGGGCCTACGAGCCGATTCTCTACTGGCTGGCGCCCACCCCGAAGATCATTTTCTTTCCGGTCATGATCATGCTGTTCGGTGTCGGACAGGGATCGAAAATCGGGATCGGCGTGATCTCGTGCTTCTTCCCGATCGCGCTCAGTGTCGCGGCCGGTATGCGCGGGATCGACAAGGTGCTCATCCGCGTCGGGCGCAGCTTTCGCGCCAACGCGTGGCAGATGGTGACGAAGGTCTATCTGCCAGCTATGCGCGCGCCGATCCTCAATGGCATCCGGCTCGGGTTCGGCCTTGCGGTGATCGCAACGTTGCTGGCGGAGACCAAGCTTTCCAACCAGGGGCTGGGCTACATGGTGATCCAGGCCTACTCACTGTTCAACATGCCGCTGATGTATGCGGTGCTGATCATCGTGTTCGCCATCTCGATCACGATGAACTCGCTGCTCGAATGGCTGGCGGTAGGCGCGACGGAGCGGGGCCGCTGAGCGGCATTGGCGGATCGTTTACCGAAAGTTTGGCGGCCTCCTTGCGGAGCAGGGCGGATCACGTCTTCCTCGACTTGGGCAGCTCCTCCTGCTCTGCGGCAACCGCCATGTGCGCGCGGGTCGCCAAGGTGCCGAGGTAGTCCACATAAGCGATGCCCATCGCCGACAGGATAAACGTGCAGTGGATGATCGTCTGCCACATCACGCCGGCTTCGGTGAACTTCGCGCCAGCCATTCCAAGATTGCCCGCCTCGATGAAAGTCTTGAGCAGGTGGATAGAGGATATGCCGATGATAGCCATGGCGAGCTTTATCTTGAGCACGCTGGCGTTGACGTGGCTCAGCCACTCCGGCTGGTCGGGATGGCCCTTGAGATCGAGGCGGGAGACGAAGGTCTCGTAGCCGCCGACAATCACCATAATGAGCAGGTTGGAAATCATCACCACGTCGATGAGCGCCAGCACGATCAGCATGATGGCTTGCTCGCTGAACGTCGTGGCGTGGCTGACGAGGTGCCACAATTCCTTCACGAACAGCACGACGTAGACGCACTGGGCGACGATCAGGCCGAGGTAAAGGGGAACCTGGAGCCAGCGGGATCCGAAGATCAACGAGCCCAATGTGCGCAGATGCTGGCGTTCGCGGGGAGGTGGCATGGGGCGGTCCACGTCGATCGGTTGAGGGGCCGTCGGGTAGGCGTAGAGGGTATCGCGAGGTCAGGAGACGGGGGAGCGGCGCGCTCCATACCATTGGAGACGGCTGGACGGCAATCCGCCACTCGCGCGCCGCTACAGGGGTGCAGCCAATGGGGTGCCAGACTTGCCGGAAGTCTGACTTGCCGGAAGTCTGACGTGCCGACAGTGCGACGTGCGCAGGGGGCTGCCCTCGTGGCTCAGCCCCGCAACGCCTTGCGGTCGATCTTCATCAGTGTGGTGCGCGGCAGCTCCGTCATGAACTCGAAGGCGGCCGGCACCTTGTAGCCGCCGAGCGGCCGGACCTGGGCCTTCAACTCGTCGATCAGCTTGTCGCTCATCGTATGGCCTGCGCGCAACACGACGAACGCTTTCGCCTTGGTGAGCCCGTCCGCGTCGTCGAAGCCGACGACGGCGGTATCGAGCACAGCGGGGTGGTCGTTGAGTGCGCTCTCGATGTCGGTCGGAGAGACCCACAGGCCGCTCACCTTGAACACGTCGTTGTTGCGCGAGGAGAACCAAAAATATCCGTCCTCGTCGAAATAGAGGCTGTCGCCGGTCCGTGCCCAGTCGCCCACGAACGTCTCGCGGGACTTGGAGTATTTGCGCCAGTAGAAGAAGCACGAGGTCGGTGATTTAATGCAGCATTCGCCGGGCACGTTGGGCGTGCGGATCTCGCGGCCCTCGTCGTCGATCAGCTTGACCTCGCAGCCGTACACTGGTCTGCCGAGGCTGCCACGTTTGAAATCGGACGGGCCGTTGGCGATCCACTCGTAGGTGATCTCCGAGGACCCGATCGAATCGTGCATCTCTATGCCGAAGCGGTCGTGGAATTCCTCGAACACCTGCGGTGGGATCTTCTCGGAAGCCGAGACGGCAAAGGTGAGCGCGGGGAAGCGCGCGGGCTCCTTCATTCCGCGCAGGGTCTCGAGCACGTTCTTGATGACGGTCGGTACCGTCACCCATTTTGTCACGCCGTAGCGGCCGAGGGCCTCGAGCACGACGTCGGGGCGGGGCGGGGCGCGGGTGATGACGGCGGTGGCGCCGTGAGAGAGCGGAATGAAGAGGCCGGGCCAGACGCCATGGGTGAAGTATTTCTTGGAGGTGGCGTAGACGATGTCGTCGGCGGTGTATTCCCACAGCTTGCCGTGGCGCGCGGGAACGATGTGGAAGTCGTAGGCCAGATGCGTGATGCCCTTCGCCTTGCCGGTCGTGCCGCCGGAATAGAACATGTAGGTGATGTCGTTGGAATGGCGAAGGTGGGCCGGCGCACTGCTCGGGGCCGTCTCGCGGATGGCGGCAAAAGGAACGACGTTGCGCCGCGTTGCCTCTGCGAGCGCACCGATGTCGGTCTCGCCGCGAACGATGATCGTGCGCAAGGAGGCGGGCAGGTGTTCGCCGATCTCCTTCAGCTTGTCCACCTGCTCGGCGTCGATGTAGAGAAAGCGGCAGGCGGTGTCGGTGACGAAGTAGAGCAGATCGGACGTCTTGTAGAGGTCGGAGACGACTGCGGGCACTGCGCCGGATCTCAGTGCACCGAACCACATCGCGACGTAGTCGAGACTGTCGGTTGCAAATAAAAGAATGCGGTGCTCGGGCTCCACGCCGATTGCTGCGAGTCCGGCGTGCACGCGGGCAGCCAGCGTCGAGAGCGCGCCGTAGCTGACCTTCTCGCCGTCGGAGATCACCGCGATCTTGTGCTCGGTGGGGGTGCCGAGGTGCTTGTCCAGAATGGCGTGAACCGGGTCGACCCACTCGGGCACCTCGGGGTCCTGCCATGCGTGCCAAGCCTGCGAGTAGACGAGCTCGCGATACGCCTCGACCGTCAACTCGGTCATCGGGCTCTCCATTCGGATTTCATCATTGGATGATCTTATCGTAGACGATTTGACGTCACGTCGTCATGGGGGTATCGCCCCGGACGTGCGGCGCAATAGAGCCGCACCCCTCAACCCCAGTCTGCAAGTCGGCGAGGTCGCCCTTTGAGCGCCGAGATCGTCAAGTTGAACAAGGCCCGCAAGGCCAAGGCGGGCCGCGACAAGGAGCAGCGCGCGGCTGAGAACCGCGTTGTGCACGGCCGCACGAAGGCCGAGCGGCAGCGTGAGGCGATGGTCAAGGAGCGCGCCAGAAGGGAGATCGAGGGGGCCAGGCGCGACGTCGCCGCGGGTCATGGAGACGGTGGGCCTGTCGATGACAGAGAGTAGCGGGGAGCCTGCCCGCCAGGGATACGTGCCGACGCGGCCGGTGAAGCGGTCGTTCACGCTGTCGGGGCATCGCACGTCGATCTCGCTCGAGGCAGCGTTCTGGGAGGCGCTGCGCGAGGCAGCGGCGCGGGAGAATCTGTCGCTGGCGGAGCTGGTCAAACGCATCGACCAGCAGCGAGGAGAGGCGGGGCTCTCCGGCGCAGTACGGGTATGGATACTCGATTATTTTCGACGGCAGGATTGAGCGGCGCCGTCGGGTGGGGGGCGCTGCGGGATATTTTCCGGCTCTACTGAAGTGGCCAGATCGACTCCGGCCTTCGAGCAGCCGTGCGATTCAAGCCTCGGTGGAGCACCTCGGACGATCGCAGTAGTTGGAACTACTGCCCCATAAGGATGTCCTGCAGCGTTTTCGTTTCCGCCCTGGGGCGAGCCGTTGGGCGGATGACGCGAGGCAGCGGGGGCGCCGCCTCGGCGCCCTTTGCCGGGGCTGCTGCAGCCGGCTGGGCTCGTTCGGGAACCGGGAGCGGCGCCACGATGATCGGTGCGGTGCCGGCTGGAGCGCCAGTGCCCGGGGCCGCCCCGCTACGCTCGCCGCCTTCCTGGAGCTGAATCTGCAATTGGCGCTGGCGCTCCTGCTCGAGGCGGATGCGCTCCTCGTCCTGGCGGCGCAATTCCTCGAGCTTCTCGGCATCGCGCTCCATCTTTCGGATCTGGATCTCGCGTTCGAGATTGTCGATCGACAGGCGAGGCTCGAGGCGCGCGATGCCGCCGAGGCTGCCGGTCCAGACGAGAGACATCGGCGGCAAGGGCTGCTCGTTGCGCTGGTTGTTGCCGCGTGTCGTCCGCGGCAGGGCACGTCTCGGCACGATCTGCCATTCGCTGTCCGCCTGGAGCTGGATGAGGTCGAGCGTCGTCACGTTGCGCAGGCTGGCCTCTGGCGCGGTGATCTCGAGCGCGCCGATCCGCAGGGCGCCGTCGACGACCTCGATCGGCAATTTACGGGAGCCGATCGGGGTGAAGCTGCGTGCACGCTCGGTGCGGATCAAGCGCTCGATGGCTGCGCGGTCGACGGGTTCGGCGGTGTCTATCAGGACGGAGGCGGCCTTCTCGATCAGCGAGGCGGCGATGCCGCCGACGCGTCCGTTGCGGATCTCCACCTCGCCTCTGCCGACGGCGGCAGCCATCACCGCGCGGGGGCTCTGTGCGCGACCCGACAGGGTCAAGGTGGCGTTGACCTCGCCGCTGCCATTTTTCGTGCCGCCGGCGAGTTGGGCGAGCTGGGCGCCGGTGAGCCGGGCATCGAGCGACACGCCGGCGCCGGCAAGGCCGCCCTCGATCGTGCCGCGTGCGGTGAACCGACCGCCGAGTGCGGCGCCCGTGATGGCCTGGATGTCGACGCGCCGGGGGCCGAAGGCGATCCGGGCCTCGGCGTCCATGAACTCCAGCTCCTGGGAGAGGCTCGCTAACGGCGCGGAGATCGTGACGAGACCCTCGGTGCCGTCCAGAAGGGCCATCGAGAATGGCGCGTCGGGCCACGGCGAAGGCCCCGCACGCGTCAGCCCGGCCGAGGCATCGCTGCTGCCGGCTGGTTTGGCTTCGCCGTCGAGCAGCAGGCCCAGCAGGCCGGCAATCGACAACCGATCGGCGGTCATCTTGCCGTCGATGCGGGTGCGATCGCCGCGTGTGGACAGGACGATCTGGCCGCCGACGCGGCTCTTGCCGACGTCGATCCCGCGCGAGGTCAATCGCGTGACGCCGGCCTTGCGTTCCATCTCGAGCTTTCCGCGAACACCAGTACCGGGAAGAAACGGCCGGTGGGTGGCTCCAGCGAGCACGAGGAAGTCCGCAGCGTCCTTCGCCGCGAGCTCGATCTGGCCGCCGAGCTCGATGTCGCTGGTCGGGCTCAGCGCGACGCGACCCTTGTAGTCGGCGGTCGCCCGATCGGTCCCCGCGCCAGTCTCGAGCCGGGCATCGGCGATGAGGCTTGCTGCGTTGACGCCGGCGGCTCTGATTTGCAGGGAGGCGCTGTGCGGGCGGCCGGTTGAGGTAACCGATGCGGTCTGTGCTGACGGGCCAGCGGTGCTGGAGTTGCCACGGCCATGGCCGGCCATGTGCCTGATCAGGCTGCCGGCCGCGCTGCCGTCGATGTCGAGCGCGAGACGGATCGGCCCGTCCTGCCAGCGGCCGAGACCGCCGTCGAGCCCAAGCTCCAGGACGGTCCTGGCTTGGTCGAGCAGTCCGTCGGCGCGAAGCTGCAAGTGGTCAGGGGACGCGCCGCCGAGGGTCAGGGAAAAACCGAAATCGGCTGTGGTGGCCTCGGACAGCCAGCGGCCGGCTATGCGCTTTGCAGCGGCCGGCAACGCCTGCAGCATCGTGGCTGTCGCGGCGGGATCGGCGGCCTTTGCCCAGCCGCGCAGAGTGCCTGCCGGCTTGGTCTGCAAGGCAGCCAGGGCACCTTGCAGCTCCATGCGAACGCCGGACGCACCAGTCAGGCCGAGTGCCGTGACGACGATGCCGCCGTCCCTGATTGCGATCTCGGCATCGACATCGCGCATTCGCGTCGCGCCGTCCGCCAGCTCTCCAGCCTTGAGGGTTAGACCGAGCCGCCCGACAGCGCGCTCGATGATGGCGGCGCGAGCTGTAAGGCGATCGAGACCAGTGAAACCGGAGCCGTTCGAGACCATGCCGCTGGCGCTGGCGCGTGCAGATTTTTCTTCCGCTGCTTCGGGTTGGCCATTGCCACCGGTCGTGAGGTCGAGCGCGCCAGGGGCGAAGGCGCCGATGTCGATCGCGTGGCCTACCGCTGCGATGTCGAGCGAGCGGTTGTCGCCCCATCGCCAGTCGACGCTTCCAGAAATCTGGCGCCCGCCAAGCTCGAGTTGGGCCTGGCTCAGGATCAGCCCGGCCGGCAGCAGGCGCACGCGCGATGCGATGGAGAACGCATCGTCCAGCCGGGCGGCGCCATCCCGATTGGCGGCAAGCGCGGTCATTCCAGCCCAGGCCGCGAAACGCTGGTAGCTGGCGCCGCGGAGCACGACATCGCCAGTGAAAATATCGGTCGCTGCAGCTGGCTGGGTGGCGGCTTCCGTTCCGTTCGTTGGCGTCGTGGATGCGAGCTGGCCGCGCAGTGATCCCCGTGCGTTGCCAGGCAGCGCAGCGCGCAGCTCTCCGATGCTGGTCAGTCCACCAGCGCGCGCAAGGGCCAACCGGACGCCACTCAAGGCTTCGCCGCCCAAGGTGACCTGATCGATGTCGATCGTGACCAGCGAGGTGCCGTCGCTCGGCAGCATCGAGCTGGCTTGCTCGATGATGCGGCGCACGGTGGCGACAGGGGCCGCATTGCTACCGGCCTGACCGAGCAGCGTATCGAGATCGAGCCAGCGCGAGGCGAGCCGGGTGTCCAGTCTCAGGCCATTGCGCCAGTTGGCGGCCATCTCGCCGCCGACCATCTGTGGTTTGCCACGATGCTCGAAAGCGAATGCCATGTCGGTGAGGCGGGCGCCGTCGATGTCGCCGGCGATGGTCGCCCGCAAGTCGATGATCTCGCCATTGCGTTCAGTCGTCGAGCGGGCATCGGATGGGAGCAGGCCTTGCAAAAAGCCCGAAAGCGGCAACTTGGCGGAAAGGGAACCAGTGTGTTTCGCCCTGGCGGAGATCTCGGAGATTTCGCCGTCCACCAGATAGGAATTTCCGTTGTCTGGCGAGCGGACGCTGGCTTTGTAGCGCAGCTTGCCGTCGGCCTCGCGTTGCGAAGTGCCGATCCTCAGCTCGCGCCGCGCGCCTTGCCAGTCGACCATGCCGCGGAAGCGGTAGGGGCCGTCGAGAGAGGCTGCCGAAACCTCCCCGTCGATGGCGCTCAGCGTCAGTGGCTCGGTGACGCCCTCGGTGCGCAGCGAGACGATGCCTTGCTTGATGCGGACCTGCTGCAAGACGACGTCGCTCGGAATGAACGGCACAGCACCCGGTGC
The DNA here is from genome assembly GCA_945862355.1 of Devosia equisanguinis. Lineage (GTDB taxonomy): Bacteria > Pseudomonadota > Alphaproteobacteria > Rhizobiales > Hyphomicrobiaceae > CAMDPA01. Next base: position 14,846 of record CAMAYR010000015.1, on the reverse strand, counting down.
GATCTTGAAGGCCTGCCAATTGCCGCGGCCTTCCGCGTCGACAGCGAGCCGCAATACAGGGCGGTCGAGCTCGAGCTCGCTGGCTTCGACGACGCCCTTCAGTAGCGGCGTGGGGGCAAGCCAGAGCGTGAAGGCTTCGGCGCGGAAGAAGGGCTCCCCGAGGGAGGCGCCAGAATCGGAGATGCGGACCTTCTCGAAGCGTACGTAAGGAGACGGCAGCAGGCGCAGATTGACCTTGCCGCCGACGCGAACATCGCGGCCGAGGATTCGCGAGGCCTCCTCTTCGAACACGCCGCGGTAGGCATTCCAGTCGATCACATGGGGCACGGCGAACAGCAGGCCGAGCACGGCGACCATCAATCCGCCGACCCACAGCAGGAAGCTGTTCATGTCCCGCCACTCCGAGTAGCGAGCCGGTAACCCGCCGAGAGCGGGGTGTGCTCGCACATGCGAAAGATCACGCGGCGGTCTCCCTGTCCCCGTGGTCGTTTACCATCATGCTCCCTTATGGCACAGAGTTGGCGAAAAAGGCATTCGCTGCGGCATATTTCCAAAGCCCAGTAACCGGGGCTGTGCGCGGTGGTCCGGTCGGTGCTGTGCAGGCGCGCAAACCTGTTGACGAGCGAGGCTGCCGCGCCTTTGCCACGGTGGTCGTGCTAGATGTTCGTCATGGCTCAGAATCGACCAAATCCGCTTCCTGCGCCCGACGAGCACGTCGGCGAGGACCCGTGGGCGGCACCTGCTGCCCTGCCCGCAACCCGTGCGCCCGCGCCGCCGCCGCCGCCGCGCGGCTCGATCTCGATGCGGGCGCGCGGCGTTGCGCATGTCGCAGCAGCACCCTACCTCGACGGGCTCAATCCCGAGCAGCGCCAGGCGGTCGAGACGCTCGACGGGCCGCTGCTCGTGCTGGCTGGCGCGGGCACGGGCAAGACGCGCGTGCTCACGACGCGCATCGCGCACATCCTAGCGACCGGGCGCGCGCGCGGTGGGCAGATACTCGCGGTCACCTTCACGAACAAGGCCGCGCGCGAGATGAAGGAGCGCATCGGCCGTTTGATCGGCGGCGAGGTGGAGGGCATGCCGTGGCTCGGCACGTTCCACTCCATCGGCGTGAAGATCCTGCGCAGCCATGCGGAGATCGCGGGGCTCAAGTCGGGCTTCACCATTCTCGACACCGACGACCAGCTACGCCTGATCAAGCAGGTCATCGAAGCGGCCGGCATCGACAAGGATCGCTGGCCGGCGAGGCAGATGGCGAGCCTCATCGACGGTTGGAAGAACCGCGGCCAGACGCCAGACATGGTGCCGAAGGGGGAAGCGTTCGCCTTCGCCAACGGCAAGGGCGCGCAGCTCTATGCCGACTACCAGAAGCGGCTCAAAGAGCTGAATGCGTGCGACTTCGGCGATCTGCTTCTCGAATGCGTGCGGCTGTTCCGCGAGCGGCCGGATGTGCTGGCGGAGTATCGCCGCCGGTTCCGTTACCTTCTCGTCGACGAGTACCAGGACACGAACACGGTGCAGTACCAGTGGCTCAAACTGCTGGCGCTGGGCTCCGAGCAGGGCGCGGGCGCTACTGCTGGCAGTGGCGAGCGGCCGAACATCTGCTGTGTCGGTGACGACGACCAGTCGATCTACGGCTGGCGCGGCGCTGAGGTGGAGAACATCCTGCGCTTCGATAAGGATTTTCCAGGCGCTGGCGTGATTCGTCTCGAGCGCAACTATCGCTCCACGGGCAACATCCTGGCGGCGGCCTCGCACGTCATCGCGCAAAACAAGGGACGGCTCGGCAAGACGCTGTTCACGGACGGCGACAAGGGCGACAAGGTCGTCGTCACCGGCGTGTGGGACGACACCGAGGAGGCCCGGGTCGTCGGCGAGGACATCGAGGCACTGATCAAGAAGGACCACCAGCTCAACCAGATCGCGGTGCTGGTGCGCGCCTCCTTCCAGATGCGTGCGTTCGAGGATCGCTTTATCACCATCGGGATGCCGTATCGGGTGATCGGCGGTCCGCGGTTCTACGAGCGGGCGGAGATCAAGGACGCGATCGCCTATCTCGAGGTCGTTCACAATCCGACCCACGATCTCAAGTTCGAGCGCATCATCAACGTCCCCAAACGCGGCATCGGCGACACGACGGTGAACCGGATCATCGCGGCGTCGCGCGGGCAGGGGATTCCGCTGGCGATGGCGGCGGCGGAGATGGTGCAGGCTGGCGAGCTGGCGCCCAAGACACGCAAGTCGATCGGCGACCTCCTCACGGCCATCGAGCGGTGGCGTGCGCGGATCGGGGCGATGCGGCACACCGAGTTCGCCGAGCTGATCCTGGATGAAAGCGGCTACACGGCGATGCTGCAGGCGGACAAAAGCCCGCAAGCACACTCGCGGCTGGAGAACTTGAAGGAGCTCGTCCGGTTCATGCACGACTTCGACACGCTCGAGGGCTTCCTGGAGCACGTGTCGCTGGTGATGGACGCCGACAACAAGAACGACGGCGACCGCGTCTCGCTGATGACGCTGCACGCCGCCAAGGGGCTCGAGTTCGACACGGTGTTCCTGCCGGGCTGGGAGGAGGGGCTGTTTCCCCACCAGCGCAGCCTCGACGAGAGCGGCGTCAAGGGGCTCGAGGAGGAGCGGCGGCTCGCCTATGTCGGCATCACACGGGCGCGCAAGCGGGCGCGGATCTCGTTCACCGAGAACCGCCGCACGCGAGGTCTGTTCCAGTCGGCGACACCGTCGCGGTTCGTCGATGAGCTGCCCGAGGAGAACGTCGACGTGGTGGAGGCGAAGGGGCCGTTCTCCGGCGCTTATCGCGGGCTCGGTGGTGGTGGAGGCAGCGGCGGCTTCGGACCGAGCCGGTTCGACAACAAGCAGTTCCAGTCGAGCTATCAGACGCCAGGCTGGCAGCGCGCGCAGAGCCAGGCCAAAGGCAGCTTCGAGAAGCCCGGCGCCGCCACCTACGGCGGCAATGCAGGCGGCGGCGTGGGCCATCAGAAGTGGCCGGACAAGCAGCAGTCCCGCAAGCCGGCCCGAAGCCCGATGCTGATCGAGGGGCAGGTGGTCGCATCCTCGACGCGGCAGGTGTCGGAGTTCAAGGTCGGAGACCGCGTGTTCCACGATAAGTTCGGCTACGGTCACGTGGCCGAGGTCGACGGCAACAAGCTGACCGTCGATTTCGAGAAGGCCGGCCAGAAGAAGGTGGTCGACAGCTTCGTCGATCGGGGTTGATCGAGACGGCTTTTGAAAAGCATCGAGGCGCTCGATCAGGTCATCGAGCGCCTCGGTCTCAGTGCGAAAGCCGTCGTGTGAGCGGTCAGCGCTACTCGGCAGCGGTTGCCAGCGGCTTCGGCAACTCCATGTCGGCGAGAATCTGGTCGATCACGGCGCGGCGCTCGGCCCACGGCGCCCAGGTGTAATTGTACATGTCGTTGAGGAACGGCGGGCCGCCGTAGAATCGCTCGTATTGGGTGTGCCGCCCGGCATAGTCGGAGCCAAGCAGATCCCACGACATCTTGATGAACTTGAAGCGGTCCGAGGCGCCCGCCCCGATCGCCGACCAGTTGGCTTCGTAGATGGCAGCGAGCTCGGCATCCTCGAACACGGACGCGTCGGCGGGAATCTGGAAGGGGCCCGCGCTCAGCATCTCGCGCACTTTCTCGGCGATCTCGGCGTAGTGGTTCGAGGTCCAGTGCAGCGCCGCGTAGAGGAAACGGCGGTTCACATGCATGTAGCCGTTGGGGAGCGTTTCAGGCTGCTCGACCTGGCCGGCGATCATGCCGAGCAGGCCGGCCTCGCCAGCCATCAGGCGGCCGAGCGTCTGCTGCACGGGCAGCATGTGGCCGACGCCGGAAAGCTCGGCGGCCTTGTGCGCGACGCCGTTGACGAGCTTCAGCTTCTCGGCAAACCGCGTCATCGACTGGTGGTTGCCCATGATGTGCGCGGGCGTCTTGAAATAGATGTCGCGGGAAAGCTGGGCGTTGTCCATCACGAACACACGCTCCCACGGCACGAAGGTGCGATCCATCACCAGCACCGCGTCGGTCTCGTCGAACTGCGAGGAGAAGTAGTTGTCGATCTTGCTGATGGAATGCTGCTCGTAGGACTTGCGAACCCAGATCTGGAGGCCCGGTGCGTTCATCTTCACCGAGCATGTGATCGACAGCGCCTTCTGCTCCGGTGCGAGCGGCAGGATGTTGCCGATCCAGGCTTCGTCGGAAAATACAGCGGAGGTGCCGAGCATCTTGATGCCGGAGAGGTAGATGCCCTTGTCGTCCTCGGCGACGACCTGCAACGCGGCGTTGCGCGAGGTCTGGCGCTTGTAGATCTCCGGGTCGCGGGCGCTCTGCGGCGTGATCACGAGGTAGCAGGCGAAGATGTCGTTGTCGCGCATGTGCTCGTAATAGCTGACGAGGTTGTCGCCGAAGCCCTTACGGCCCTCCTCGAACATCTCGGGCATCATTCGCATGCCGGACACGAACGTGGAGACGTGATCCTGGCTGCGGCCGAGAAGGCCATATGACCATTCGGCGACGCGCCGGTGTGCCTCCGAGCGCTTGCGAAGATCGTCCTTGGTGCGCGGCAGCAGATACCACGTGGAGTAGCGCTTGCCGTTCTCCTCATAGGACATGGCGTCGATGTGCTCGGGCGAGCGCTTGAGGTCGTAGATGCGGGCGAATGAGCGCGCGGTGTTGCGGAACGCGGGATGGGTGGTCACGTCTTTCACCCGCTATTTGCCGATAAGCACTTGTCGGCCGTCGCGCAGGCTCTCGAGATAATCGGCGCCGGAACGAAGCATTTTCTCTCTCCGTTTTGATCCTCATCAAGGCGCGACAGGTTGTGCCGTGCCTTCGGAAACGACATAATGCATAAGTTTCTTATCTATTCAACAGGTCCTGTACGGGCCACAGGAAGGGCTTGGAAATGGCGACGCGAGGGACGACCAAGGCACGCAAAGCCGGTGAAGAAGCGAGGCGGCCGGCCGATGCCGAGGCGCCGGACCTCACCGTTGGCGTGGAGGCCCTGCTCGTCGCCGGCAACGACGTGGCTTTCCGGGACTTCGTTGCCGATCTGTTCGCGGCGGCCTCGGGAATGCTCGCCGTCCGTCGCGGGCTCGGCAAAGCGACAGGCCTCACAGGTTCGGAGATCGCGATGCTGCTAGCGATCAGGCGGCTATCGTCGTCAGGCGTGGGAAGCGTCGGCGTGCGTGCGATTGCGGAGCATCTGCACGTCGCGGGCCCGCACGTCACGGCCGAGACGGCCAAGCTCGTCGAGGCGGGCCTGGTCGAAAAGCGCGTCGATGCAAGTGACAACCGCGCCGTCGACATCCGCCTGACTGCGGAGGGGCGGCAGATGCTGCGGAAGCTGACGCCGCTCGTGCGTGCGGCCAACGACGTTCTGTTCGCCGGCATGAGCCAGACGGAGATGGAGCACGTACATCGCTTCTTGAAGCGGATCGTCGACACGTCCGCGGAGGCCGTGCGGCGGTTGGCTTGAGGAAGACAATGCGCCAGAGGCCACCAGGGGCCCGGCGCACCGTCGGGTATGCTCAATCGAGCGGCTTGATGCCGGCGGCCTTGATGACCGGGCCGTACTTGTCGATGTCGGTCTGGAGGCGCTTGGCAGTTGCAGCGGAGCCATCGAGCAGAGGCACCGAGGCGATCTTCTCGAGATAGACCTTGGTCTCGGGCAAGGCCGCGATCTTCTGGAACCAGGCCTCGAGCTTGGCGACCACGGGCGCTGGCGTTCCTTTGGGAACATAGGTCGCCCACCACGGCGCGAAGTCGAAGCCCTTGAACCCAGCCTCGTTCATCGTCGGCACATTGGGCATACCAGCGATGCGCCATGTCGATGTGACCGCCAACGGCTTGAGCTTGTTCTGCCGGATCTGGCCCTGCGCGAAGGTGCCGTCCATGATCATGAAGTCCAGCGTGCCGTTGGTGACGTCGGGCATCGCATCGGGCGCGGTGCGGTAGGGCACGTTGGTCGCCTTAACGCCGGCGAGCTGCATGTAGTAGGCCGTCGACACGATCGCAGTCTGGTTGGTCGTGCCGTACTTCGCCTGGGCGTTCGACTTCAGGAATGCCGTCAGGTCGGAGATCGAGTTGATCTTGGAGTTGGGCGCGACGACGAACACGAAGCCGAGCTGCGCCCAGGAGGCAACCGGCGTGAAATCCTTCACGGTGTCGAAGGGCAGTGATCTGAACAACCACTTGTTCAGCGCCATGTTCGCGTTGGCCACGAACAACATGGTGTAGCCGTCGGGCTTGGCGTTCTTGACGAGGCCGATGGCGATGTTGGAGTTGGCCCCAGGCCGGTTCTCGACGACGACGGGCTGGCCGGAGAGCTCCTGCAGCTTGGTCGTGAAGTGGCGGCCGAGAATGTCGGCGCCGCTGCCGGCGGGGAAGCCGATCAGCACCTTCATCGAGCGGGTGGGAAAGTCCTGCGCCGTCGCGGATGGGCCGGTGGCTGCAATCGTCACTGCGGCCAGCGCGGCCAGCGCGAGCCCCGCGCTGTGGCCTCGATACGAGAATTGCATCGCTTCTCCCCTTTGTTGTTCTCGCCGACGTGCGGCTGCGTTTCCTTGGACAAGTAAGGTTACGACGGGGCAGAGGCTTTTGTCATGCTTGTCGGAAAGCTTGTCGGAAGGCCAATTGTCGGAAAGCCAAGATCGGAAGGCTGTTACGAGAAAGAGGAGAGCGGACCCGCCCTCCCCTTAAATTCTCCGGTCCAAAGCGCTTTCCGGCTCAGCCTTGCGGCTTGATGCCGGCGGCCTGGATGATCGGGCCCCATTTGTCGACCTCCTTGGCGAGCTTGTCGGCCGTCTGTGCCGAGCCGTCGTGGAGGGGAATGGAGGCGATCTTTTCCAGGGCCTCCTTGATGTCGGGCATCTTCGTGATCTGGTTGAAGTATGCTTCGAGCTTGGCGACGACCGGGGCCGGCGTGCCTTTCGGCACGTAGGTTGCCCACCACGGCGCGAACTCGAAGCCCTTGTAGCCGGCTTCCTGGAAGGTCGGCACAGCCGGCAGGCCCGCGATCCGCCACGTCGAAGTGACGGCCAGCGCCTTCAACTTGCCGTTGCGGATCTGGCCCATCGCGAATGTGCCGTCCATGATCATGAAGTCCAGCGTGCCGTTCACCACGTCCGGCAGGGCGTCGGGTGCTGTGCGGTAGCCGACGTTCGTCGCCTCGAATTTGGCGAGCTGACGGTAGTACTCGGTGGAGACGATCGCGGTCTGGTTGGTCGTACCGTACTTGTTCTGCGGCTTCGACTTGAGCAGTGCTGTCAGATCGGCGAGCGTGTTGTGCTTGCTGTCGGCGCCGACGACCACGACGAAGCCGAGCTGCGCCCAGGAGGCGATCGCGGTGAAGTCCTTGATGGTGTCGAACGGCAGCGATTTGAACAGCCACTTGTTCATGGCCATGTTCGAGTTGGCCACGAACAGCATCGTATAGCCGTCCGGCTTGGAGTTCTTCACCGTGCCGATGGCGATGTTGGAATTTGCCCCGGGGCGGTTCTCCACGATCACGGGCTGACCGGAGACCTGCTGGAGCTTATTGGTGAAGTTGCGGCCGAGGATGTCGGCGCCGCTGCCCGCGGGGAAGCCGATCACCACCTTCAGCGGGCGGCTTGGGAAATCCTGAGCGGACGCGCTGTGCGCCAGCGGAAGCAATGCGGCGAGCGTGGTAGCGACCAGCACTGCGCGGCGGCTTCTAGAGACTGTCATGCCATTCCTCCCATTTCGACGGTTCGGCGGGCTTGTAGGTTATGGGCGTGACGGGTTCAAGGCGGGAGTGGCCAGGGGTGGCCTGAGCCACGCTGTCGCGACGACGGGATGGTGCCGGAAAAGTGCGGGGCCGCGGACCGCTCAGGGGGTGCGGCCGGGCCGTCGCAGGATTGCCTGCACGGCGGTTTCCAGAGCCTGAAGGAAGCGCGAGCGGTCCTGGCGGGAGAAGGGTGCGTTGCCGCCACGGGCCTCGCCCATCGCCCGCAGATCGGTCATCAGCTCACGCATGGCGAGTGCCATGCCGATCGAGGCTTCGGTGAACGGCTTGCCGGTCTGGCCGATGACGGTCGCGCCGGCTTTGCGGCAGCGCGCGGCGAGGGGGATGTCGGCAGTGACGACGATGTCGTCGGGGCCGCAATTCCCGGCGATCCAGTCGTCGGCCTCGTCGAACTTGTCTCCGACCATCACGCGCCTGACGAGCGGGCCTTCGGGCAGGCGCATCCAACTGTTGGCGACGTAATGCGCCTCAAAGCCATGCCGCTCGGCCACGCGCAACACCTCCTCCTTTACGGGGCAGGCATCGGCATCGATCAGTATTCTCATGGGCTGCCGCTCAGCTTTTTTCTCGTCGTCGGAGTGAGTTGCATCGCCGGCGCCGGTGCCTTGGTTTCAAGTTGGATCATGGATCAGCCCGGCTCCATGCCGCACGCCCGGATCGCCGTGTGTGCGGCCGGTGCGGTGAGATAGGCAATCAATGCTCGTCCGGCCTCGGGATGGGCAGCACCGGTGACGAGCGCGGCATAGGTGATCGAGACGTTCTGTACGCTGTCGGGCAAGGCGCCGCCGACGTCGGCGCCCTCGATGGGGACGATCTCGCTGATGACGGTGATGCCGAAATCCGCTTCGCCGGCTGCAACGCCTTCGGAGACGTGGCCGCCGTGACGATAGAGCCGCGTCTTGGATCTCAGCTGCGCGCCGACGCCGAGGCGGTCGGCTATTCCCATGAAATAGCGGCCGGTGTTGCCGCCGCCATCGGGATCGGTGAGGGCGATCGTCTGGGCGGAGAGTATGAGCCGTCGCAGTGCGTTCTCGTCCGACAGATCCGGCTTGGTGGCGCCCGCGGGGATGGCGACGCCGAGCGGGGAGCGTGCGAGCACGACCTTGCTCGCGACGTCGATGCGGCCGGCTTTCTCGACTTCGGCGATCACGCTGGCGGTGACGAAGGCCACGTCGGCCGGCGGGCCTTCGAGCAGTCGGTCGCGGACCTTACCGGCGGTCGCGTCCCAACGCTCGATTGCGTGGCCGCTGGTGTGCTCGAACCCCGGCAGAAGCTGGTCGAGAACGCCGGAAACGGTCGCTGTGACGAGAGCTTTGACCTGCATGAGGGCATCCAGTCGATGTTGTCAGCGGGTGTTCATAGATCGAGCGTGCTCGGCCAGAACAGCTCTTCGAGCTTTACCGGCTCGGGCGTCAAGCCCTGCTCGTGGTTGTAGGCCACGATGGTCTCGAGCACCTTTCGCGAGGCCTTGAAGCCGTAGGCGAGCGGGTCGGCGTCGATGGCCGCCTTGATGCCGGGACCGAGTGTGTCGCTGCCCGTGGCCGTCCTCAATCGAGCGCCGACGACGCCGGTGGCGAGATAGGGCTCGAGCGAAGCGGTCATTTGCGCTGTCGCCATATCCTTTGCGGCGACGAAAGCCTTGTAGAGGTTGAGCGCGATCCAGGGGTGCTGCTCCAGCAGCGTGCGGCGCACGACGACGCAATGGTTGATCGGATAAAGGCCGGTCTTGGCGAAGAAGCGCTGGCTTTCGGTGAGTTGGTCTGGAAAGAGGCGGCGGACCTTGCCGGAGCCCAACACATCGATACGGCTGCGGTCGACGAGGTTCTTGTCGGTGAGGTAGAGCAAGGTCGCGTCGAGCTCACCGTTGACCAGCATCTCGCCGATATTGGTCGACATCGGGATGCGGTTCACCGTGACGCCGGGCGGTGCTGTGAAACCGGTCGAGCCGCCGTGGCTCACCTCCGGCGTGCGCTCCATGAACCAGGTGATCTCGGACGGCTTCACGCCGAACTCGTGCTGCAGCGCGCCGCGCGACCAGACCGCCGCCGTCTGCTGATATTCCGGCACGCCGACGCGCTTGCCGCGGAGATCGGCGGGCTTCTCGATACCGGCATCGACGCGGACGAGCGCGCGGGTGTGGAAGAACTCGCGTGTCGTGAAGATGGGGAGCCCTGCCCAGGTGCGGTCGCCGCGCGAGGTGGCGATGAGGAGAGAGGACATCGACATCTCGGAGACGTCGAACTCCTGATACTTGAGCTGGCGCCAGAACATCTCGGAGGGATGCACGCCGGTGGGGATCAGGCGGAGGCCCTGCGCCTCCACGCGGCCCTCCAGCAACGGCTTGGTGCGCTCGTTGACGGAGAGGACCACGGCGAGATCCAGGGCTGGGCGGGGCATGGTTCCTCCAAATGCGGGCTCGCTTCGGCAGTCAATTGTGCAGATCCCGGCGTGGTTTCAAAGCGGCATGTTTCGGCCGATGCCCAGACGCACCGCGAGAAGATGCGGAGTATGCGATCTGTGGTGCGCGGCTGCATCGCTTGCAATCTGCCGTTCTGTAGTTCCTCATCGCGCTCGCAGCCGGAAAAGCCAGACGGAGCAACTTGAAAATGACTGCCTTTACTACCGAGCAGAAGCTGCTACGCGAGAGCGTTCAAAAGCTGATGGCAACCCACGCCAACCGTGACTACGTGCGCGCGAAGGACAAGGCGCGGGCCTACCCCTACGAGCTCTACGACGCGTGGGTGGAGGCGGGGCTGCTCGGCGTGATCTTCCCGGAGAAGTATGGCGGGATGGGCGGCGACGCGGTCGATCTTGCGATCTGCGTGGAAGAGATCGCCTACGTCAGCGCCGACTTCCAGATGTGCTACGGCGGCTCGATGTTCTGCGGTGTCACGCTTCTCATGAAAGGCAGCGAGGCGCAGAAGGAGGCGTGGCTGCCCAAGGTCATCTCCGGCGAGCGGCGGTTCTCGATTTCGATGTCGGAGCCGGAAGCGGGCTCGGATGTCGGCGCGATCCGGACGAAGGCCGAGCGGCAGGGCGACGGCTACGTGCTCAACGGGCAGAAGCTTTGGAACACGGCGGCGGGTGCGCGCGACAACACGATGTTCGTCTACGTGAAGTCGGATCCGACAGCGCACTACCGCAAGGGCGTGTCGCTGCTGCTCGTCGACAACGACGCGCCGGGCGTGAAGCTCAACAAGCTCGACATGCTCGGGCGGCATTGCGCCGGCACCTACGAGGTTTTCTTCACGGATGCCAAGGTCGATGAGGACCGGCTCGTCGGGGGCGAGAACAAGGGCTGGGATTGCGTATTGTCCGGCCTGCAGATCGAGCGCGTCGTGTCCTCGGCCGGCAACTGCGGGTCCGCGCAAGGCGTCGTCGACATGGCGGCGGCGTGGGCCAAGGAGAGGAAGCAGTTCGGCCGGCCGATCGGGTCGAACCAAGCGATCGCGCACATGATCGCGGACATGCAGACGGAGGTGGCGGCGGCGAAGGCGCTCACCTATCAGGCGGCGTTCAAGGTCGCGGCGGGCGAGGATGCGCTGGCGGAGATCACGATGGCCAAGCTGTTCTCGTCGGAGACCTTCGTGAAGGTGGCGAACATGGGCATGCAGATCATGGGCGGCTACGGGTACTCGAACGAGTTCGACATGGCTCGCTTCTATCGCGATTGCCGCTCGTGCACGATCGCGGCGGGCTCGTCGCAGATCCAGCGCAATCTGATCGCCGGGTTGATGGGGTTGAAGGTGCAATGAGTGGGCACCGGGGAGGGGCGGCGGCGTGTCGACACACGTAATTGCTACGCCCAATGCCCTGATCTTCATCACTGCTTTACCAAGAACGCCGATCGGCGGCGCGGCGGGGGCATGGTTTACGCCGCTCTTACGTCCGACCACTAGAGTGAATCCAAGCGCGCTCGGGACAAGCGCGGAAAGGTTCAGGCGTCGGGGTAGTTCATGCGTATCGTGGTGACGGGTGGGGCTGGTTTCATCGGCTCGGCTCTTTGCAGAATGCTGGTGGCGGAGCGTGGCGCCACCGTGCTCAATCTGGACAAGCTGACGGCGACGTCGAGCCTCGCCTCGCTCACGGCAATCGCACAAAGCCCGCGCTATTCGTTTCGCCGGATCGACGTGTGCGATCGGGAGCGCGTGGCAGCGCTGCTGCATGCATTTGCGCCCGACGCGGTCATTCATGCCGCAGCGGAGCGGCTGCCACATGCCCGGCATGGGAGCGCTCCGGCTGCCGTCGAAACCAATGTGCTCGGCACCTGGCGGCTGCTCGAGGCCGCGCGCGACTACTGGTCCGTCCTGCCAACCAAGCGGCAGGAAGCGTTCCGTTTCCTGAGCGTGTCGATGGCCGGCGGCCAGATCACGCCGGAAGCCGCCAGCCGGGCCGGCGCGGACGAGCTCGTGCTGGCATGGCACAAGAGCTATGGCCTGCCGGCGATCATCTCGAAGGGGCCGGCGACGTTCGGGCCGTATCAGTTCCCCGTCGAGCCGATCCCGGCCCTCGTCACCGCAGCGTGCGATGGCGAGCCTATTACCCCAAAGGCTGGTGATCCTGCTCGTTGGCTCTACGTTGAAGATCACGTGCGGGCGTTGCTCGCCATGTTCGACAAGGGCACGCCGGGGGCAACCTATTCACCGGCCGGATCGGGACTGGTCGCGCCGGAAGCTGTCGCCACCCGGGTATTCGAGCTCGCAGCGCGGCACGGGGGACGGCCAGGGTCGCTGACCGGACCGGCATCGCGGGGCCGGCTTGTCGTCGCCGAGGAGCCCTGTGCGGGGATATTGGCGCAGGACACTGGCTGGCGCGCGGAGGAAACAGCGGAGACGGCATTGTCGAAGACCGTGCGGTGGTATCTCGCCAACGAGGTCTGGTGGCGTCCGCTGGCGGCGGCGCAAGCGGCGGACAACCGGTTCGGCCTGCTCAAGATCGCCTGAGCGGCCCTTCGAACGAGTACGTTCGGCTTCGTACCGTCGTGTCTGTGGCCTAGTGTTCTGCTAGATCTTCTCTAGTTCGAGGAGATGCGGCGATGATTACAAGATGGCATTCGGCCGGCGCACTGGCAGCGCTGGCGCTGTCCGTTGGAGCCAGCTCGCCCGCCAGCGCGCAACGGGGCTGGCTGCAGGAGACCGAGATCCGTGGGCAGCTAACCAACGTCAGGCTGACGGGGCTCTATCCGAGTAACATCGCCTGGAGCGAGCAGATCAACGCCGACGGCACAACGGATTACGTGGAGGCCAACGAGCGGCGGCCGGGCCGCTGGACGGTCGCGGGTGAGCTGTATTGCTTCGTGTACGCTCAGCCGCATCAAGGTGGTTGCTTCCGGATCGTGCGTCACAGCGCCAACTGTTACGAGCTGTATACGGCAAGCATCGGTGGCGTCGCGCCGTCGCCTCCACCGCCGGCCACAGCCATGTCCTGGAACGGTCGAATGTGGCGCGAGGCCGAACCGGGAACGTGCGAAGAAAAGCCGATCTCGTGACTGCCGTTGCCGGTGCGACTTTGCGCACATGCGGCGATGCTGCTCGCCCTTGCGGCAGGCCACAGGTGTAAAGATTTGTGCACCGGCATTCGACAAGGGGGAAGCCGATGCAACGCGCGATGGGGCTTTCGGCGGCAGGCAGGCAGCCGTGGCTTTGGGGAAATACGAGATACGATCGGATGGCCTCAGTTGCCGGCATGGCGGCGCTGGCGGTACTGGCCATCGACTGGACGCGCGACGATCCGGTGCTCGGCGCGGCGCTGGGCACGGACCCCGGCGATACGATCGAGCGGGCTGGCGCCAAGGCGCCGACGGCAGCCAAGGGTGGGGCGACCGTCGGGCGGCGCGAGGTGCTGGCTGGCGGCTATCTCGGTGTCACGCATACCCATCCAAGCGTCGTGACGATAAAAAACCCTGGGCGCACGGATATGTCGCTGGGGCCTATCGAGTGGGAAGGCAAGCCGTTCAAGAGCCCGATCTATTACGGGCTGCGTGTGGCCCACTGGCAGGATGGCGCGCGGTTTGGGAGCTTGCTCGATTTCACGCACGCCAAGGCGGTGTCGCGGTTCGACGAGGAGACCAACTTCAAGGGCACACTCGAGGGCAAGGCGTTGCCGCCGCGTGCCAAGGTTGGAGACGTGTTCAGGCATCTCGAGTTCAGCCACGGCCACAACATGCTGACCTTGAACGGTCTGTTGCGCCTCGGCAGCTTCCGCGTTCAGCCTTATGTCGGGGCCGGAGGTGGTATCTCGCTGCCCCATACCGAGATCGGCTATCGCGGGGAGAACGGACGCACCTACGAGTATCAGTACGCTGGGCTGGCGGGACAGGTGCTGGCTGGGCTGGAGGTACAGGTCGGCGGGGCGCGGATCTTCCTGGAATACAAGCTGAGCTATGCGCCATACGACGTGCCGCTGTCGGGTGTCGTCAACGGCTGGATCCTTTTCACTGACCTATGGCGGCAGATTTCGGCGTGGGCCGGGGGTGAGGCGCCGCCTGGTGGCCGGCTCACGACGCCGCTCGTCACGCACCATGCGATCGGTGGGGCGATGGTGCGCGTGGCTGGCGCCAGGACCGTTCGAGCCCCGTGACTTGACCCCGTGACCGTCGCCGGTCGTCGTCGCGCGCGATTTCTGATTCAGGCGCGATACTGGCGCAAGCGGCGCTGGGTGTGGATCTTGTCGCCAGCCGCCGCAGCCTCGAACTGTTCCCGGCAATGGACCGTGAGGTGCTCTACCAGCGCGCGCAGGCGCGGCAAGGCGTGCTTGGTATTGGGATAGACAGCCCAGATCCCTGCGTCGAGACCGGCTTCGTGGTCGGGAAGCACCCGGACGAGACGACCCGAGGAGAGGTCTTCGAGCACGGCGATTTCGGAGACGCGCAGAATGCCGGCACCTGCGCGCGCTGCTGCGAGCAGGAACTCGCCGTTGTCGGAGACCAGCCGGCCGGTTACACGCACGGCAACTCTGCTTTCCTCGTTGTGCAACGACCAAGTTCGATGCTCGCCATGTACGAGGCAATCATGACCGGCGAGATCGGCGGGGCGTAAAGGGCCGCCGCGCGATTGGAGGTAGCT
>CAMAYR010000014.1 GCA_945862355.1 Devosia equisanguinis | reverse complement strand
ACATGTACACGGATGGACCGGGTCAGCCACCGTTGCCGACCCGGTTGATGGCGGGGTTGTCGATCCTCAAGCACACGTTCGATTTGTCCGATGAGGAGCTGGTGCGCCGCTGGGTCGAGAACCCGTATTTCCAATACTTCTGCGGCGAGTTGCTAGTGTTCCTAATGGTTCTGACATTTGCACCGAGCCTCGCCGCAACGGGAAACAAATGTCAGAACCGGAACACTAGGCTGATCTGAAACTTGTATTATGATACTCTCACCCCTGCTGAGCGCGCGGATCGGTAATGCCCGCCTCACCGATCCCGCCCTGTGAGGTGATCCGGCAACAACTCTGCCTGGGCGCGGGCTGCCTCCGGCGACACGCCGCCGAGCATATGCACCCGCTCGAACAGCATCTCGTTCAGCATGAGCCGGTCCTTCGATCCGGCCAGCTCCGCCGGCTGAATGACACTCCCGACATGCGCCTTCACCGTTCCCCCCACCATGCGCCGGAACTCGCGGATCATCAGCGACAGGCGCAGCGTGAGGTTGATGCGGCTGGCGACATGGAACAGCGGACTGCACTGCCCCTCGAAGAACACCGGAAGCACCTGGGCACCCGAGGCCTGGATCATGCGTGCCGTGAACGTTTTCCACGGCAGGTCGACCGCGCGGGCGAAAGCGGAGGGCGCCGTCGCCACCCCACCTGCGGGAAAAACGACGATGGTGACGCCCTGCTTCAAGAGCGCGATGGCCTCGTTGCGCATGCGCAGGTTGGCGGCTTGCGCAGCCTTCGTCTCGGCGAAGTCGACCGGCAGCGAGTAGGGCCGGATCTCCGGTACTTTCATTAGATCCTTGTTGATCAGCACGCGAAACGGCCGGCCGATCTCCTCCGCCAATGTCAGAGCCGCGAACCCATCGAGAATGCCGAAGGGATGATTTGCGACGATGACGAGCGGCACGCCCTCCGCGATCACGGCCGGCCAGGCGCCGAAGGTTTGCAGGTCCACATCGCAAAGATCGAGTACTGGACGCATCACCGGCGGACCGCGCGGGATCACCTCCTCCCGCCAGCGTCGATAGAGCGGGACGAAATAGCCCCGTCCCGCCCACCGCTCCATCACTCCGATGATGGCCCTGACGTGCCAGGGATCGCCCGGATTAGCGTAGGAAAGCTCGGGAAAGTCGTTCATCCGTCCGCCCCCGACGGGCGCCTTTCCCGGCCCAGCCCCGCTCGAAGAAGAAATCGCCATGGCCGAGCCTGCACGAGCAAAGTCACGACTGCCGCGACGACCTCATGACTTCAAAACCACATTGAGGATCGCAGTCCTGCCCTCGCTCGTGGCGGCCAGCGCCTCCCGGAATGCTCTCGCCAGCGCCTCGACACTCTCCACCTTCGCACCGTGGACGCCGAACTCGCGGCCGAGCTCGTGATACTCGGGGCCTTCGATGCGCCAGCCGTAGGGCAGATCGTGCGTCTCGGACGCCCCTCCGGGATAGTAGTTGAGATGGCCCCGCCGCATCGCTGCATACTTCGCATTGTTGCACACGACGATGATGATCGGCAGCTCGTACTTCTGGCCGGCGCCCAGCGCCTGCACGATCGGGTTGTAGAGAAAAGACCCATCGCCGACGAACAGCACCACCGGCCGCTCCTTGGCGGCAAGCTTGAGGCCGAGCGAGACGCCGATGCCCTGGCCGAGGCCGCCGCCCATCATGCGATAGAAGCTCTGGGGACGATCGAGGTCCAGGTGAGGTCGCATGAAGGCCATGTGAGTGATCGTCTCGTCGACGTAGATCGTGTCGGCGGGCAACTTCTCCGCCGCAACCGACGCCAGCGCCACAGCGTTGATGCCGTTTTCGGAGCGCGCCTTTGCAGCCTCCTCCGCGAGCCTCGCCTTCCAGGCGTCGTGCGCTTTCGCCCAGCGCTCGCGGCGCGTCTTCACACTCTTGGCCGCTGGCTTGGCCGCCTTCGCAAGCAACGTCAGCGCTTCGGCCGTATCGCCCTCGATGTACGTGTCCGCCAGCAGCACCTGATAGGCGAACTGGCGCTTGATCGGGTTGTCGCCGATCGAGACGATCCTGCCGCATCCGGGCCGACGCGACGGCGGATACCAAGGCGCGCGTCCACCGACGAGAAGGATCAGGTCGGCGTCCGCGATCTGCTCGTGCGTGTAAAAACCCTGGTAGAGCTTGTTGCTCGTCGGGAAGCTCGCGTAAGTTACGGAGCTGCGCGCGCCGAACACCGGAAGCGCGCATTTCTCGGCGAGATCGCGCAGCGCCTCGAACGATGCTGCATCGCGCCCCACCGTCTCGGCCACGATCACCGGGTTTTTCGCCCCCTCGATGAGCCGCGCCACCGCGTCGATGTCGGTGTCCATAGCGCGCACTTTCGGCGCTGCGGGAATGTCGCGGATGTCGCCCGGCTTGCGCCACTCCGCGATCATCATCTCGATCGGAACGCCGAGATATACCGGCCCCTTCTGCTCGCGTTGGGCCATCTCGCCTGCGCGGATCACCTGCTCGAACAGCGTATCGACGTGGCCGACGACGCTCGCTTTCTTCACGCACGGGGCGATGAAGCGGTCCGGCCCGCCGACACTCACGCCCCCGTACCACTGCGGCTCCATGTAGAAGTCGGGCTGCTCGCCGAAGCCGATCGATTCGCCTGACATCACGACCATCGGCGTCTCCGAGGAGAACGCACTCATGATGCCCATCGCGCCTTGCATCAGCCCGACGCCGGCATGAAGCATCACGGCCTGCATCCGCCCGGTGTAGGACGAGTAGCCCAGCGCCATGTCGACCGCGACCATCTCGTGCCACACGTCGATGAAGGCAGGTCCGGGTGTGCCCGACACCTTCTGGCGCGAGATCGCCTCCCAGATCGGGCTCATCTCGGAGCCGGGCGAGGACATGATGTAATCGACCTTCAGACGCCGCAGCGCTTCGATCACCGCCTCGCCGCCGTCGAGATAATTGCGCTGCCCATCTGCCATGGCACCAACTCCGCTTTTTTCTCGCGTTTCCCCTGCCCTCACATTCCAGGGAAAACGAACGAGAGGCAAGCGTGCGCCATCGCGCTGTTCGTGAGCGCTGCTATCGCAGGTCGCAGCCCCTCGCGCGCCAGCCAAGCCCACGAGCTGCCTTCTCCACGCTCGCGAAGCCGTCGTCCTCGACGATATTGTAGATGCCGCGCTCACCTGTGGTCATCGCCACCAGCGCTGCCTGCGCTGCGTCGTCCACGTGCAGCGATCCCGGACCAGCCGGCGCATCGACCCCGGTTCCGGGTCCATAGAAGCGGCCGTAACGCAGCACGATACCGACGAGTGGCGCGGCGAGGACATGCGCCTCCAGGCTCGCAACTCCGCGCGCATTGATGCCCGCGCCCCCGGTAGCGTGCACGTCCAGAGGGCTCGTCTCGAGGTAGGGCTTTGGTCCCGGCGCGCAGGCGAACGCGATGCTCTGCGCGACCAACTTTTCAGCGCCCGCCTCGACGGCGGCGGCCACCAGATTGCGCGTGCCCTCCTCTCGCATTCGGGCGTTGCGCGCGCGGGCCTCGTCGATGTGTGATGGCTCGAGCCCGCGGGGCAGATCCGTCAACTGGTGCATGACGACGCGAGGCCTGGCCGCGACAACCGCAGCGGTCAGCGCAGAGGCATCGTAGACATCGACCAGCACCGGCTCGGCCCCGGCAACGCGAAGCGCTTCGGCGCGCTCAGCGGACCGCGTCGTGCCGAAGACGCGCCAACCGGCTGCAATGAGGAGCGGCACGAGGCGCTGGCCGATCACTCCGGCAGCGCCCGCCAGGAACACCGTCTCGGTCATGTGCGCCTCCAGCCCTTCAAACGCGTCGATGCAGATCGAGCACGCTCAGTCCGCTGCCGGTCGCTCGGCCAGCCATGCATGAAGCCGCCCCGGCATCATCGGATACTCGCCGATCCGCAGCCCACGCTCGGCCAGCGCGCTCTCGACAGCGGAGACGACGGCGGCGGCAGCGGGGACGCAGCCGGCCTCGCCGACGCCTTTCACACCGAGCGGGTTCAGCGGCGAGGGATGCTCCGACATGATGACCTCGATCGAGGGCACCTCCATCGCGGTCACCATGGTGTACTCGGCCAGCGTCGTCGACAACGGCTGGGCCTCGTCGCTGTAGGCCATCCACTCGTACAGCGCGTTACCGATGCCGTGCACCGCGCCGCCGACGAGCTGGCCCTTCACGATCAGTGGATTGATGACGCGGCCACTGTCGTTGACCACGACGTAGCGGACGATGCGCACAGCAAGCGTTTCGGGGTCGACCTCGACTTCTACGACGTGACAGCCGAAACCGTAGGTGAGCGCGCTCGGCAGGAAGCTCTGGGTGCTCTCGAGGCCCGGCTCGAAGTTGCCCGGCAGTGCATATCCCGGAACGCCGGCCACGGCCTCGGCGATGTCGCGCAGGCTCATGCCGCTGCCCGGCGCGCCGGCCACCTCGACGCGTCCTTCCCTGAGAACGAGATCGCCCGCGTTCGTCTCCAACAGCAACGCGGCGACGTCGATCGCCTTCTCGCGCACGGCTTTGGCGGCCATGTGAACCGCCGAGCCTGCCGTCACCGTCTGCCGGCTCGCGAAGCCGCCCTGGCCATAGGGGATCACCGACGTATCGCCAGCGATGACGGAGACGTCGCTCGCCTCGATGCCGAGTTGCTCGGCGCAGATCTGGGCGAGGGCGGTCTTGATGCCCTGCCCCATCGGCATCGCGCCCGTATAGACCGATACCCGTCCCGACCGGCCGACACGAACGATACCGCTCTCGAACGGCCCTCGGCCGGTACCCTTCGCGCCCACGCCGATGCCGATGCCGAGATGACGACCTTCGGCCATCGCCGCCCGCCGCCGCGTGGAAAATCCCGCATAATCGATGGCGGTCAGCGCCTGTTCGAGGCAGCCGGGGTAGTCGCCGCTGTCCAGCGTGATCGGCGTCCCGGCACGCGTCTTGAGCGGCGTGACATACGGCAACTGCTCGGGCCTGACGAGATTTCGCCGCCGCACCTCGGCGCGGTCGATGCCGAGCTCGTCGGCGATGCGGTCGAGCAGCCGCTCCATCGCGAACGCGCCCTCGGGATAGCCAGCACCACGAACCGGCATTGTCGGCACCTTGTTGGTCTCGACGATCGACACCTCGAGATCGTAGGCCGGAAGTATGTAGGGCCCGGGCAGCGCGGTCGATGCGTTGTAGGGCAGGTTCGTGCCCTGCGGCGTGTAGGCGCCGTTGTCGTGGATCATGTGGCCGCGGACCCCGCGCAGGCGACCGTCCGTCTCGAAAGCTACCTCGAGATCCCAATACTGATCGCGCTCCTGCACGGCGGACAGGAAATGCTCGCGCCGGTCCTCGATCCATTTGACCGGGCGCTCGAGGAGAAGGCTGGCGGTGGCGACGACCACCTCCTCGGGGTACATCACGAACTTGGTGCCGAAGCCGCCGCCGACCTCGGGCGCCACGACGCGAAGCTGGTTCTCGTCGCGCCCCAGCAAAGTCATCAGGAACGCACGCAACTCGTGGGCGAGCTGTGTCGACGACCACAGCGTGAGCCGGTCCTCGTTGGCGTCGTAGGCGGCCAGCGCGCCGCGACCCTCGATCGAATGGGCGACACCGCGATGCTGCTTCAGGCTGACGCTCGCCCGATGCGGCGCGTTCTGGAATGCCTCGGCGATGTCGCCGTAGGACTGGTGCAGGGTGAGAAGCACGTTCGAGGCGCGCACACAGCGCGCCTGCGGCGCACCCGGACGAGCCGCAGCCCGGCAATCCGAGACCGCAGCCAGCGCCTCGTAGTCGACCTCGATCAGGGCTGCCGCATCCTCCGCGGCGTAACGACTATCCGCCAGCACCACCGCCACGGCCTCGCCGACGAACGCCACCTCCTCGCGCGCCAGCACGAAAGGCGTCACGTCGGGGGGCAGCTTGGCCGCCCGGAACTGCAACGGCAAGCGGTCGTCGACCAGCACGCGGCGCAGATCGTCGATGGTCAGAACTGCAGCAACTCCGGGTGCTGCCTTCGCGGCTGTCGTGTCGACACCGCGGATCAACGCATGGGCGTGCGGGCTCCGCAGAAAAGCGGCATGCAGCATGCCGGGCTGCTCGAGGTCGTCGACGAAACGCGCCTTGCCCGCCAGCAGCGCCGCATCCTCGATGCGTCGCACCGGCTTGCCGATCACCCTTTTAGCTTCCACGCCATCCCTCATCCAGTTGAACACAAAAATCCCCAAGCCTCGGCTGATACCGGAAAGCCGAATGTTCGACCCTTCGTCGGGCATTCGGTTTGGAGGTATGCGCGCGCAGGGTTGGGGTGGCGGCTGCGCGCAAGCAAAAGTGTGATACCGGCCCACCGCCTCGACACTCTAGTCGATCCTTATCTGGGCCGGTATGAGTGGTCCACCGCCCCGCCCTGAGGTGAAACCTTGCCTACCGGGCTTCCGCGAGGAACCCCTCGAGAACTGCCATGAACTGTTCGAACTTATCGTGGTGGACCCAATGTCCAGCGCCTTCGAACCCCTCGACGCGTGCGTTGGGGAACTTCGCTGCCCGACCGTCCTCGGCCGGGTTGGTGTGCCAGCTCTGCGTCCCCCACATGAGCAGCGTGGGGCATTTGATACGCGCCCACAGAGCTTCCACGTCCTCGCGTGTCAAGTCGTAGGGCGGGAACGGCCGCACGTAGGGATCGAACTTCCAGGTGTAGGTGCCATCCTCGTTCTGGCGGACGGCGTACTCGGTCAGGTGCTGCGCCTGCTCGTCGCTCAAATGCTTGTTGGCCTCCTTCATGCGCGTGACGGCTGCCTCCAGGCTCTCGTAGCGCCACGTCACGTAGGAGGCGAGCTTGCGCGCGGCCTCGACCCACTCGCAGGTCCGCTCGATGGTGGACTTCTTGTTGCGCTCCGCATTGTGCGTCTGGCCGAGCCCTTCGATGGTCGCCAGCCGGGCGACGTTCTCGGGGAACAGGCCTGTATAACGCACGCACACGTTCCCGCCGAGAGAGTGGGCCACCAACGTCACCGGCGCGAGCTTCATCTGATGGATCAGCTGGGCCAGATCATAAATGTAGCCGTTGATCATGTAGGTGCTGCCGTTGCACCAGTCGCTGTCGCCGTGGCCGCGCAGGTCGGGCGCGATGACGTGGTAGCGATCGCAAAGGCGGGCTGCGACCCAGTCCCAGCTCCGGCAATGATCCTGCCCCCCGTGCAGCAGGATGAGCGGGGGGGCGTCCGGATTGCCCCAGTCGGCGTAATGCAGTCGCAATCGCTGGGACATGAAGGTCCGCGAAACGGGCCCACGAGGTAGATTCGACGGTGTCGACATGAGGACTTTGCTCTTTGGTTCGGATTTGGAAACCTGAATCTGCCTTAATTGAGCCCAGGTTGAAACCCTTTCTGCGGCCAGTGCCCCGTTGCCTTTGCGCAACCAGGACAGGTCGGCGGCAAGCTATGATGCCCGACTTTAGAACCGCCCCGAGGCGCCGCGAGCCGAGTATCGCGTGCGCCGCCGCCTCGGAGCCTGGCAACGAACCGTCGAACACATTGGAAGAGAGCCGTCATGAGACTGATTTCAGCGCGTTGGTTCGCGTGCGGCTTCGCCGCAACGCTCGCAGCAGCCCTGACCTTCGACGCCGCTACGGCACAAGGCTACGGCCAGCGTCGGGGTAGCGGCTACGTCGTCGCAGAAAGCCTCTTCGGCAACGCCACCGTGCGCGGCGCAGTGCGGCCTACGTCGCTGGGACCGCAGGTTCAGCTTCCCGGCGGGGCATGGATCTATTGCAAACGCAGTTGCGCGGAGACCCTGAGAGCCGAAACCGTAGATTTCTGGGAGGCCCAGGCCGGCCCAGGTGGTCAGGAGCAGGGCCTGCTCATCTATCTGCGGCGCAGGTGACAGCCCACCGCCCCCATCCCGTCGGGCCATGCATGCTCCCTGCCGGGCCATGCCTGCTGCGCCGGCCCAATCGGCGAGCGCCATGACGTCCAATCCCAGCGAGCCAGAAGCCCCAGCCCCCGAGGCCGGCTTCGGCGTCTACGTACACTGGCCGTTCTGCGCGTCCAAATGCCCCTACTGCGACTTCAACAGCCACGTCCGGCACGGCGGCATCGACGAGACCCGTTTTCTGAGCGCCTATCTGGCCGACCTCGACACCACAGCGGCGCGAATCGGGCCGCGCCGAGCCGACAGCATATTCTTCGGTGGCGGCACCCCCTCCCTCATGAGCCCCGCGACGGTCGCGGCAATCCTCGAGCGGATCGACCGCCACTTTTCGGTCGCCCCCGATTGCGAGATTACGTTGGAAGCCAACCCCTCCAGCGTGGAAGCAGACCGCTTCGCTGGCTATCGCAGCGCAGGCGTGAACCGCGTCTCGCTCGGGGTTCAATCGCTGTCGGACGACATCCTCGCGACACTCGGCCGGCTGCACTCTGCAGCAGAAGCCCGCCAAGCCGTCGCGATCGCGGAGCGAACCTTCCCGCGCACCTCCTTCGACCTCATTTATGCGCGACCTGGCCAGACCTTGGCAGCCTGGCGCGAGGAGCTGCTTCAGGCGCTCGACCTCGCCAGCGATCACATCTCGCTCTACCAGCTCACCATCGAGAGCGGGACGCCGTTCGCCACGCTGCACGCCAACGGCAAGCTGCGGATTCCCGAGGATCAGGCCGCCGACGACCTCTACGCGCTCACCCAGGAGCTAACCGCCGCTGCGGGACTGCCCGCCTACGAGATCTCCAACCACGCCCGGCCAACCGGCGAATCCCGCCACAACCTGCTCTATTGGCGGTACGGCGAGTACGCCGGCATCGGGGCTGGAGCCCACGGACGCCTTCTCCTGGCGAGCGGCCGCCGCGCCACCCTCGCCGAGCGCCAGCCCGAAGCATGGCTGCAGCGCGTCGAGACCAGCGGCAGCGGCATCGTCGAGGATGAGCCGCTGGCCGCCGCCGAGCAGGCCGACGAGGCACTTCTGATGGGCCTGCGCCTGGTGGAGGGATTGCCACTCGACCGCCTCGCTCGCGTCGGCGGTTTGGCGCCCCGCGGCCGGGCACTCGGCCGGCTCACCATGCAGGGAATGCTCGAAGCCGCCGGCCCAGGCCGGGTGCGCGCCACGGCAGCGGGTCGCATGGTGCTCAACGAGCTCGTTCGCCAGCTCGCCGACGATCTCCTGCCGTTATCGCCCGCATAGCCACCCTGGTACCCAGCGTCGCAACAGAGCAAAGCCCGCAACGCTTCCCGCCCATCGGCACTCGATCCTTCATCGTCGTCGCATTTCGCGCCGGGCGTGGCTTTTCAGTCATTTACAGTGCCCCCCTCCGCGCCCAAGGCACGAACCGGCATGATGAGAAAAACTTATGACTGGATGATGCGAATGGCGGGGGACCGGCGGGCCCCGCATGCCCTGTTCTGGGTATCGTTCGCGGAAAGCTCGTTCTTTCCCATTCCACCCGACGTGATGCTCGTGCCGATGATTCTCGCGCAGCGATCGAAGGCCTGGGCTTACGCGCTCCTGGCCACGATATCCTCGGTGATCGGCGGCATGGCGGGTTATGCCATCGGCTTCTTCTTCATGGATACCGTGGGCGCATCCATCCTGGAGTTCTACGGGAAGACCCAGGGGTTCGAGCAGTTCAAGCAGTTGTTCAACGAGTGGGGCGTCTGGATCCTGATCATCAAGGGCATGACCCCGCTACCATACAAGGTTCTCACCATCACCGCCGGCGTTACCCACATGCCGTTGGTGCCATTCATACTGGCGAGCATCGTTGCCCGCTCCATGCGCTTTTTCCTCGTTGCAGCATTGCTTTACTGGTTCGGACCCCCCATACGGGATTTCATCGAGAGGCGGCTCACGCTCGTGACGACAGTAGGCGTGGCACTGCTGGTCGGCGGCTTCGTTGCCGTCAGGTTTCTGCTCTAGAGGCCGGAGATCATCCGGTAGTCGAGATGTT
Source organism: Devosia equisanguinis (assembly GCA_945862355.1). Classification (GTDB taxonomy): domain Bacteria; phylum Pseudomonadota; class Alphaproteobacteria; order Rhizobiales; family Hyphomicrobiaceae; genus CAMDPA01. Next base: position 27,365 of record CAMAYR010000014.1, on the reverse strand, counting down.
GCGGCAGCGTATATCAGGCAGTACCGCATACAAGTGGGGCGCATTGGCCCTGTTCGTGTCCACTGCAGCGATTCTGACCGCGCTCGGCTATCAGCACATCGGCGGCATCCAGCCCTGCCCGCTGTGCCTCCAACAGCGCTGGGCCTACTACTTCGGCGTGCCGGCCATCTTCCTGGGTCTGGTACTGCTGAGCGCCAGCCATCCCCGTCCGGCAGCGGTCATATTCAGCTTCGTCGCCCTGGCATTCCTAGCCAATGGAGCGCTCGGCGCCTACCACGCCGGCGTCGAATGGGGCTTCTGGCTCGGCCCCGAAACCTGCTCTGCCGGTGGAACCGGCCTCCAGATATCCGGCAATCTATTGGAATCCTTGAAGAATACGCCGAGAATCGTCCGTTGCGACGAAGCTCCCTGGCGCTTCCTGGGCCTCTCCTTTGCCGGATGGAACGTTGGCGCCAGCCTATTGTTGTCCACAGGCCTGCTCAAGGCGGCCATCTCCTGTCGCGATCAAAAACACTACCTTTGATTATTATTTTATGTTTTATCAATAGGTTGATCCCTCTCGATCACTCCGCTCGAAGCGGGCGCAATTTGCGATAAATTCCGGTGTCAAGCTGCAATATGTGGAAGGTTCCGCATTTTGCGCGGACGTGACACATTTCCGCCACGCCCGGCCTATTTAGTCTCCCTCGTTCGCAGAACACGAGTGGAACGAACTTCCGGCGGACAAGCAGCGGCAAGTAAGGGAGCGGCGGGTGAGAGAGATCTCCAGGACCACGATCTCGAGCAAGTCGCCCAGGCAGAGATTGAGTTCGAGTTGTTTGCGTACTGCCGGCGCCGGTTCGACCGGAATGAATGCGGCGAATTTCATCGCCGCGGTAACGGGGTCAGTTGCGTCAGTCCCGAGTTGTGCGTCCCCGCAGGTTGCGTGCGTTCGTAAAGCGTCGCGTTCAGTTGCGTCAGAGTTCGTAGCGTCGGCATCTGGTTCCAAGTCTTCCAAGTCGGGCGCGTCCAATCTTCTGCCCACAGTGTCGCGTTCAGTTCGAGTATCGCGTTCGTTTGTGGCGTCATCGAGTCTGGCAGGCGCGGGTTTAGCGTCGAGCGTCGGCAGCCTTGGTCCAGTTGCGTTGGTCAGTCGTCAGTTGCGTCAGCGTTCGGTTTTGTTGCGTTCGGTCGCGTCGGGTTGCGTAGGGCTGCGTCGATCAGGCCCCCGTATTGTTGCGTTGCAGGGTGTCGAGTGCTCACCGCGTATCGTGTTGCGTAAAGCGTTCCAGGAGTTGGCCGAAGCGGCGCGGGACAATGTGTCGGAGCGTATGTCCCGCAGGTTGGGCAGGACCGAGGACGGTGGGCCTACCACCGGGCTCACCCCCTCAGTCAGAGTCGCCGAGGACTGCGTCGTCAGAGTTCGCGTTGGTCCAGTTCGCGTTGTTTCGTTGCGTCAAGAAGAGCGTCCCGCGTCCCACGCCAGGGCATGGCGGCTTCATTGAGACCAGCACCATGACCGGCAACCAGTATGCGTGGCGTCAGTTGAGTGACGTGGTGGGAACCCTGATCCAATCGATCGAGATCCAGTCGATCAAATCGGGCCCCCCGCCGACGACCAGACAGTCGAAGACCCAGGGCAAAGCGGCAACCCGCTGCTGATCCCCATCGGCCAAAGCCACAGGTTTTCGCGGCACAGGATTTCGCGGCGCGGGTAAACACCCGCTCCGTACCGGAAAGGCAAGCGCTACCAGCGCCGACCCAGCGTCAACTTCCAGCTCCGCAGAACAGGTTTCGCGTCGTGGAGCATGGACGCTGGAGCGCTTGCCGCCTTCCATCTGGCCGTGCCTGATCCAGTCAAACATACACAGGGATACGTCCGAGATATGCCCATGACCCGCACACCGAGCTTCGAGGTCATTACCAATTCCGCTCCCGTCGAGATTGCTCCAGCCATGGAGCGCGATCCTGCCCAGTGGCACCAGTCGGTGGGCATTGCGCGGCAGGCCTGCGCCAGAATCTTCCGCGACGGCGGCACGGCTGCCGACGCGATCCGCATTTTCGACCTGCCAGCCACAGCCAATGTCGACTGGAGCCGCGCAGTCACTTTGATCGCCGAAAGTATGTGCCGCACCCCCATGCGGCGCGCAGCCTGATCCAGCAACTCTCTTCTGTCCTTCTACCCCCAACTCGACCCCGGCCATTATGGTCGGGGTCATTTTCGTCGACTGCTCAGCGCTGATTGCGAGCGGCGAGGCGATAGGGGACGAGGCCCAATCCGAGCACGATCGCCGACGTCACCAACAATACGCCAACCAGCGCCAGGACGCTCCCACCCGCAATCATCCCATAGATCTGCGCAATCGTCGCGCCGATGAAGAACTGCGTGAAGACACCAAGACCCGCCGCCGTCCCCACACTCGAGGGAACCAGTGCCATGGCGCCTGACTGAGCGGAAGGTAGCGCGATCCCCTGAGCAACCGTCAGGAAGAGGCCAGGCGCGAACAGAACGAGCGGGTTCACGAAACCCGTCAGCAAGAACAGCGACTGAACAAGCACCGTCACGAAAGCCATCACAGATCCGGCCAACACCAGCGTTTCCCCCGCTACGCGGTTGACGAGCCGGCTCGAGACCAGGGTTCCCAGTAGAAACCCGATCGGAAACACTAGAAAATAGAGCCCATACTCGGTCGATGGCCTACCGAGCGTCTCCTTCATGATCACGGCAGACGCTGCCGCCAGCGTTAAGAAAACGCCGCTCGAGAACCCGGTTTGCAGCACGAATGCAGCGAACCGGGCATTCCCGAAGGGCTGGACGTAGCTGCGCAGAACCGCGACGGCATCGAATCGCGAAGGCTTCGGGCTGTGCGTCTCGGTGATGATCGCCCACGCACCGAACGTGATCACCGCCCCAAAGACGAATGCGGCCATGAACGCCTCGCGCCACCCGTAGGCATCGATCAGGACCCCACCTATCAGGGGCGCGATCATCGGGCCCATCGTGTAGAACATGGTGAGATACGCGATCGCCTTGGCGAGTTGCGCCTGGCCGTAAGCGTCCCGCGCGATGGTGCGAACCAGCGTCGTGCCGCATCCAGCACCGACCGCCTGCACCAACCGCCCGAACAGAAGCATCGAAAGGCTGCCGGCAAACGCCACGATCGCCGTGCCTGCGAGGAAAAGCGCAAGCCCCGAAAGCAGCACCGGCCGCCGGCCGTACCGGTCGGAAAGCGTGCCGTAGACGAGCGTCGACACCGCCATCGCGAATATGCCGCCCGTGAAGGTCAGTTGCGCCATGCCTTCGCTGAGGCCGAACTCCGCCTTCACGGCAGGAATCGCCGGCAGGAAAAGATGTAGCGAAAGCGGCCCGATGAGAACGACCGCCGCAAGGCACAGCGCGAAGGTTCGAGATGGCATCGAGCCTCGAAGGCTGGGAGGATGTGGGCCTGAGATGTCGGCGTGCGTCGTGGGGACCGTGGTGTGCGCTTCGCGAGCAGGGCTGCCGACCTGCGCGCCCCGTCAGGGGACACCCCTGACAACCCCTTCTTTTACGACATAGCACGCCGAAGAACAGGCGTGATGCGCTCAACGCATCGTGAAACTGTCGTGCGACGCCCACGCCAAGCGCCTGCCTCCTCTGTACATCAGTTGCCCCCGCCATCATGCCTGGCGTAGGCATACTCAAGCCCTCACCGGAAAACCCACCCATGACTGCCATCGCCAGCCTTCTCTCGCCCCGCAGCGTCGCCGTGATCGGGGCCTCGTCCGATCCCAGGAAAACCGCAGGCCTGCCCGTGCGCTTTCTGCGCAAGCACCATTTTCCCGGCGCGATCTATCCGGTGAACCCGCGCCTCGCCGATATCGACGGCCTGACCTGCTACCCTGACGTCGCCGCGCTGCCCGAGACGCCCGATGTCGCCATCGTGCTGCTAGGAGCGGCGCGTGCAGCCGACGCCGTCCGCGAGCTCGCCGCGATGGGCACCAGGGCGGCCATCGTCGTCGCCAGCGGATTTTCCGAAACTGGGGACGACGGCGCACAGCGCCAGCGCGCACTGCGCGAAGCGGCCGGTGCCATGCGCATTCTGGGCCCGAACACAATTGGCCTCGTGAACGTCACCGACAGCATGACCCTCGCGGTGTCCGGCGTGCTGGAAATGGACCGCTTCCCGGTCGGCGCGATCGGCGTCGTCTCCCAGTCCGGTGGTGTTCTGGGCTCGCTCCTGTCGCGCGCGGCCGCCCGCGGTATCGGCCTGTCCAAGCTCGTCGCCACCGGCAACGAGGTCGATCTAGAGATCGCCGACTTCGTCGATCATCTGGCCGATGACGCCGACACCCAGGTCATCGCGCTCTATATCGAAAGCATTCGCAACGGTGCGAAATTTCGCGCGGCAGCTTCAAAGGCTGCCGCCGCCGGCAAGCGCGTCGTCGCCTTCAAGGTCGGCCGCTCCGAGGCCGGGGCAGCAGCTGCCGCCTCCCACACCGGCGCGCTGGCCGGCTCGGACCGCATGTACGACGCCTTGTTCGAGGATTGCGGCGTGATCCGCGCCGAAGCCTTTGGTGATCTACTCGACGTAGCAGCCGCCCTCGCCACCGGTCGCTTGCCGAAAGGACCACGCGTGGCGATCCTCACCTCGACGGGCGGGGCGGGAACTCTGGTCGCCGACAGCCTCAACCTCGCGGGCCTCCAGACGCCCCATCCAGACGAGAATACCGGTGTCCGGCTTCGCGCGCTCCTGCCCGGCGATTTCGCCTCGATGGATCGCAACCCGATCGACGTGACGCTCGCCGGGCTCCAGCCCGCGGTGCTGCGCGGAGCCATCGAGGTGCTGCAGGACAGCCCGACCTACGATGCGTTCGTGATCGTCGTGGGCTCATCCGGCGTCGCCCAACCCGCTCTCATGGCCGACGCCATCGACGCCTGCCTCGCGCGCAGCGACAAGCCGGTGATCGCCTACGTCAGCCCCCATGCGCCGGCCGCAGCCGCGCTGCTCACCGAGCGCAAGGTTCCTGCATTCGCTGCGCCGGAGAGCTGCGCCGTCGCCCTCGCCGGCATGTTGCACGCCCGCACATGGCAGCCCCCACGACCCGATTTCCGCCTGCGAAGCGCTGTCGTAACCGATCCGCCCATCGCCGGATCGCTTGACGAGGCCGCCGCGAAAGCACTGTTCGCGCGGTACGGAATTCAATGCGCTCACGAGACCGTGGTCACGACCGCAGCCGAGGCCGAGGCGGCTGCACGCGCAATCGCGGGTCCCGTGGCATTGAAAATCCTGTCGGGGGCGATCATGCACAAATCCGATGTCGGCGGCGTCGCGATCGGTTTGTCCGCCGACGGGATCGGCGCCGAGCTCGAAGCAATGCGCGCCATCGTCGCCGCGCGGACGGGCCACCGCATCGACCGCTTCATCGTGCAGGAAACGATCGCAGATGGTGTCGAGCTGATCGTCGGCCTGAGGCGCGACAACCTGGGTAGCGCCATTCTGCTCGGGCTCGGCGGCGTCACGGCTGAACTTTACGCCGACACAGCACTGGTCATGCTCCCGCTGACCGGTCGACTGTCACGCGAGCAAGCCGCCGACCTGCCGCGCAAACTGAAGGTCTGGCCGCTGCTCGACGGCTATCGCGGCCGCCCGAAGGCCGACGTGGACGCGCTGACCGAGGCCATCGTCGCGTTCTCCGAGATGGCAGCCGCACTCGGGGATCGCCTGATGGAGGCCGAGATCAACCCGTTGTTCGTCCTGCCGGCGGGTCGAGGCGTCAGAGCCGCCGATGGTGTCGCCATCTTGCGGTAAACCACCCCGCGCAAACGCGTTCGCGCCGCCTCAGTTGCCGCTGCCTTGCTTGCCGCGGGCGAGACGCTGAAGACTTGCCGCGATGGCGGGCGGCAAATTCGAAAGATCGGCCGAACGCTGGGGCTGGCGCGTCGGCCGCGTCGGGGGGGCCTCACCATCACCACTGGTCGGCACGCCACCGCCAGTCGACACCTCCGAGGCGGGCGCGGCTCTGCCGTCATTTGCCGTGGTCTCGTTTGCGGGAGCCATAGTGGCGAAATCCGGCGGCATGTGGCCGGCAGCAGCATCGCCGGCGCCGGACCGCACCGCGTCCGTCGCCGCCATCAGCTCGGCGAGGCCTGGGAGTATCGAGGGCGGAGCTGACGCTCCAGGGGGTGCTGCGCCCGGCGGCAATGGCGGCACTTGACCGTATTCCGGCGCGGGCCAGCCACCATTCGGTGGCGGCGTGGCGTAGGGATCGTGTCCATTCACGTGCGATCCCCCCGGGAAAACCGACGACGGGACCAGCGCGGGCCGCAGTGGTGTCATAGGTATCGGCGGTTCTGCGGCACGGTCGGGAGATCCGTTCGGGATCGCCGGCTGCATATGGGCAGGGGCGTGGACGGGTGCGGCAACAGGCGCGTAAGGCGGCGGCGCTCCGCCGGGAGATGAGATCGGCGCGAGCGGCTGCGTTAAAGGTGCCGGCGGCGCCGTGGCAGCAGCTGCGGCCGCTGCAGCCGCTGGCGAAGTCTGCGGCTTGCCACTGCGGCCGGTATCCTTGGTGCGCCGGCTGCGGCCGGAGAAGAAGCTCGTGCGATGCACGCGCCGTTCGTTCTTGCGGATCGCGCGGACCATTCGTTCCGCGTCGCGCTGCGTCATCGGCTCGCCGTAGTAGTAGCCCTGGGCATACTCGCAGTGGATCGACCGCAGCAGGGCGACATCCTCGGGCAGCTCGACCCCCTCCGCTACCACCTTCTTTCCGAGCTCGTGCGTGAGCGCCACGATCGACCGCAGGATCGCCGCGCCGTTCCCGCCCATCGTGCTCGCCTGGACTATGTCCTTGTCGATCTTGATCGTGTCGAAGGGGAAGCGGTTCAGATACGCGAGCGATGAATAGCCCGTGCCGAAATCGTCGAGGGACAAGCCCGCGCCCGTCGCCTTCAGCAGTTCGAGCACCTCGACGGCCCGCTCGGGGTTCTCCATCACGAGGGATTCGGTCAGCTCGAGCCGCAAACCACCCGGCGGCAGCAGCGTGCGGCCCAGCACCTGCCGGATCTCCTGAACCAGATCGGCCCTGAACAGCTGGCGGCTCGATATGTTCACCGAAACGAACAGTTGCCGATCCGTCCGCGGCAGTTGCTTCTGCCAGGCGACCGCATCCTCGGCGGCCCGCGCCAGCACGAACGAGCCCAGCTTCACGATGAGATCGCTCTCCTCGGCGATCGGCACGAAATCGCCCGGCCCCAGCAGTCCGAGCCGAGGATGCTGCCAGCGCACAAGCGCCTCGAAACCTGCCAGCTTCTCCGTGGCCAGCGCCACCACCGGCTGATACTGCACGATCAACTCGCGCCGCTCCAACGCTGCCCTGAGCTCGCTCTCGACGGCGACCCGGTTGTCGGTTTCCTGCCGCATCTCCGGCCGGAACGTCTCGACGGTGTCGGCCCCCCCGCGCTTGGCCCGGTACATCGCGACCTCGGCATCCTTGATGAGGTCCTCCGCCTTGGTGATCTTCCGGTCCCATAGCGCAATACCGATTGCGGCTGTCAGTACCACTTCCTGGCCCGCGATACCGATCGGCGCACGTACCGCCCGGCGCACATTCTCCGCCAGCACCGCCAACTCGGCTGCCTCGTGCGCCTGCATCACCAGAATCGCGAATTGATTGCCGCCGATCCTGGCCAGCGAGTCCTGCGTTCCCAAATGCCGCTGCAGCCGCCGCGCCAGCGTCAGTAAGAGGCTGTCGGCCACCACGAGCCCGAACGTCGCGTTGACGTTACGAAACTTGTCTACGTCGATCAGAATGACAGCGGGGCTGACCATCGGCTCGTTCTGCGCCCGCATCACCGCGACACCGAGCCTGTCGATCAGCAATTCGCGATTGGGCAATCCCGTCAGGCTGTCGTGGACCGCATCGTGCAGCAGCCGCTCCTGCGCCCGCTTGTCCTCCGTGATGTCACGTATCAAGCCGACGCATTTCAGCTTTCGCCGGTCCGACGAGGGCACCGCGGCCGCCTCCAGATCGAACCAGCGATAGGAGTTGTCGGTATGCAGCATCCGGAACTCGAGCCGGATCTCGCCTCCGCCCGTCTCCTTGACACTCCAAAGCAAGAGCCGGAAGCGCTCCCGGTCGGCTGGATGCAGATGGGCGCAGAACTCCTCGGACTTGCAACTGAGTTCGCCCGCATTGAGGCCGAGCGCCGCCTCGATAAGGGGACCGGTCTGAACTACGTCGCCGCGCACCCCCCATTCCCAGATCGAGGCGCCCGCACCATCGATCGCGAGGGAGCGCACGTGTTGCTCCCCGGGGGCCGCACCGTGCTGCTGATCGAGCGAGCGGAACGCGAACTGCGTAACCGTGAACCCCAGAAGAACCGTTATCAGCACGAGGCCGCCCGACAGGCTGGAGACCACGGCATCGCCTTGCAGCCGGCCCGTCAACGTCACAGTCGCGGCGAGCAGCCACACGAGAAAGAGTATCCAGCTCGGCAGAAGCGCGAGCGCACGATCCTGCCCGCGCAACGCCAAAACGCCGGCCAGCAGCATCCCCAACACCCCGATCGCGGCGAAGGAAGCGCGTGCGAACGTGGCCGCGAGCCGCGCGTCTATGACCGCCAGACCCACCAGCGCAATCTGCACGATGATCCACACCACCAGCAGCATCCGCGCCAGGCTCGGCAGCGCGGTCAGCCGCAGGAAAATGTAGATGAACACGAGAAGCGACGCTGCCATCGCAGCCTCGGTCGCGGCACGGTAGACGGCGTTGTCCTCGGGCCTGAGCTGGAACAGCTTGTGCCAGAACCCGAAATCGACGCACAGGTAGGCCAGCACGCACCATGTGACGAGCGCTGCCGAAGGAAAAATCGGCTTGTGGTTCGCGGCGAATACGGCGGTCAGGAAGATGCCGAGGACGCCCGTGATGCCGAGCAGGATACCGTTGTAGAGTTGCCGGTCCCGGGCCTTGAGTTCATATTCGATCGGCTTCCATACGTAGACGCGCGCGAACCTGTCCGACGCCAGCTCTGCGACGTAGGTCACGGTCTGGCCGGGCTCTAGCGTGATCCTGAAAATATCTGCACGATCGCTCTTGACGCGCTCGGGCAGGAAGCCCAGCGACGGTGTCAGCGCTTCGAGCCGCCGCGAATCGAGGTTTGGCCAAACGATGCCCGACCCGATGATCGAGTAGCGTTCCGCGGTGACCCATCTCTCGATCGGTCGCGCGCTCGTGTTGCGCAGCGCGAACAACATCCAGTTCGGGCTCAGCCCCTGGACCGATGCGCGCACCGACATGCGGCCCGCCATGCCATCGGTGTCGGGCGCCGTCTCGACCTGGATGGAATCTCCGCGTGCTCCGAGAATTTCGGCGTCCACCGTGATCTCGACGACGTCCTGCTCACCGTTGAGCAGGATAGCCTTGAGCGCGTGTGCATCCGAGCCGACACCGAGCAGCATCACCACAATCGCGACGAGCCACACCATGAGCCGCTGCGACCGGCACAGCCCTCGAGCACGACGCTCCGCTGGAGTTCCAAGGACAAGCGCGGTCATCCGGCCACTCCCCTGCCCTCGTCGGCATCCGCCGCCAGTCGGGCGTAGAGCACGTGATCCTGCCACACACCGGCGATCCGCAGGTACTGTCGCGCAAGGCCTTCGCGCTGGAAGCCGCAGCTCTGCAACACGCGGATCGAGCCGGCGTTGGTCGGCAGACAGGCCGCCTCGATGCGATTCAGGCACAATGCGGAGAATGCGTGATGCGTCGCGGCCGTGACCGCTGTCTTCATGTAACCGCGCCGGACGTGCGGCAGCCCCATCCAGTAGCCCAGCGCCGCACTCTGGGCCACGCCACGCCGGATATTGCTGAGCGTAAGGCCGCCGATGAGCGTGTCGTCGACCGTGCGGAACAGGAAATAAGCGTAGCCGAGATCCTCCCGCGCCTCACGCGCGTAATAGCGCAGCCGCAGCTTGAAGGAGCCGCGCGAGAGCTCATCGCTGGTCCATTGCGGCTCCCACGGCGTCAGATGGGCCCGCGACAACGCACGCAGTTCAGCCCATTCCACGTAATCGGAAGCGGCCGGCGCACGCAGGTACACGCCCTGGCCGCGAATGCACACGGCGTCATCGAGACCAATGCCTGATCTGAGAAACGCCATCGGGTCTCCTCTTCAGCTCGCCATCCGCCGCGCGGCGAGCTCGGCCCATCGCTGCGAGCTTTTTCCTGCGCCGACCACGGTCAGGGCTGGCGTGCCAGACGACAGCATGGCGGCAGCGAAATCCCGAACGCCCTCCGGCGTCACCGCGTCGACCCGCTCGATCAACTCGCGCGGGGTTAGCAGGCGGTCATGCAGCAGCAACTGCCGCGCCATCTGTTCGGCGCGCGCCGATGAGCTTTCCAGGCTCATCATCAAGCCTGCCTTCAGCTGGGCACGGGCGCGATCGACCTCGACCTCGCTCGGCCGGTCGCCAGCGGAACGTTTGAGCTCGCCCGTCACCACCTCGATGAGGTCCCCCATCATGTCGGCTCCCGTCGCGGCATGAACATTGAACATGCCGCCGTCAGACAAACCCCAGGCCGACGAGTAGATCGCGTAGCACAAGCCGCGCTCCTCCCTCACTTCCTGGAACAGCCGCGACGACATACCCCCGCCCATCAACCCCGAGTACACCTGGGCGGTCAGAAAGTCCCGATCGCGGTAGGACGGGCTCGAAAAGCCAAGCAGCAGATGGGATTGCTCGAACGCCTTCGGCGCCGACCGCACCCCACCAACGTAGCTCGCCCCCGCTGCCCCGATTCCCACCACGCCATTGAGGCTGCCGAATTGGGCCTCAACGTGGCGCACGAGCTGTTGATGGTCCACACCACCGGCGGCCGACACGACGATGGACGGCGCTACGTAGCGGGCCTGCAGGAACCGGCGAAAATCCGCGGCGGTGAAACTTGCCACCGTCTCCGGCGTTCCGATCACCGGCCGGCCCACGGGCTGATCGGGATAGGCGGCGTCCTGCAGCAAGTCGTAGGCCAGTTCGTCGGGCGAATCCTTGATGCCCGCGATCTCCTGCAGGATGACCTCCCGCTCACGTTCGATCTCGGTGTCCGCATAGCTGGAGTTCTGCAGAATGTCGGCGAGAATATCGAGCGCCACCGCCTCGTCACCCTTCAGGACGCGCGCGTAGTAGGCCGTCATCTCGAGGCTCGTCGCCGCGTTGAGCTCGCCGCCGACCTGCTCGATCTCCTCGGCGATCGCGCGCGCGGTACGCCGCGATGTGCCCTTGAACGCCATGTGCTCGAGCATGTGCGAGATGCCGTTCTCGGCCGCCGTCTCGTGGCGCGCGCCCGCCGCCACCCACACGCCGAGCGATACCGTCTCCAGGTGCGGCATCGCATGGGAGACAACCCGCAAGCCCGACGGCAGGGTCGTGATCTCGGTACTCATGCACTCTCTCCTGCGACGACGCGTGCCCGTGCCTCGATGAAGCGCTCGATGGCGCCCTGGTCGTTGGGCAGCACGCTCGTGCGTTCCGTATCGCTCAACAAACTGGCCAGACGCTCCGGCAAGCCGGGACGGCGTCCTGTGATATCCTGCATAGCGTCGGGAAATTTGGCCGGATGTGCCGTCGCTAGAACGACCTGTGCGCAACCCGGCGGCGCTTTCGCCGCCGCGAAGATACCGCAAGCCGTATGCGGTTCGGCCAGATAGCCCGCCGACTGTTCGGTGGTCCTGATGGTATCGGCCACCTCGCGCTCGCTGGCGGATGCGGCGGCGAAATCCGCTTGCAAACGCGCCTTTGCCCCGCCGAGGTCGAACCGCCCCGACTGCGCCAGCGATGCCATCTGCGCCCTTATCAGCCCGGCATCGCGTCCGACTGCCTCGAACAGATAGCGCTCGAAATTCGAGGACACCTGGATGTCCATCGACGGCGAGGTCGTCGCCACGACGCCGCGGGTCTCGTAGATCCCCGCCGCAACGGTACGCGGCAGGATGTCGTTCTCGTTGGAGGCGATGACGAGCTGCGCGATCGGCAGGCCCATCTGCCGGGCTACCCATCCTGCGAGAATGTCGCCGAAGTTACCTGTCGGCACGATGAAGGACAGCTTGCGATGCGGCGCACCGAGCACGGCGCCGGCTGCGAAATAGTACGTCACCTGGGCTACGATCCGTGCCCAGTTGATCGAGTTGACGGCCGATAGCTTCAGCCGGTCGCGAAAGGCCAGATGATTGAACATCGCCTTCACCTGCGCCTGGGCATCGTCGAACGTGCCTTCGATCGCCAACGCATGGACGTTGGCCTCGGTCGGCGTCGTCATCATGCGACGCTGAACGTCCGACACACGGCCGTGGGGATAAAGGATTACGACGTCGACGCGCTTCGAGCCGCGAAACGCCTCGATCGCGGCCCCGCCCGTATCGCCCGACGTCGCCCCCACGATCGTCGCGCGCTCGCCGCGCTGCATCAGAATGTGGTCGAGCAGCCGGGCAAGCAGCTGCATCGCTACGTCCTTGAACGCCAGCGTCGGCCCGTGAAACAACTCCAGTATCCAGCGGTCCGGCCCGATCTGGACGAGCGGCGTGACTGCCGGGTGCCCGAACTGCGCATAAGCCTCCCGCGACATTCGGGCGAGATCTGCGCGCGCGATATCGCCGCCCGTGAACGGCGCTATCACCTCGACGGCGATCTCGTGGAACGGCCGGCCGGCAAAGCCTGCGATGGTCTCCGGTGACAACCGGGGCCACGTCTGGGGAACATACAGGCCGCCATCGCGCGCGAGCCCTGCGAGCGTGACGTCGGCGAACCCAAGCTGGGGCGCCTCGCCTCGGGTTGAGATGTACTGCACGATCGCTCTTTATGCTCAGGTTGTGTTTTTACTGATTACAAGCTGGCGCACCGTAGTGCCCGGCGGCCGCAGGAACAAGGCAAACGGGCAGCGGGAAGGACGTTGTCGCGGTGGATTGTGAGGGTAATGTGGGGATCACCGCCGCATTGATGCCGAACGGGCTAGCGTCCGGCCTGCCAGGCTCCACGCCAGACGCGAAATCCAGGGCGAAATCTGCCGCGAAATCTCCAGCTTCTGGCCGATCAATCGCCTTTCGACTGCCGCAACCGACCCAGTGCGAAAGCGAGGTAGACACCGACCAAGGTCGCGGCCAATCCCAACCAGGTGCCGGCGTACTCGAGGTGCCTGTTGGCGAGTGTCAGGTTCGTCGCACCACCTCTTGGCCAGCCGCCCGGGTTGGCCGGCGTGGCTTCCGCATCGACATAGATTCCCGCGCGTCCAGCCGGTGGCGCCCCTCCGAGAGCCTTACAATCGGGCGTGGCCGGATCGGCCCCGCGGCATGACAGCATCGCCGACAGGTCCCGCCAGAACCATATGTTGCGGCCGGGCTCATTGGCCGGCGTGAACGTCCCAGGCTGTTCCGGCGTCCGCACGAGGCCCACCACCTCGGTCTCGCCCGGCACCTGGCCCGCAGACCGGCGTGCTGGGTCCTTCAGTGCGTCCGGCACCCAACCGCGATTGACCACGAGCACCGAGCCATCGCCCATGACGAGCGGCGTGTGAACGAGCCAGCCCGGGCCACCGCTCGTCGGCCAGTAGAAGAGGCGCTCCTGACCATGAAGAAAGCGCCCCCTGGCGCGAACGCGCAGATAGTCGATCGACGTGGCATCGGCTCTCAAGGAAGCACGTCCAGCGATGATCTCCGGCGCGGCGTCGACCCGCTCCGAAATCTGGCGTTGAAGCCCATCCTTCCATGCCTTGCGTTGCATTTGCCACGCCCCGAGACCGATCAACAGGCCCAATGCCGGCAGAGCGAGCAGCGTCGGCCAGAGGAGCCCCGCGTCACGTAGACGTTTCAGCATGACGAAGCTACACCTCCCGAGCCTGCGGCGGGGCACCAGCGTCCCACTCGCGCCGCCTCTACTTCTAATCGAGGTGCCCCTGCTCCGCCTTGTGGTGGAACTGCAGGGCGATGAGCAGGCCCTTCAGCAGCCGCAACAGGCCGAACGCCACGACTAGCGTGACAGGCCCCCATAGCACGACATGCACCCACAGCGGCGGCGAGAGGCGGAACTCCACGATCAGCGCCGCTCCCAAGATGATGCCCCCGAGAATCATGATCGCGAACACAGCCGGACCATCGCCCGGGTCTACGAACTCGAAATCGAGCCCACACGAATCGCACCCCTCGCGCAGTGCCAGGGAGAAGGGGCCGGCAAAGAGTGCGCCTTTTCCGCAACGCGGACAGCGGCACCGAAGGCCTGCAGCATAGGGTGAGACGGGGCCGGATGGGGTCTCGATGCTCATGAGCCCTTTCTTGCGTGCGTTGCGCGTAGACGCAAGTCCGCCAATGAGCGCAGGTGCCCTCAGCCCCTCACGAGATAACCGATGCTGTCGCCGCTGGCGGCGCGAAAACGCTCGAGCTCATCTTGAACGTGGGCGGGATGCATCGGCCGTCGCGTCGTCTCGATCCGCTGCCGGTCGAGGCTGACGAGACGCTCGAGGACGGGTTGGGCGGTCTTGTGCAGCATACCGATGGTGGCAATCGTTCGGACCGGCATGTTCGCGGGAACCTTCGGAAGCCCCAGCCGCACGAGAACGTCCTTGGCGAAGGCCGGCCACACGCTGGAGAAGCGCCCGAGCAGCGCCATGACCGCGATGCCCAATCCTTCCCGGAACCGATAGTCGTGCTCGTCCATCCAATCGAACAGCTTGGACATCAAGATGTCCTGCATCCTGATCGTCGACGTCACCCGATAGTCGCGCCATTCCGCGATCCAATCGAAGGCAGGTTCCAACTCGAGGTCGGACGGCGCGAACGTCGTGGTTGCCGTCACGCCGAGACGATCGAAGAAATCCCGGTTGCGCATCGACAGTCGGGTCGGAAAGCTCGGCATCGTCAATTCGCCGCCGCTGGCGCGCGCGTAGCCATATCCGACGAGCTTCGAGCAGAAGAACGTGTCGTCCCCTCGAAGCTCCATGCTGAAATCGTAAGGCATCCAGCCGAGCAGTCCCCGGCGCCCGTTGGCGACCCGCTCGGCGGCCACTTGCGCGGCACGGCGGGCCAGCCCCGCATCACGGTGGCGAAGCAGCACGGCACGCACGAGGCTGTGCGACAGCACGTCATCGAGCGGGGTCCACACCGAGCCTTCCTCGATCAGAGCTTCGACGAGCCAGCGTCGGCCGTTGCGATCGATGTGCACGATGCCGACATGGCTGAACTGGCCGTCGACATCGCCGATCCGAGCGATCGCGGCGCTATTGTGCAGATGTCCGCGCATCAACAAGAGGTCACCGGCGCGCGGCTCCGCCCCCGTGCCGGCAGCAAGGGCGGGATGCAGCAGCGTCCATTCCGGCGGTCCGGCGAAAGCGATCATGGGAGCCTCGCCCGCTCGCGGACGGGAATGATCGATCGCGACCTCACCGACGATGTCGATGGTGTATCGCAACACGCGCATCGCATGGCGAACTGCGCCTGGCGCCGGGCCATCCATCAAGCCCAGAGTGCGCCAATCTCCCACCCGGTCGCGTAGCGTCAGATAGAGGTCGAAAAGCTCGAGCTTGGCGGCCTCGGCGCTGGCCTTCACGTCAGCCACGTCCAGGCTGCCGAAATCCGTGCCGTATACCGCGCGGTAGAGCGCATCCATGTTGCCGGCCAGCTCGCCGGCCGTCGCCGCAGGTCTCGCTACGATCGAACGCCACTCGTTGATCACGACATCGAGACGCGTCTGCCCAAGCTGCTGCATGGTCCTCGCCCTTTCCATCGTCAACTCCTGCACGCCTGTGATCCTGCATTAGCAGAAGCAGCACCGCTTGACTTGTCCCTTGTCCCTTGTACCCAGAGCCACAGGCCCCTGGTACGTCTGATCGCTGAGCCTGCGGCGAACGGGTAGAAGCGTGCCGACGAACGTAGCCGCATCTACGGACGAGGCGCTCGACGAACCGGGCGCCCAGCATCAGCGACGAAGGATCGCCATACATGCCAGAGGCTTGTGACTTTGGGCACTGGACGCAGAAAGGGCAGCCCTGGGGCTGCCCTTTTGAACGCGCGCGACACTCGGTGCGGCCTGTCAGTGCGGGGCCGGCGTACCCGCGCCCCAGACATAGATGGCGGCGAACAGAAACAGCCAAACCACGTCGACGAAGTGCCAGTACCATGCCGCGGCCTCGAAGCCGAAGTGCTGCCTCGATGTGAAATGCCCGGCGAGTGCGCGCATGAGGCACACAAACAGGAAGATCGTGCCGATCAGCACATGCGCCCCGTGGAAGCCTGTCGCCATGTAGAAGGTGGCGCCGTAGATATGGCCAGCGAAGCTGAAGCCGGCGTGCATGTACTCGTAGACTTGGCAGGCCGTGAACAGGGCGCCCAGAACGACGGTGCACACGAGGCCCCAGATCAGGCCCTGACGGTCGTCCTTGAGCAGAGCATGATGCGCCCAGGTCACCGTCGTGCCCGACAGCAGCAGGATCAGGGTATTGATGAAGGGCAGCCCCCAGGGGTCGAACGTCCCCTTGAAATTGCCTGGAATCGTCGCCGTCGTCTGGTCCACGACCGCCGGCGGCCAATGCCCACCCGTCAGCGTATTGCGATCGACCATGCCGACTACCGACTTGTCGGACGGCGTCATGCCTTCCGGACCGTAGATTGGCAAAGGCGACACGCCGCCGGGGAACAGCGCAACGTCGAAATAAGCCCAGAACCAAGCGACGAAGAACATCACCTCGGAGGCGATGAACAGGATCATGCCGTAGCGCAGGTGCAACTGCACGACCGGCGTGTGATCGCCCTTGTGGGCCTCCTTGATCACGTCGCGCCACCACATGAAGGCGACGGCGGACACCATCGCAGCGCCGACCCAGAACATGGCCGGCCCTTTGAGCGTCGTGCCGAACAGCTCGAACCCTCCAGCATTCGTCCGCATCCACGCGATGGCTCCGATCGCCATGATGAACGCGCCCAGCGAGGCCGCAGCCGGCCAAGGGCTGGGGTCGACCAGATGATAGTCATGATTTGGCTTGGCGTGACCGTCGGCCATGTCGTGCAGTCTCCCCTTCCGTCCTCTTCGTCAATCTTGCGGGCGCCCGAATGGCGGCAACGCCATGATCGCGCACCTGTGGAATTCACATCGACTTCTCACCCGCCGGTGGCACCGACCGGGCGCTTCGACTGAGCTGCCTCACGCGGCTTATCGACGGGATAGAACGTATACGACAGCGTGATCTCCTGGAGCTTGCGCGCGTCCTTGTCGTCGACGAGCGTGGGATCCACATAGAAGCTGACCGGCATGTCCACGCTCTGGCCCGGCTCCAACCTCTGCTCGGTGAAGCAGAAGCATTCGAGCTTATTGAAGAACGAGCCTGCGATGTCGGGGCTCACGTTGAAGCTCGCGGTCCCCACAAGCGGCCGGCCTGACGTGTTGGTGGCCCGATAGATCGCCAGCGCATTCTCGCCGATCCGAACCTCCATCGTCCGCACGACCGGCGCGAAATCCCAGGCGAGGTTGGACACGTTGGCGTCGAAGCGAACCGTGATCTTCCGGTCGAGAACGACTGCGGATGGCACCGTCACGCGCTGCGTCGTGCCACCGTAGCCCGTAACCTGACAGAAGATCTGGTAGAGCGGCACCGCCGCGTAGGCCATGCCCAGCATCGAAGCCGCCAGGAGGCCCATGATCGCGCCCACGCGCATGTTGGGATTTCTCAGCATGTGCCGGCCTTCTTGCAGACGGAAAGATCGCTCGCGGGAACCGTAACGTTCGGGGGCAAGGGAGCACCGTCGCGGCGCAGCGCATTGGGACCGAGCCGAACCAGTGTCGCGACGTAGAAGATCACGACCAGCGCCGCCAAACCAAGCGCAATAGCAAGCGACCGCGCCCGCCGCCGCCGCAACCACTCCGCGCTACCTGGAACCTGGGCTGACATCGACAGGGTCATCCGATGAGGGCTCCCACCACACGCTCTACCAGCAGAGCCGCGAACAGCAGGAAAAGATAGAGGATGGAGAAACCGAACAGCCGCCTCGCTGAACGCTCACGGTCCTCCTCCACAGTCGCCGCTGTGCCGTCGCGATAGACGCGCCAAGCCAGCGACAGGAATATCGCACCGCTCACCAGCGACACCGCCAGATAGGCACGCCCCCCCAGGCCGATCAGCGCCGGCGCTGCACCCAGCGGCACCAGCAGCACCGAATAGAGCAGGATCTGCCGCCGCGTCTCGAGATGGCCGGAAACGACCGGCAGCATCGGAACGCCGACCCGCTCGTACTCCTTGCAGCGATAGAGCGCCAATGCCCAGAAGTGTGGCGGCGTCCAGATGAAGATGATGAGAAACAGCAGCACACTCTCGAGGCTGACGTCGCCCGTCACGGCAGCCCATCCGATCATGGGCGGGAAGGCACCGGCAGCGCCGCCGATCACGATGTTCTGCGGTGTTCGCCGCTTCAGCCACATCGTATAGACCAGCAGATAGAACGCGATCGTCATCGCGAGTAGCGCACCGGCCACCCAATTCACGATCGCGCCGAGTGTCAGCACGGACAACACGGACAAGATGATACCGAAGCTCAAGGCCTCCTGCGGTGTCACCCGCCCGCGAGGACTCGGCCGGCCGGCTGTCCGTGTCATTCGTGCGTCGATATCGGCATCGAACCACATGTTGAGCGCGCCGGAGGCCCCTGCGCCGACGCCGATCGCCAGGATTGCGATGGCGCCGAGCACGGGATGGATGCCTCCGGGAGCCGCCACCATGCCGACCAGCGCCGTGAACACGACGAGCGACATGACACGCGGCTTCATCAGGGCGACGAAATCCCCCACGTCCCCGCCGAACCCGTCGACAGGTGCGGACGGCAGCGCCGCGGTCCCCGAACTCGTATCACCGCTGGACATCTTTCACCCTCGACGCTGGCCCGGCCCGAGGGCGATCAGTGATGATCGCCCTTGTTGGTGACGCGCGGCAGCGTCTCGAAGCAGTGGAACGGCGGCGGAGACGACAGTGTCCACTCGAGCGTATTGGCGCCTTCGCCCCACGGATTGGCCGCAGCCTTTCGGCCCTTCACGATGGCCGCGATCAGACCGACGAAGAACACGATCGTGGCAAACGCCGTGATGTAGGAGCCGATCGAGGACACGTAGTTCCAGTATGCGAACGCATCGGGATAGTCCGCGTAACGCCGCGGCATACCGGCAAGCCCGAGGAAGTGCTGCGGAAAGAACAGGATGTTCGCACCGATGAACGTCAGCCAGAAATGCAACTGGCCGATGGTCTCGTTGTACTCGATACCGAACATCTTCGGGAACCAGTAGTACCAGCCCGCGAAGATGGCGAACACGGCGCCCAACGACAGCACGTAGTGGAAGTGGGCCACCACGTAGTAGGTGTCGTGAAGCGCGCGGTCGACGCCGGCGTTGGCCAGCATCACGCCCGTGACGCCGCCGACCGTGAACAGGAAGATGAACCCCAGCGCCCACAACATGGGCAGCCTGAACGAGATCGACCCACCCCACATCGTGGCAATCCAGGAGAAGATCTTCACGCCTGTCGGCACCGCGATCACCATCGTGGCGAACACGAAGTAGGCCTGCGTGTCGACGCTGATGCCGGAGGTATACATGTGGTGGGCCCACACGATGAACCCGACGACGCCGATGGCCACCATCGCGTAGACCATCCCGAGATAGCCGAACACCGGCTTGCGCGAGAACGTCGAGACGATGTGGCTGATCATGCCGAAGCCCGGCAGGATCAGAATGTAAACCTCGGGATGGCCGAAGAACCAGAACAAATGCTGGTAGAGCACCGGATCGCCACCGCCCTTGGCGTCGAAGAAGGTGGTCCCGAAGTTGCGATCCGTCAGCAGCATGGTGATCGCGCCGGCGAGAACCGGCAGCGACAGCAGCAGCAGGAACGCGGTAATCAGCACAGACCAGACGAACAGCGGCATCTTGTGCAGGGTCATGCCCGGCGCGCGCATGTTGAAGATGGTCGTGATGAAGTTGATCGCGCCCAGGATCGAGCTGGCACCCGCGATGTGCAGCGACAGGATCGCGAAATCCATCGCCGGGCCGGGATGGCCCGTCGTCGACGACAGCGGCGCATAGATCGTCCAGCCACCACCGACGCCATTGGCGCCGGGCGGTCCCTCGACGAACATCGACAGCAGCAGCATCGCGAACGCGACGGGCAGCAGCCAGAACGAGATGTTGTTCATGCGCGGGAAGGCCATGTCCGGCGCGCCGATCATCAGCGGCACGAACCAGTTGCCGAACCCGCCGATCATCGCGGGCATCACCATGAAGAACACCATGATGAGGCCGTGACCGGTCACGAACACGTTGAAGGTGTGCGGATTGGCGAAGTACTGGAGACCCGGCTCCTGCAGCTCGAGCCGCATCATAACGGACAGGAACCCGCCCACGACCCCCGCCATCATGGCGAAGATCAGGTACATCGTGCCGATGTCCTTGTGGTTCGTGGAATAGAGCCAGCGCTTGATGCTGTACGGCGAGGGCCAGTGGCCATCGTCGTGAGCGTGCCCGTGCCCGTGAGCGTGATCTTTAGCTTTCTCAGCCATCTCGATGCGACCTTTTCCTCGGGTCAGAAATTTTCCGGACGCCACGCGCCCGACTAGTTGCCGGCGCCGCTCGTCTCGGCGAACTGCACTGTCGCGCTGCCGTCCTCGATTGATGCCTTGCGCATGACGTCTCGGGCACGATTGATGAGCTCACGCCGTTTGCTGCTATCCCGCTCGCCCTTCGCAGCTTTGAGCGCGCCCGACCAGGCGTCGAAATCCGCCTGTCTCACGACCCGCACCGCAATCGGCATCGCGGAATGATCCTTGCCGCAAAGCTCCGAGCACTGGCCGTAGTAAATGCCGCGCTTCGTCGCCTTGAACCACGTAGCCGTCACGCGACCGGGAACGGCGTCGATCTTGGAGCCGAAGGACGGCACCGTCCAGTTGTGGATCACGTCCGACGCCGTGACCAGCACGTGGACGACCTTGTTCTCGGGAACCGCGATCTCGTTGTCCACCGACAACATCCGGACCTGGTTGCGCTTCTTGTAGAGCGGTGTCGCGTCGGCATGCTGGCGCTTCAGCAGCGCCAAGCCGTCAAGCCCCTTGTAGCGCTTGTCGAACTCGGCCTGCCCCAGCTCCGCTTTCAGCACGTCCTCGTCGCGGATCATATTGGAGGTGACCTTGAAACCGTCGTGGTCGGGATACTCATGCTCCCAGTACCACGCGTTGCCGATCGCCTTGATCGTCAAATCCGGCTTCGGATACGAATACTGCTGGTAAAGCAGCTTGAACGAGGGGATGGCGATCACGACCAGGATCAGAACCGGCAATACCGTCCAGGCCACCTCCAGTCCGGTGTGATGGGTCGTGCGCGACGGCTCGGGATTGGCTCGCTCGTTGAACCGCACCATGACCACGACGAGGAGGATCATCACGAACACTGTGATGGCGATGATGATCAGGTTCACGAAATCATGGAACTGATTGATGCTGAGCGCGACCTCGGTGGCCGCCTCCTGCATTCCCATCTGCCTGTCGCTTGGCTGGCCCAGTCCGGCCATCGCGCCTGCAGCGCTCCAAATGCTGATGCCGACGGTCGCCGCGAGCGCCGCCGCCGTGCTGCCGATACGTTGCATGATGCCTCTGATCGCCCCGAGCTTTCCCATGCTTGGCTTTCCCATGCTTGGCTTCCCCATGCTTGGCTGCCTTCGTCAAATTCCGAACCGTCGCTCGAAGGCGACCGGCTGTGCGACCCTGTGCAAGGAAGGCGTGCCGAGAGCGAGCCCAACACTTCCCAAGCCCTACATTTCGGCCATTAGCTCACGAACCCGCAAGAACTGCCGACCGCCGCCCCGGCGGGCATGAGCCGGTCGGCGCAAGTCTTCCTGTGTTCGACAGAGCATGAAGCCTCCGCCGTGCTCAAGCAGGCGTTCTGCCGCATTCCTGACCAGCGGCCCCAAAACCTGTGCGTCAGGCCGTCCAAGTCGCAAAACAGCCCCAATCATCACCGAGTGAGCAAAGTCGTGATCGGCCCAACCCCCGTATGAGCCGCGACAATGATTCGGATGCGCGCACGTTCTCATGCGTCCGTCGCCATCCGAGGAGCCAACTGTCCATGCCGCTGATGCTGAAGTGCGACATCAAAGCCGATAGCACGCGACGCCTGCTGCTCGTCGCGGCCGTACTGGCACTGTCGATGGCCGCGCTCGGAGAGCCTGGACAAGCTCAGCAGGCCAGCGCCAAGGCCGCAGGCCAGCTTGTGAGCCCACGGCCGGGCAGCACGGTCAAAGCGCAATTCGGCGATTGGAAGCACGAATGCTCCAAGCCGCCGGGGTCGAAGAACGAGCTTTGCGCCATCACGCAGGATGTCAGCGACGAGAGTAACGCCGACATCGGGGTCAGCGTCCACATTCAAAGGCTGCCCGGCGGTGAGCACATCCTGCGGGTAATTGCCCCCCTCGGCGTCCTTTTGACCCACAATCTGGCTGTGAAGGTCGACGGCGATTACCTCGGCGAGGCCCCCTTCCTGCGCTGCTATGTCCTGGGTTGCCAAGCGCAGATCGAGATCGACGACAAATTCCGCTCGAGACTGAAGGCGGGCAAGAGCATGCTGTTGGTGATCCACCGCACGACCGAGCAGGGTGTCGGCATCCCGATCTCGCTGACCGGTTTCAACCAGGCATTCGCGGCCCTGAAGTAGCCGGGCCCGCCGCGCCAACTCCGAACGCCCCGCCGCCGCCACACACTCCTGGCAGCACCCCTGACGCGCGCCGGTCAGGTTGCTGATTTTTCGCTATTTTCGGCGAACGAGATTCGGCAACGCTTGAGTTGCCTGCACAGTTGCGCGAGGAACGATCTCCAGCGTTTAGCCACGATGCCGGGTTAACTCTCTGCCATGGGCCGGAACTCGATCCGGCTTTGCAGAGCCCTGGACCATACCGGGGCCGCACCAGTAGAGCGAGTTCGGCTCATGCGGCTTGAAACCACCCAATCCTCCTCGCGCGGGTACTCGGCGATAGAGCGTGAGCAGCGCCTCCGCCGCCGCATCGATGCTTTTCCCTACGGCACTCGACCTGCCGTCGAGAAGGTTGCGAAGTTGTCACCGGCCCTCGAAGATCTGGCGGAGAGCTTCCCGGCGATGCTGTTCGCCCTGGCGTCGGGCTTCGGCACGACGGAAGAGCGCAAACAGACCCTCGAGGCCATCGACCGAGGCATGCCGCTCAAGGAAGCCGCCCGCAGGCTCGGTCTCCCGTTCTGGATGCGCAGGCTCCCCCCGGTCGCTTTCTTCGCTCCCATCGTGGCTCCCCCGGACGACCCGGAATTAGGCCGCCGTCTGGTCGGCCTCGCCCCTTCGACGCGCGGCGTTGCCACCTGCTGGCTGGAGCGCGTTCTGGTAGCCCACCACACCGGCCACCCGGAGCTGGCGCTATGGACGGCGCAGCAGTTTCGAGCTGGGACACCTGCGGCGCAGTCACTCACGTTTCTCGGCGTCCTTGCCTGGGCCTGGTTCTCGCTCGAGCGCAAGCATCCAGCAGCTACCTTCCTAACCACGCCCTGGTCGCCCGGCATCGGCGCCAAACGCGCCATCGAGGTGGCGAGGCTCTGGCAGGAGAAGCTGGCGTTGTCGGTCTGCCTGGGCAATGGCATTCGCGACATCTGGCTGAGGGAAGGGGCGGTCGACGGGTTCCAGTTCGTGGCTCTACGCACGGCGCATGATTTCATCGCCGAGGCCGAGGCCATGGACAACTGCCTCGACCGTTATGCAAACCGTCTCGTGGGCCGGACCGCGCGTGTGTTCAGCATCCGCCGCGACGGCCAGAGTGTCGCCAACATCGAAATCGTGCCCCACGAGCACGAGCCGGGGCATCCAACGATCGGCCAGTTGCGCGGGGCCCACAACCGTCGGGCACCTCTCGCAATCTGGCAGGCGGCCTACATCTGGCTCGGCTCACAGCCCCGGAGGCTCGCCGACAAGCAGCTGGAGTTGAAGCTCAGCAAGCCGACGCAAATCCGCCGGCAGCTCGCCTTGCGAAAGCCCTTCCTCGACGCGCTGCCTGCCTATGTCCAGTCGGCATTCATGATGCAATACACCGGCAAGCCCAAACCGGCTCAACGGGTAGCGGCTGACGACGACAGCGCGCGGTGATGGTGGATGGATAAGTGAAAAAGGGGCTTCAAGCCCCGCTGCCTTTCTGTTATGCACCCCCTCGTTGTGCCTGAGCAGGTGATCCGGGATAGCTCAGCGGTAGAGCAACCGGCTGTTAACCGGTTGGTCGTAGGTTCGAATCCTACTCCCGGAGCCAATTTTTTCAAGCGCTTAGATGATGCCTTAGCGCTCCTCCGCGGTCGCGCACGACCTTCAAGGTTCGGCACGCGCACTCCCGACGATTGCTACTCGCACCAGCAAGTCTCCCCTCGCGCCTCCTACTTTCTTTACTCGCCCCCTGTGCGGCCACGCGCATTGACACGCCTACCGGCGCAGCTAGAACCTGAGATATCTAAGATGTCGACGTGCCGCATCGTCGGATCGCGGGTGAATGCGGGAGAGATCTCCATGCCACAAGACACAGGCCTTGCAGCCGCCGACGCCATCCCTCCCTGGCCTTCCGAAGGGCTGACACGCATCCCCTACTGGGTGTTCCAGCGCGAGGACGTCTACGCCGCCGAGCAAGAGCGCCTGTTCCAGGGACCGACGTGGAGCTATCTCTGTCTCGACAGCGAGGTGGCAGCGTCAGGCGACTATCGTGCCACCTCGATCGGCGACGCCCCCGTCGTCGTCGTGCGCGACGGCAGCGGCAATCTCAATGCCTTCGAGAACCGCTGCTCGCACCGCGGCGCGCTGATCTGCCTGGAGGAGCACGGCAAGGGCCAGCGCGACTTCCAGTGCGTCTATCACGGCTGGAGCTACGACCTCGCCGGCAACCTCACCGGCGTCGCCTTCAAGAACGGCGTGAAGGGCCAGGGCGGTATGCCCAAGACCTTCCGCATGGAGGACCACCATCCGCGCAAAGTTCGTCTTGCCACGCTGCACGGTCTCGTGTTCGGCACGTTCTCGGCGGAGGCGCCGTCACTCGAGGATTATCTCGGCCCGGAGATCGTTCCGCGCATCGCCCGCGTGCTCGCGGGCAAGAAGCCCGTCGTGCTCAATCGCGTGACGCAGGTACTGCCCAACAACTGGAAGCTCTACATCGAGAACGTGAAAGACAGCTATCACGCCTCGATTCTGCACCTGTTCTTCACGACGTTCCAGCTCAACCAGCTCTCCTACAAGGGCGGCATCGTCGTCAGCGAGGCGGGCGGCAGCCACATCAGCTACAATCAGCTCGATACCAAGGCCGCCATCAACAAGGACTACGCTGCCCAGCAGCTCCGTTCAGACAGCAAGTACCAGCTCGCAGATCCCTCCCTACTCGCCGGCTTCCACGAGTGGGACGACGGCATCACGCTGCAGATCCTATCGGTGTTCCCGACGTTCGTGCTGCAGCAGATCCAGAACTCGGTCGCGCTGCGCCGCATCGTGCCGCGCTCGACGGAGGAGACCGATCTCCACTGGACCATCATCGGCTTCGAGACCGATACGCCCGAACAGCACATGGTGCGCCTGAAGCAGGCCAATCTGATCGGCCCGGCCGGCTTCATCTCGATGGAGGACGGCTGCGTCGGCGGCTTCGTGCAACGCGGCGTAAAGGCCGTGCCCAACGCCCGCGCCGTGCTGGAGATGGGCGGCGCGGAGGCCAAGTCGAGTGACAGCCGCGTCAACGAGGCCTCGATCCGGGGCTTCTGGAAGCAGTATCGCAGCACGATGGGGCTATGACCCATGACCGACCCCTATCGCCTCATCAGCCAGACACAAGCCGCCTATGCGCGCGCCATCGACGACGACCAGCTCGAGCAATGGTCCGACTTCTTCGCCGATCCCTGCACGTATCGCGTCACCAGCGCCGCAAGCCATCGCGATGGCCTGCCCGGCGGTATCGTCTATTGCACCTCGCGGGGCATGTTGAAGGACCGCATCTCGGCGCTGCGCGAGGCCAATATCTACGAGCGGCACAGCTATCGCCACATCCTCGGCGCGCCCTATATCGTCGCCGAACGCGGCAGCCACGTCGACAGCGAGACGGCGTTCATGGTCGCGCGCATCATGCACACCGGGGAAACGGCGCTGTTCGCGACGGGCAAGTACATCGACACCTATGTGATCGAGGCCGGCCAGGCCCGGATCGAGAGCCGCCTCGTCGTCTGCGACAGCTCCCGCGTGGATACGCTGCTGGTCATTCCGCTGTGATCGATCACTACAAATCGATCACTACAAGTGCCGGCCGCTGTCGACCATGATCGTCGTGCCCGTCGACAGCCGCAGATGCGTGATCGCCGACATCACGGCAAGCGCCACGTCGTCGGGCTCCGATACGATCTTCAAGGGCGTTGCCGCCGCCTGCTTCTCGACGCCTGCCCGTCCCCGACCCGGCACGAAATCCGTCGCCACCGCGGCCGGCGAGATGCCGATCACGCGGATTTCAGGCCCCAACACGCGGGCGAGCGACATCCCCATCGTGTCGACGGCAGCCTTCGATGCGCAATAAGCGACCGAGCTGCCGAGCCCGGTCGTCGCCGACAGCGAAGAGATGTTGACGATGATCGAATCCCCGCCCTTTCGGAGCAGCGGCGCGAACGCGCGGATCGTCGCGAAGGGACCGCGCACGTTCACTCGCATGATCCGGTCGAACGTCTCGTCGTCGAGCGCGTCGAGGTCGCCGTGCGGCACGGCTGCGGTGACACCGGCGGAGTTGACGAGGATGTGCGCCGCGCCATGCAGCGCCTCCACCTGCCCCGCCGCCTGCCGGATGGCGGCGCTATCCTCCATCGGTATGCGCAGCGCAAGGTGTTCGCCACCCGGCAGCGCCCCGACGAGCGCAGCCGCGCGATCAGCACCGTCGTTATAGCCGACGACGACCTTGGCCCCGCCCTCCGCCAGCCGCCGCGCGACCGCCGCCCCGATGCCGCTCGATCCGCCTGTCACTACGGCGACCTTGCCCGAAAGATCGTAGACGCCCTGTCCGCCCGTGCGCAGTGTGGTCATCGTGCTTCCCCGCGCTTCGCTGGACGATCGGGCGATGGCCCACCATCGCCGCAGTCTCGCATCAAGCTTCTATCCGAGCCGCGCCTTGGCGAAAAGCGTCTGCGCCAGAAGCCGTCGCCCCGTCAGTATCCACCAGAAGCGAAAGAGGATGAGATGGAGCGAAGGGGCGGCAGCCGTGGCGAAGACCAATGGTATCACCGCGCGGCAGCCGGATGGCCTGCGGCCAGCAAGGGGCCTCGCCCCTTGCAACCCCGACGTCATGCGAATGCATGCCTTCGGCATAATGGCCGCGGCCCTCGACCCGCTCGTTCG
>CAMAYR010000013.1 GCA_945862355.1 Devosia equisanguinis | reverse complement strand
GTCGTGTCGGTGTCCGACTGCACGATCTCGAAGCTTCGCATCCCATCACCTGCCGAGTGAGCCGCCCTCGACAAGAGAAATAGCTGATTCGCAAACCAACCCAGACCCTTACGCCATCACCACCGGATCGGAGTTACGGAAGCAGGTAGATCTGTGCGTAAACGGTGGACAGTGCAGGGATGTCCACCGGCCTCAGCCCTGCACCTATGTGAGCTTCTCGCGACTCCCGGTAGCCAGCGATGGTTGGCCGGATCTGCGATCGTGTAACCGGCTTGTCCCGATGCGCACTCGCCACACACTGCGGCGCGCTGCCCAGGGGCCATCATGTTGGTTGCGGACGCGATGGAGTTGTCATGTCGGGTGGAGTGGTAGGCCTGTTGTACCGTCTTGGGAGTCGAGCTGCGCGAGCGCTCGTCACCAGGCTGCTCATCGCCAATACAGCGCTCGTCGTCGCAATCGGCGGGGGCGCGATGGCGCAGAGCGACGCTGTGGGCGGTGCGCGCTCGATCATCCGCATTTCGCCGAGCACCATGCTACCGGCGACGCGGCGGGTGACACTGGGCGTTCAGAAGGCGCTGATGGTCGAGCTGCCGCAGGACAGCACCGACGTCATCGTCTCGCACACCGAGACGATAGACGCGACGGTCCACACCGCGCGGCGCATCATGATCTACGCCAAGCGGATCGGCTCGGCCAACGTATTCATCCTCGGCCGCGACGGCCGGCAGCTGCTCGTGCTCGACGTCGACGTAAAACGCGACCTGAGCGAGCTTGGCCAGATGATGCGCCGTCTGCTGCCCAATTCGCGCGTCTCCGTCTCCGCATCCGGCGACGGCGTCGTGCTCACAGGCAACGTCACACAGCCGACGGATGCAACGCGCGCGGAGGAGATCGCCAAGCAGTATGTGAAGACAGGCCAAGTCGTAAACATGCTGACGGTGTCGGAACGTGAGCAGGTGCTGCTCAAGGTGACGGTGGCGGAGATCCAGCGTGAGGCGATCCGGCGCCTCGGCGTCGACCTGCCACAAGCATTGATGAAGGGTGGTGCGCTGACGTTCGGCAAGGTGATCCAGAACGCGTTTCCAGTGAGCACTGCAGTGGCCGCGGCCGCCGGCTTCAACGGACCGGGCACGGTGCCGTCGCTGCAATCGGGCTCGGCGCTGCAGACCACCGCCAACTGGAACGGTAACTCCGCCTCGGCGATCATCCAGTCGTTCGAGCGCGTCGGCCTCGCACGTACTCTTGCTGAGCCCTCGCTCGCCGCGATTTCAGGTGAGACGGCCAAATTTCTCGCCGGCGGAGAGTTCCCGATCCCCGTCTCGGCCAACAACAACACCGTCACCGTATCGTGGAAGACGTTCGGCGTGAACGTCGCCTTCACGCCCTACGTGCTGACGGAGGGCCGCATCAATCTCAAGGTCTCTGCCGAAGTCAGCGAGCTGTCGGCGGCCGGTTCCGTCACCACCGCCGGGTTCAACATCCAGGGCCTGCAGGTGCGGCGGGCGGAGACGACCGTGGAGATGCCGAGCGGGTCAGCGCTGGCGATCGCGGGTCTGCTGTCCGAGCAGACGCGGCAAGGCGTCGAGGGCGTGCCGGAATTGCGCAGCCTGCCGGTGCTTGGAGCCCTGTTCCGCAGCAAGGACTATCGCAACAACATGACGGAGCTCGTGATCCTGGTGACGCCGATCGTCGTCAGGCCCAACGATCCCAGCCGCTTCAGCCGGCCGGACGAAGGCTTCGCGCCGGCGACCGATCTCAAGGGGCTGTTCCTCGGGCACGTCAACCGGATCTACAACAGCTCGGCGCGGCTCGGTCCCAACATCGTCAACGGCGATCTGGGCTTCATCATCGAGTATCCCAACAACGGAGAGGCACCATGAGGCCCGCTTTCGCAAACGGCTCCTCACGCCGCTCCGACGATGCCACTACCATTGAAGCGTCAGGCGAAGCGTCCGGCGCGATGTCTGCGAAGATGGTTGGCCGCCGCCTCAGGGCCGCCTGCGTTGTCGCCGCCGCCGGCATCGCCATCACCGCAATCGCGGGTTGCGGAGAAACTTCGCGCGTCTCAGACGACGTTCACCCTCGGCTGTCCGATCCGGCCCGGCGCCACCCCATCGTGATGGTGGCGGAAACAGCGACGCTCGATCTGGCCGGTGCTTCCGGCGACAAGGGCCTCGAAGCGCGCGCCTTCATCGAGACCACCCGCTTCGTGCGCAACTTCCGCCATGAGGGGCGGGGCGCACTCAGCATCGCCGTGCCGCGCGGCGGCGGTAGCGGTATATCGCGACGCGTGCAACACGTGCGAAGCCTCGCTTGGCGCAATGGCGTGCCGCCCGAGCGCATCCGCGTCGTCAGCCGGCGCGGGCATGGCGCGGTGACGCTGTCATACGACCGGATCGCCGCCGTCGGGCCCACCTGCGGGGACTGGTCGGAGGACGTCACGCGCAACAAGCAGAACCTGCCCTATCCGAACTTCGGCTGCGCCAGCCAGCGCAACATCGCCGCCATGACGGCCAACCCGACCGACCTCGTCGTTCCAGCCGCCGAGACGCCGCGGGGCAGCGAGACCCGGGCGAGCGATCTGAAAAACTTCAATCAGAAGATCGGCAAGGACGCGCCGACCCCTGGCAGCATGAGCGTCAGGTAAAATTTTCAACAATCGGCAAACCCTCCGTTCAGGCCTCTTGGTTAGCATCACGGATCGGAGCGGTGCCGAGGCGCATCGCGATCCGGCTATGAGAGAAGCGATCCGTCATGAAGACCGACAGCCAAGTTGCAGTCAGCTCCGATGCCCGGCGCGCTACGCGTAAGCCTATGCGGACGCTTGCAGAAATCCTTCCCGAGGGGCATGAGCAGGGGATCAGCTGCCTCGTGCTCGACATGTCGGGTACGGGGGCAAAGCTCAAGATCGAAGGCGCCACGCGCAAGGCCTTCGCACCAGCCATGCAAGTGCCGGAGACTTTCCGTCTTTCGATCCCGCGCGACAGCACGACGATCAACTGCCGGCTTGCCTGGCGCGACAAGGACACGATCGGCGTCACCTTCACCTCGTCCTTCAAGACGGGCGCTTCCAAGATCGGCAAGGCTGGCGGGCGGCGCGGCTGAAGCCGCACCGCGCAAGGGTTTGCTCGCCGCGCTTCAGAAGAACTTGTTGGGCTTCAGGAAGAAGCCGAGAATGAGGGCGCCTTTCGGTGCCCGCGCAACATGGCGGCTGCCCGCTGGACGCCACACGAAGTTGCCGGCAGTGACTTCTCCATCCTCGTCGACCAGGCTGCCTTCCAGGATCCAGGACTGCTCGATCTCGACGTGCTCGTGATCGGACAGGACAGAGCCCGGCTGCCAACGGAACAGCGCCGTCATCAGCCCGGTCGTGTCGTCCTTCATCAGAATCTTGATGTCGATGCCCGCGTGGCCGGTCGGCTGCCACGGCAGCTTCTCCACCTCCACCAGTCGGGACTGAAGCGGCCCCAGCACCTGGCCGAAATCGTAGCCGGGTGTGATGGTGGTGAGGTCACTGGACTTCGGCGCCGCCGATGCATTCATGGTCGTTCTCCCGGATCGACTTCACTGTGCCCGGCGCGCCGCGCGCCCGGGTCCCATCGGACCAGTGTACCTCGGTTACCGGCTGCCGCAACATGGCTGGCCGAACATGACTGGCCTGCACGCCTGCGCAAAGGAACGGGCGAGCGGCATATTTCTGACGAGCCATTCGCGAGGTGAGCGTGCTTCGTCGGGGGCTTCTTTCTTGACGGGAGCGAGGCGGGACAGCGAGAGTAGGACCAACATTCGCGCCGAAAGGCTCACGCCGAAAAGATGGGGCCTCGTGAAGCTCTCGCTCTCAGTGAGAATCGCTGAATCCTCGAGCCGAAAGGATCGGGCGGAAATGCCGCTCGCGGCGCTGGTGCCTTTGGCGCGCGCGGCAGGCTTCGAGGGGCTGTCGATGCGCGCCTCGCAGCTTTCGGTCGATACCCCTGTGACGGAGGTGGCGGCGGCGCGCAGGCTTCTGGACGAGGCCGGTCTCGAAGTCTCGATGGTGATGGGCAACGTGGCGCTGGCGGCGAACACGCCAGACGCACCGCATGCGTTGCGCGACATCGGCCCGCATCTCGACCTCGCAGAGCGGCTTCGATCGCGGCTCGTTCGCGTCATGCTGCAGACGGCGGCGGACATCCCGGCAGCGCAGCGCGCCGCCGACGAGGCCGCCGAACGTGGCATCACGCTGGCCCAGCAGACGCACTGGGGCACGCTCGCCGAGACGGTCGATGAGGCAGAGGCGCTGGTGCGGGCCGTCGGGCGGGCGAACTTCGGCATCACGTTCGAGCCCGCCAATCTGCTGGCCTGCGGCAGCGCGCATGGTGCGGATGCCGTCAGCCGGCTGGCGCCCCACATCGTCAACGTCTACTTCCAGAACGTGCGCGTGAAGCCCGGCTCGGTACACACGTTCAAGACCCGCCGGCGGGGGGCGGTTGCGATCGAATATCTGCCGCTCGACGATCCGTCAGGCATCGGCCTGCCGCCGCTGATCGAGGCGCTGAGGCGGGCCGACTACCGCGGCTGGGTGAGCGTCCACCAGCCTCTGCGCGAAGGGCAAAGCGTCGCCGACGCCATCACCGAAGCCGCGCGTGTTTTCGGGCCGCTCGTGCAACGGAACGCGTGAAGCGGTTGGCGTGCGTCCGCTGCTGACTACCCTGGCTGACAGTCGAGGATGACTCGATCTGAATTCTGTGATGGTATCCCGCACTAGTGTTTGAAGCGAATGATCCCGTCACGTCGTGCTCGGCACGGGCTGGTACTTTCTGCGCGCGGCCGCCATGATCATGCAGCTTGCAAGCTTAGTTGGTTCGAGGCGTTGGCAGGGCTAGTGGCCCATCGCACCTAAATCGCATCATGGCCGCAATCTCTTCCGATTTAGGCGCGACATGAGGGCCACTAGAAATAACAATGCCTTAGTGAGGCGTTCATCGCGCCTTAGTTGACAACTGCCTCGCCGCAACGTCGGTCAACTAAGGCGCGACGCCTCACCAGCCTGTTGAGCCACGATCGGCACTGAGGAGGAGCACTATGCGCAGAAGCATTTTTGCGATCAGCATCGCGGCTGCCGGTTTTCTGTCAACCGCGCCGGGCGTGCGATCTCAGCAGATTCCGCCGAAGGACATTACGCGCCCCGCTGACACTAAGGCATTCGCAGGCGGCGCGGCGAGTTTGCTGGCAACTGGCACGGCCAGACACGGCGACACCAGCCTCAGTCCAGCGGGCCGCTCCTGCAACACCTGCCATCTCGAAGAAGATAGTTATAACGCGACCTTCAAGAAGCCGTGGCCGCATTTCGTCGACAGCGTCAAGGCCAAGACCGGTCTCGATCGGATCACGGCCGAGGGCATGGTGCAGTTCTGTATGATCTCAGCCATGGGAACACGCCCGCTCGCCTGGGATAGCGATGTCCTGGCTGCACTCACGGCATTCGTGCTCGAACGGCACAAGAAGGTGGTCGAGAAATAAGACCGCGCCACAGTCATCCTCGGGGAATGCAAGTCTTTCGCAAGCGAGCGCCGTCTGGTGCGCGCGTCGCTAATATCAGCGCGGCGCTGCAAGTACCTGATACTTGTGAAGGCCGAGCAAGCAAAGCGCACGAATCCTGATTGTCGGCATCTGCGCCCGCAACCTACCGTCCTCCCGCCCCATCTCTACTTCGCGAAAATGTGGATCGAGCACGCGCCATGGTCGAAGCCGGCGATGCCACCGCCGGTGGCGTGCGTGAGGCCGACCTTCGCGCCGGCGACCTGATGCTTGCCGGCGCGGCCCTCGAGTTGGCGCACGATCTCGACGGCTTGTGCCGCCCCCGTCGCACCGACCGGATGGCCGCGCGAGAGCAGCCCTCCCGACGGGTTCACCGGGATCTTGCCGCCGAGCGATGTCGCCCCCGACGAAAGCAGGGCGTAGGCTTCGCCCTTCTTCGCCCAGCCGAACGCCTCGTAGTACATCAGCTCGGCGATGGTGAAGGCGTCGTGGATCTCCGCCACGTCGATGTCGTCGGGTCCGATGCCGGCCAACTCGTAGGCCTCGTGACTGCCACGCACGGTCAACTCGGCGACCGTCATGTCGCGGTAACCGTTGGTGTACTTGCCCGAGGTCACCTCCGAAGCGGTGATGCGCACCGCGCCGGGCTTCACCTTCCGCGCCACCTTATCCGACGCCAGGATCAGAGCCGCCGAGCCGTCGCCCGTCGGGCAGCAGTGCCACAGCGTGAACGGGCCGGCGACGGGGCGTGCGGCCATCACCTCCTCGATGGTCACGCGCTTCCTGATCTGTGCTTGGGGGTTCAGCGCGCCGTGGTCGTGCGCCTTCACCGACACCTCGCCGAGCTGGCGCGCAGTGAGACCGAACTCGTGCATGTAGCGGTTGGCGCGCATGGCATAGAGCGCGGGCATGATCATGCCCTGGCCGACCTCCCAGTCTTCGGTCTCGAGCGGCAGCGTGCCGCCGCCGAACTTGGTCAGCTTCTCCACGCCGACGACGGCGATCGTGTCGAACTTGCCCGCCGCGATCGCGTTGCACGCCTGCGCGATGGCCGACGACGACGACGAGCAGGCGTTCTCGACGTTGACGATGGGCATGCCGGAAAGGCCCAGCGCCTTGGCCACGCGCTGCCCAGCCATCATGCCGCCCAGCGCCGTGCCGCAGTAGATGGCGTCGATCGAGGCTGGCGCAATGTCCGCCTCCAGTATCGCCTCGCGCAACGACGGCCAGCCGATCTCCGCGAGCGTGCGGTCGGGGAACTTGCCGAACGGGATCATGCCCGTGCCGAGAACGTGGACCGTGCTCATGTGGCGTCTCCCGCGGGGCTGAACACATAGCTCGTCAGCGCAGAGCCATCCGGCCCCGTGCCGACGCGACCGAGGGCGAGGCGCACGGTGCCGCCTATTACCGGCTCACCCTCGATGTGGGCGAGCACGCGAATGCCGTCGGCGAGATCCACGTAGCCCAGATGATAGGGAACGATCCAATGCTTGGGTGCCTGGTGAACCGTGGCGAAGGAATAAAGCACGCCGTCGCTCGCCAGATGCGCGGTGCCGATGTCCTGCGACAGGCAGGACGGGCAGACCTCGGCCTTGGGAAAACTCAGCGCGCCGCAGGCCTTGCACTTGCCCGAAATCAGAAGCGGCTGCGGCCCCGATGCATCGACGAGGCCCGGCGCGACGAAATGCGGCTCGGCATCGGCCAGGGCCTCGTTGGTCACGATGTTGGTGGAAGGCTGCTTCACTTGGTCGGTCCAAACTGCGAATGAGGGTTGGGTACGGCACCGAATTCTTGCACGCCCGCGCTGCTTCAGGCAAACCGGACGACGCCCCGCTCGTCGCGCCACCCGCTCACGCCCGCCGTCCCATCCACAGACCCGAGCTTGCAATGTCCGATCTTCCCGCCTCCGTAACCGAGACCGCCGCCCTGCTCGCCCGCGGCGGCTACATCGCCGGCGAGGCGCTCGCCACCTCGACGTTCCTCGCTCTGAAGCTGAAGCGGCCGCTGCTGCTCGAAGGTGAGCCGGGCACCGGCAAGACGGAGCTTGCCAAGGTGCTGGCTGAAACGCTCGGACGTCCCCTCGTCCGGCTGCAATGCTACGAGGGGCTCGATCTCGCCAGCGCCGCCTACGAGTGGAACTATTCCCGCCAGCTCATCCACATCCGCGCCGCCGAAGCCGCCGGAGAGGGGCTGTCGACTTCAGCCCTGGAGCGCGACATCTATTCGGGCGACTACCTGTTGAAGCGCCCCTTGTTGCAGGCGCTCGAACTGTCGGCTGAAGGCCGCTCCCCCGTGCTGCTGATCGACGAGCTCGACCGCGCCGACGAGCCGTTCGAGGCGTTCCTGCTCGAGATCCTCGGCGACTACCAGATCACGATCCCAGAGCTCGGCGTGATCGCGGCCAAGGAGCCACCGATCACGATCCTCACCTCGAACCGCACACGCGAAGTCCACGACGCCGTGCGACGGCGCTGCTTCTACCACTGGATCGATTTTCCAACCGCGGGCCGTGAGCGCGAGATCCTGTCGCTCAAGGTGCCGGAGGCGGCAGCCGAGCTGACGCGACAGGTCGTCGCCTTCGTGCAGGGTCTGCGCCGCATGGACCTCTACAAGACGCCGGGCGTCGCCGAGAGCATCAACTGGGCGCAGGCGCTGGCCTCGCTCGACTGTGTGGCGCTCGATCCTGCCAAGGTGGATTCGACGCTCGGCACGCTGCTGAAATACCAGGACGACATCGCCCGCATCCAGGGCAGCGAGGCCGCCCGCCTGATCGAGGAGGTCAAGGGGAAGGCGCGCGCCGATGCGGCGGGGTGATACTGTGGTCGGGGCAGGCTCAGCGAAGCCGCGGCGATAAACCGGCTCCAAACCAAGCGAGGAAACCGATGCCCGAGACGATCCGTTCCGAGATCTCGCCGCGCGGCGTGGCGACCCTGACACTCGACCGGCCACAAAACTACAACGCGTTCAACCCGCAGATGCTGGGCGAGTTCGCCGAGGCGCTGGCGGTGCTGGCCGCCGACGAGGCCGTTCGCGTGGTCGTCCTGCGCGGGGCCGGCAAGCACTTCTCGGCCGGCGCCGACGTGACGCCGCCCAAGGAGCCGCACGGGGAGGTGAAGCACACCGGCTTCATCGAGCTGTTCATCGCGCTGGACGACTTCCCCAAGCCGACGATTGCCGTCGTGCATGGCGCGTGTGCGGGCGGCAGTGCTGCTCTCGTCGCCTGTTGCGATCTCGTGCTCGCGACCGACACGGCGTTCTTCTCGATCCCCGAGGTGCGTATCGGCGTGGCTCCGATCGGCGTGACGCCGACGCTGATGCGCGCGATGGGCTACCGCGCCTATCGCCGCTTTGCGATGTCCGGCGAGCGCATCCCCGCGGCTGTCGCCCAGCGCATCGGGCTCGCCGACGAGGTGACAGCCGAGGACACGTTGGACGCGCGCCTCGCCGACTGCATCGACGCCTTCATGCACGGTGCGCCCTCGGCCCAGGCCCAGGTGAAGGCCCATTTGAGCGATGCCTATCCAGCGATCCGCGAGGAAATGGCCCGTGCCCACGACCACCACGTCCGCAACGACACGTTCCGATCGCCCGAGGCCCGAGAGGGCATTGCAGCCCTGATGGAGAAGCGCAAGCCGTCCTGGTATCGGCCGGCGTAGACGCCGAGAACCCAGCGCCTCCTGTCGCGCAGCCGGCGCGGCAGATCCGCTCTCGTCGGCTCGCGATTACCGCTCAGCGGCTCTTGGAGGCGCAGCGGCGCTTCTTTGTCGTGGCCCGCGCCCAAAGCCACTTGCGAAGCTCCTCAGGATCGTAAGGCTTTGCAAGCACCACCGAAAAGCCGTGGGCGCTGGCCAAGCCGGGCTCGTTGGTCGTGACGATCCGCGGGATGGCTGCCCCCAGCGCGTTGGTTATCGCATCGGCGCTGCGGCGGCCGGTGAAGGCATCGTTGCGCGACATATCAGCGATGATAGCGATGGCCTGATCGACGCGGGAGCCCAGAAGATCGCGCGCGGCGACTGGCGTGCGCACGGCAGCGCACTCGAAGCCCCAGTCCTCGATCAGCATGGCCAAAGCCGGCGCAACCCGATCGTCGTCCTCGATGAGGATGACGAGCGGGCGGCTGGCGGATGTCGTGGTAGGTTCGCTCATGCGCGAAGGCTCTGCTGCGCTCGCGGTTGATCCAGCAGCAGTTATCCCGTGATCGGCGCACCCGATCCATAGGCCGCCTTGCCTATTGCCAGTGCAGAGAGCCAAAAGATTGGGCGAGCAAGGCCGCCAAAATGGCGCCTGCCTCACCCCGGCCTGCGGGCGAGCTCGCGGCCGAGGCGCCAGATCTCCTCCTCGACGCGGATGTCGGCGAGCATGCGGTCGATGAGCAGGCAAGTGCGGCGCCACAGCTCGCTGTCGCGGCGATAGTCGGCGCTAGCGATGAAATCGCAGCGGCCAGCCTTGAACAGCTCCATGCCTTTGGTCTTCGACTTGCCCGGCCCGTGCACGGCAATGGCGTGGCCGCCGCTCTTTTTCATCACGGCCATCGAGGGCACGTCGGTGTCGCCGTCGCCGAAGTAGATCATGTGAGAGAACGGGACCGGGCGCACGTTCTCGGGCATGTGCTGGTTGATCGAGTGGGCGAGGTTCTCGACACCCTTGTTGATGCGGAACAGGTATTGCGTCTTGCCGGTGTCGGTGATGACGCGCTTCGGGTAGGGCAGGTCGTAGGCGTCGAACCAGTACTCGGACGCGAAAACGTTGTGGAAGCGCTTGTAGATCGGCGTGCCCTCGATGATCTCGGCGAGGCCCGAGGAGATCAGGTAGTGGCGCACGACGACGTGCTCGCCGTGGTCGCGATCGGCGATGTAGGCGTCGATCTCGTCGAACCATTTTTCGACGCCGGGGAACAACTCCACCTTGCGGCCCTGCGCGACGAGGTCGGCGCGGTCGATGCGAATGCCGGCGGCCTTCGCCTTCTTGTAGAGCAGGTGCATGTAGGTGATGAGCGGATCGGCGCCTTGCTCTAGCGCGACGCGGTTCGATTCCTTCCAGAACGCCGTCGCATCGACGCCGATCTTGGGCAGGAACGCGTACTCCTGCATCGGGCGCGGGCACAGCGTGCCGTCGAAGTCGTAGACGAGCGCGATGGTTTTTTTCTCGTAGGCCGGCCGGGCTTCCGCCCGCTTGGGTGCTGGCACCACCCGCTCGGCCTCGGCGCGGCTAGTTTTGCGGCGGACAGGCGCAAGGCTCTCAGCCCCCGCCCGCGACTTCCTGACGACGCGATCCATGACACTCTCCGGCCAAAAGGTTGCCCGGACAAGCCAACACTGATTCGGCGGGCGGGATGAAGGCGGATGGACCCGGCTCCCCCAGTTGTTCTGGGCAAGTGCAAATGAACATGCCGGCGATCACGCCCTGTGCCTGGGTCATCGACGCGCTCGATCGGTACGAATAGGGCAAGCGCGCGCTACGGCATCGGGGACCTACCGCTCCAGTACGAGGTTGCCGTAGCCGTCCACGTGGCTGCTCCAGCCCGGCGGAATGACGGTGGTGGCGTCGAACTGCTCGACGATGGCGGGGCCTTCGACGATAGAGCCGATATCGAGGCGGTCGCGCTCGTAGACGGTAGCGGTGGTTGCGGCCCGTGCGTGGAAATAGACTTCGCGCGTGCCCTTTACGGCATCGGCGACGGGGCGCGGCCTTATCGGCGCGGGCGCTGCGCGCGGCTGGTACTTCGGCACCGGCACACTGACGCGCAGGCGATAGCTCACGATCTCGACCAGGCGGTCTTTGGCGGAGTGACCGTGGATCTGGGCATGGCGGACATCGAAGCGCTCGCGCGCGGCTGCCAGCGCGTCCCGGTCGAGGGCGGCCTGACGACTTTCGAGCGGCGTGCGCAGCTCGTAGCCCTGGCCGGTGTAGCGCATGTCGAGTTCGCGTTTCACGACGACGTCGGCGCCGGCCATTCCTTCTGCGGCGAGTTCGGCGCGCGCCTTGTCCTCCAGCTCGGCGAATATCGCTTCAGCCTCTGCTGGCGCGACCTCGGAGAGCGGCTTCAGGCCGGAGCGGATGTAGTCGTGGACCACGTCGGTGCAAAGCAGGCCCAGCGCGGAGAAGGCGCCGGGCCGTGGCGGCACGAGAATGCGGCGCATGGCGAGTTCCTCGGCCACCGCCGCTGCATGGACCGCACCCGCGCCACCGAACGGCAATAGCGTGAAGCTCGTCAGATCGACGCCGCGCTTGGCCGCGAACACCCGCACCTCGTCGGCCATGCGCATGTCGACGATGCGCCGGATGCCTTCCGCCGCCTCCAGCGCGGTCATGCCGAGCTTGCCCGCGACATGCGTTTCTATGGCACGACGGGCGGCCGCCACGTCTAGCCTCTGGTTGCCGCCGAGAAAATAGTCGGGGTTGAGAAAGCCGCAGACGACATCGGCGTCGGTGACGGTCGGCCGCTCGCCGCCGCGTCCGTAGCAGGCGGGTCCGGGCGATGCTCCGGCGCTGTGGGGGCCGACGGTGAGGAAACCGCCACCGTCCACGCCGGCGATCGAGCCGCCGCCAGCGGAGATGGTCGTCATGTCGAGTGCGGGCACGTCGATCTGGCGCCGTGCGATCACGCTCTCGGTGGTCTCGAGCGGCAAACCATTCTCGATGAAGGCGATGTCGGCTGACGTGCCGCCCATGTCGAGTGTAACGAGGCCTGCAGGTTGCGCCGTGGTGTGCGGTAGCGTGTCAGCGCGTACCGCACCGGTGCCCCGCGGAACGGTGCGGTGCGCTTCGCTACCGCAACCGACGGCGTCGAGATGCGCCGCCGCCTTCGCGCCGGCGGCGGGGCCCGAGAACAGCGTGTGCACGGTCTTGCCGCCGGCAACCGCTGCGGAAAACGGCATCACTCCGCCGTTCGATTGCATCAGGAAGCGCTGGCCGGTCGTGACGCCCTTTTCGTCGAGA
Organism: Devosia equisanguinis; assembly: GCA_945862355.1. Taxonomy (GTDB): domain Bacteria; phylum Pseudomonadota; class Alphaproteobacteria; order Rhizobiales; family Hyphomicrobiaceae; genus CAMDPA01. Next base: position 25,034 of record CAMAYR010000013.1, on the reverse strand, counting down.
CCTTTGCCGAGGTCGCCGATGTACATCACCATCACCGGCTCGAGATAGGCATTGAGCAGCGTCGTCGACAGGCGCGACCATTCGCGGATGCGCGGCAGCACCTCGGAGGACAGCGAAACGCAGACGCCCGGCATCTCCTCGCGCAGGATCGCCCGCGTGCGCGCCTCGTGGCGGGGATGCATGTAGGAGAACAGGTAGCAGACCGCGACCGAGGCGACGCCGGCCGCTTTCAACTCGCGCGCGGCTCGGCGCACGTCGGCCTCGTCGAGTGGCACCAGCACGTTGCCCTGCCAGTCGACGCGCTCCGATACCTCGCGCGTGCGGCTCTGCGGCGCGATCGGCTCGGGCTTGCGGTAGAAATAGTCGAACAGATTGCCGTCGCGCGCCTGTTGGCCGACCTCCTGCACCGCGCGAAAGCCCTTCGTGATGAGCAGGCCGACCCGGGCGCCACGCATCTCCAGCAGCGCGTTGGTCGTAATCGTCGTGCCGTGCGCGAAGAACTCGATGTCGCCGGGCTGGATGCCGCGCGCGATGAAGCGCGACACCCCATCGAGCACGCCGAGCGCGGGATTGGCGGGCGTGCTCGAGACTTTCTCGACCATCAACTCACCCGTCGCCGCATCGAGCAGCACGAGGTCAGTATGTGTGCCGCCGACGTCGACACCAAGGCGATAGCGCGCAGACATGGATCGCGTTCACTCCCAATTCCGTCGTTGCATCAATTCAGCGACGGGTTGCCTCGCATGTCGCGAAAGTGCGCCGAACCTGAGGGCAAGTGATGCGAAATGCAAGCAGCCGACAGCCGCACCGATGCGCACCGGCCAAGCGCACTTGCAGCAGAAAGTACGCCGTGGCAAACGTTTGCATCGCCCTGCGGATGAGGCGCACGGGTTCGCGCTAGCGTCAGCGGGGCGTAGAAAACCAAGGTCGGGAGGACGTCACATGAAGCTCGGCTTCATCGGACTGGGCGACATGGGCTCGCTCATCGTGCCGCGCCTGATGGCGGCGGGTCATTCGGTGACCGGCTGGAACCGCACGAATGCGAAGGCATCGGAGCTGATCGCCGGCGGCATGGCCTGGGCCGACACGCCACGCGAGGTGGCCGCCGCGAGCGAGGTCACCTTCTCCTGTCTGACGGACGGCACCGCGGTAAAGACCTGCACGATGGGTAACGACGGCGTGCTGGAAGGACTGGCCGCCGGCTCGATCCACATCGACATGTCGACGATCAATCCGGAGGTCACCCGCGAATGCGCGGCCGCGTTTGCGGAGGCCGGTCGCATCTTTCTAGACGGGCCGATTTCGGGCAGCCCCGTCACGGTGAAGGCGGGCCAGGCCTCGATCATGATCGGCGGCGACAAGGCGGCCTTCGAGCGCGTGAAGGACATGCTGGGCGCCATCGGGCCGAAGGTCAGCTACATCGGGCCGTCCGGCATGGCGACGACCATGAAGATCTCCGTCAACCTGCTGCTGATGGTCGAGATCATCTGCTTCGGCGAGGCCGTCGCTCTCGCCGAGAAGGGCGGCGTCGATCGCGCAGCGGCGGTAGATGCCATCCTGAAGAGCGTCGCGGCGTCTCCCGTCATCGGCTATCGCGGGCCGTTCATCGTGGAAGGCAACATGCCAGAAAAGCCGCTCGCGGACGTGACGCTGCAGCAGAAGGACATGGTGCTGGCCCTCGATCTCGCCCGTAAGCTCGGCCAGCCCGTGCCGCTCGCGGCTGCCGCAAACGAGTTGATGAACGCCTGCCGTGGCCTCGGCATCGACCACAACGATTTCGTCGTCGCGCATCAGGTCTACAGGCGCTTGGGAGGCTTCGCGCAATGAGCAAGATGTACCGCACCAACATCAAGGACGTGCCCAAGGTCGAGGGGCTTTCCCGCAAGGATGGCTGGATCGACATGCAGGTGCAGTTCCTGGTCGACAAGAAATCGGCCGGCGCCAACCACGTCGTCGGCTGGACCGTACTCAAACCGGGCGCAAGCCACGAGGCGCACCTGCACAAGAACTGCGACGAGTTCTTCATCGTGTTGAAGGGCCAGGGCGTGATCCGCTCCGAGCATGGCGACGAGCCCTCCGGCGAGGGCGATGTGGTCTACTCGCCGCGCGGCGTCTACCATGGCTTCGCCAACACCTCCGACGAGGACGTCGTGCTGGTATGGGGCTGGATGGGTGCCGGCTCCATCGAGGATTCCGGCTACGAGGTTCTGCCGGGCTCGCATTGAAGGCCGTGGTCGGCGAGACCCACACCGCGGTTGAGCGGTCCGTCGAAGTCTCGAACGAGAATAATGGGAGGACGGGATGCGCAAAGGATCGCTCGCGGCGGTTTCGGCATTGGCGATCTCGATTGCGCTGTCAGCGGCGCCCGCTTCGGCGCAAACGCCGAGCCTCGTCCTCTACGACGGCAAGAGCGTCACGCTCGACGGCAAGTCCACGGTCGCCACCGCAATTGCGATAGCCGGCGGCGAGATCCTGCGGGTCGGTGGCGACCGCCAGATCCGCAACATGGCCTCACGCTCGACGCGCTCCGTGGATCTGGGCGGATGGACGGTCATTCCGGGGCTCGTCGATTCCCATCAGCACGTCATTCGTGCCGGCGTCACCCATCGCAGCGAGGTGGACTGGTCCGACGTCACCTCTCTCGATCAAGGCCTCGCGCGGATCGCGGCTGCGGCCAAGGCGCGCCCGGGTCAGTGGGTGCTCGTACCCGGCGGATGGCACGTCGATCAACTGAAGGAAGGACGTGAACCGACATCGGCGGAGTTGGCGAAGTCCGGCGGCAAGGTCAGCCATGCGAGCGGGCCGTTCGCCGTTCTCGGCGCGAAGTGAGAGGCCCCTGCGATGAGCGATACCGAGGTGACCGATCCTCGCGTGCTGGCCGGCATGAAGGCGCAACTGGGCGCACGCGCCACGCGCATCGCGGCGGGTGCGAAGCCGCTGGGCTGGAAGGCGGGCTTCGGCGCGCCGGCCGCTCTGCAGAAATTCGCGCTCGCAGGGCCGCTCGCCGGCTTCATGCTGGCGGAAGCGCGCGTGGCTTCCGGCGTTGTCGTCCCGGTCAGCGGCTGGAAGAACCCCGTTGCCGAGCCGGAGATCGCCGTGTGGCTGGGCAGCAATCTCGCGGACGGGCGTGACCGTTCCGCAGTCGCCGCCGCGATTGCCGGCATCGGCCCGGCCATCGAACTCGCCGACCTCGATCCACCGCCGGAGGATGTGACGGCGATCCTGGCGGGCAACATCTTCCATCGCCGCGTCATCCTCGGCCGTACCGACACCAGCCGCGCCGGCGCGCGTCTCGATGGGCTCGCGGGACTGGTTACGCGCAGCGGCGTGGTGGCACCTTCCGTCAGTGGCGACGCGCTCGAGGCGAACACGGGGCGCGTGCTCGATGTCGTCGCGCACATCGCATCGACGCTGGCTGAGTGCGGCGCGCGGCTTTCGCTGGGCGATGTGATCATCTGCGGCTCTATCGTGCCCCCGATCTTCCTGCGGCGCGAGGACACGTCGGTCGCGTTCGCGCTCGAGGGCATCGGCGAGGTGTCGGTGGGCGTGAGCTGGTCTTGAGCGGCCGCCTCAGCCCGCCGATCTCAGCCCGCCGATCTCATCCCGCCGATCTGGGGGCCGGGCTTCGACCGAGCGCCTCGCGCCCGATCACATAGAGGATCTTGGTGCCCGCGCCGAAAACGCCGCGGATCGTGCCCGAGACCTTCGAGGTGCCGATGCGGCGGCGGTAGCGCGCCGGAATCTCGCGACAGCGCAGTCCGATCTTGGCCGCGCGCACCTGCATCTCGACGGTCCAGCCGTAGTCGCGGTCGACCATCTGGAGGCGGGTCAACGCGGTCCGGCCGATGGCGCGGAACGGCCCCAGGTCCGTGAACCTGACGCCCCACACCAGGCGAATGAGGGTACAGGCCAGCGCATTGCCGAAGATCTGCTGCGGGGTCAGTGCGCCGCGCTCGCGCTCGCCCAGCACGCGGGAGCCGAGCACCATGTCCGCATGACCCTGCCGGATCGGATCGACGAGTGCTGCCATCTGAGAGCCGTCGTCGCTCGCGTCGCCGTCCATGAACACGATGATATCGACGTCATCGGGTAGCGCGGCGATGGCCTTCAGACAGGCGCTGCCATAACCACGGCGCGGCTCCACCACGACGATCGCGCCGGCCTCGCGCGCGATCTCGCCGGAGGCGTCGGTCGAGCCATTGTCGGCGACGATGACATGGCCGACCCAATCGGGAATGGAGGCCAGCACCTTGGGCAGCGCCTCGGCCTCGTTGAGCACGGGTATGATCACGGCGACGGTGCCGGTTGCTGCAGGTGTCATGGTCTCGATTCAGGCGGTTTCGCGCTAGAGGAGGTTTCGCGCTTCAGGTGGCGCAGGCCGTGCCAGCAACAGCTCGTTTGCGCACCGCGACAATCAGCAGCCAGCCCAGCACGGGCACGGAATGGACGAAGGCGATACCGTAGAAGAAGAGGCGTCCACCCTCCAGCGGCCAATGCAAGAAGAAGAGATAGTAGAATGGCAATAGTGCGGAGGCCAGCAGCAGCGGCCAGCAGGCGGTGAGGGCCGCCAGCGCCAGGAACCACACCGCGTACCAGGGAAATTGCGCCGGCGACAGATAGAAAACGGCTGCGGCGACGATCATATAGCGCGTTGCCAGCGAGTTCAGCGAGCCGTCGCCGCGCACGGCCTGGGCGAGGGCCAGCAGCCCCGTCGTCACGGCAAGCGACAGCCGCAAGCCACGCTCCCCGCCATCGCCCAATCCCAACCCCTCGCGCAGGCCATAGACGGCCCAGGCGTAGAACGCGTTGTTGTTGGACCAGTTGCCGGCATAGGCGGTGAAGCCGGAGCCCGGACGCAAAGTCGACCAGAGCACCGGGCCCATCGCGACGAGCAGGGTCGCGCCGAGCACGAGGCAGCCGAGCAGGAGACGCGACGGCTGTCGCACCATCGGCCAGAGCACGATCGGCGCCAGCATCAGCGGCCAGACCTTCACGCCAGCGCCGAGACCAAGCAGCACCAGCGCCAGAAAAGGGCGGCCGCGCACACTCGCCAGCAAAGCTCCGAGCACGAGCGGGGGAAGCATGGCGTCGACGTGACAGAAGCCCACGGTCATCGCGGCTGCCAGTGGGTTCCACCAATAGAGCGTAGACCACATCGAGGAGGCGCCGGACGCACGAAGGAGGGCGATCAGCAAGGCGAGCGTCGCCAGTTCGCCGGCAAGGAACACAATGCGCAAACCGTCGATACTGAACGGCGCGATGACATGCGCCAGGGCGAACGCGGCCTGTGCCACGCTCGGATAAATCGTGCGCATGTCGTTGAAGTTGACAAGCTCCAGCACAACCAGCGCGCGTGCCGAAAGCGGCCAATGGCTCGGCGGCACGCCGTTGCCGGCCAGGAACTCGGATGGTGCGTAGCGATAGGGATCGAGACCGTGGGCGACGAGCGCACCGTCCCACAGGTAGCGGAAGAAGTCGTCGTCGAGCGGGGGGACGTGCCCGAGCCAGGCCAGCCGCATCATCACTCCGACCGCGATCAGGACGGCAAGCACGAACGGGGTGGGCGTGAGCCTGACGATCGACGGTCCCGCGACAAGCAGCGCGGCTGCGGGCGCTGCAAGGCACAGGATCAGCGGCAAGATGTCGGCGATGCCGGAGACACTGGTATGTGTCAGCCCGCGTGTCGTGGCCAGCAGCAACGCGACGGAGGCGACGAGAAGCAAGCCGAGGCCGGCGAACATCGCCTCGCCCCGGTTGGCCGGTAGTAACATCTTGCCCAGTCTGGTCATCGACTGCCTGCCGGCCGAGAGCGCCATTCCCGGCGCGCGCCCCGCATCAGGAGCCCTTCTTGCCTGCGATGCCGTTGAGCGCCCAGTCGTACTGGTCCTCGGACACCGTTGTCACCTTGGCGAGCTGCTGGGCGAGCTCGGGCTTGGCGTACTTCTTGAAGTGGGCGATGACGGCGGCATCGTCGGCGCCGAAGTCCTCGCGGAACCACTTGTAGATGCTCGAGACGCGCAGCTTGTTGCCGGGCAGAACGGCGACTCCGCGAGAGTGATTGACGAAATCGCGTGCTGCGGTGTCGAGATCGGCGTCGAGGCTGGCCGCGTTCCACGCCTTCGCCGGCAGGTTCGGGCAACCGAACGAAGCGCAGTTGACGGAATAGTGGACGCGCGGGTCCTTGAATGTCGGGCGCATGATCTCATGCTCGATGTCGTCGAGTGAGAGCTTCTTGCCCTCGACCGTCACGCGCTTGGTGCGCCACGGGCCGAGATACGCCTTGGGGTCGAACAATCCGTCGCTCTTGATGTCGCGGATCGATTTCACGGGATAGCGTTCGATGACGACCTGCAGCGTGATCGCGTTGTAGAGGTTCGCCCAGTAAGCGAAAGCCTCGTTGCGCGAGAGCTTCGACGGGGCGGCGCCGGCCATCGCCGAAATGTAGTCCTTGAGCGCCTTGACGTCGCCGGCAGTCGCTTTCCACTTGGCGTAGTCGACGCGGTTGACGCCGTCAGGCTGGGGGAGAACGTAGCGCGCCAGCAGTGCATCGTAGGGGGCGTTCATGCGGCCGGCATCCTGTGCCGAAACGGGGCCAGCGAGTGCGATGGCGGCAACGAAGGCGCAACCGAGTTGCATGAGTCGTCGACGACCCACTCGGTGGTTGTAAGATTGCGTACTGCTTGCGATTGCCGGGCTCATGAGAGGCGTGCTCCTGATCATCTCGACCTCGGAATGGGCCGTGTTGGGATCAACATACGAGAGGCATACGCGCGGGCAAATTCAACTTGAGCGCTTTGCAGATCACGAGTTGGTGTTGAGCGTGTGACGAGAAGCAGTGACGATCGCTGCGCGGCAGATGAAGGCTGCCTGATGCCGGCCCACCGAAAACCGGCCCACCGAAAGTTCGACTTCCGTTGTCCTGTGGTGGGCCGGTATCACACTTTTGCTTGAGCGTAGCCGTGACACCAACCCTGAGCTGGGAGGTATGACACACGCGTCTACGTCTTGCCCGCCGACGCCGTTCTCTTCATCTCCGCCTCGCGATGCGCGATGTAGAGCGACGCGGAGATGATGACCGTCATGCCGAAAATGCTGAGCGCGTCTGGGATCTCGTCGAACAGCGCGAAACCCAACAGAGCAGCAACCGGCAGCCGCACAAAATCGAACGGCGCGACGACCGTTACTTCGGCCGCGTCATAGGCGCGGGCCAGCCAATCCTGCCCGACCGCGCCGAGGAGCCCCGCGCCGAACAGCCAGGCGAACTGCACCAGCGTCGGCGTCTGCCAGGTGACGATCGCCGGGATCAGCAGCATGAGCGTGCCGAAGACGAAGAAATAAAACACGATCCGCGTCGGCGGCTCGGTCGCGCTCAGGCTCTTCACCATGATCATGGCCAGTGCGGTCAGCAGAGCGCTGCCCAGGGCGATGAGGGCAGCGGGCTCGAACCCGCCGTGCGGCTTCACCACCAGCAACACGCCGACGAAGCCAACCAATGTCGCTGCGATCCGGCGCGGACCTGCGACCTCGCGCAGGATCACCGCGGACACGAATATCGCCCAGAGCGGCGAGGTGAACGCCAGCACCATCGCGTCGGCCATCAGCAGCTTCGACAGCGCATAGACCACGCATACGAACGACGTCACCCCGAAGAACGCGCGAAGGACGTGCGCGCCGATACGCTTGGTCTCGAGGCCTGGGACGCCCACCCGCAGCATCCACGGCACCATCAGCACCAGCGCGAAGGCCGTGCGCATGATGGCGACCACGAATACGGGCAGCTCCTTCACCATCTGCTTGACGATGGCGAACATCAAAGTCAGCGCTACCACCGCCGCGATCATCCATAGGATGCCGCGCAGGTTGTTCAGTTTCGGCGTGTAGGGCGTGGAAATGACGGGCAGGGGCAACCTCGATGCTGATCTGCTGAAGCGCGCTTAGAGGGTGAGCGTGTGCCGATACTACGACGTTACGACGATGATCGCGACGACGGCCCCGTGGACAGTGCGGCACACGGTCTGCACGACAGCTCCATCACAATCCATACCGCGACCACAGCGCACGGGCTTCCAGTGTCGCAAGTGCATCCCCGGCAGAGACGAGACCGATGTGCTCGTCGATCGAGGGAACACGGCGCAGGCGCGACAGCAAACCGCCGCCGCCGATCGGCACCGGCTTCAAGACAACCTTGTCGCCGTGCACCGCGCGCATCCGTGAGCGCAGGTCGGATACACCGTCGATGAGGCCGAGATCGAGGGCCTTGGCGGCCGACCAGAAGGCGCCGGAGAACAGCTCTGCGTCGGGGCTTCGCAGCTTGCCGGCGCGGCGATCCTTGACCACGCCGATGAAGACATCGTGCACGTCGCGCTGCACCGACTTGATGCGCTCCACATCCTCGGCGTTCTCCGGCATGAACACATCAAGGGCGTTCTTGGACGTGCCGGCAGTATAGACGCGCCGCTCGATGCCGAGCTTGGCGATCGCCTTGTCGAGACCGAAGGAAGCGAAAATGACGCCGATCGAGCCCACGATGGAGGACGCGTCGGCGTAGATCTCGTCGCCTGCCACTGCCAGATAATAGCCGCCGGACGCTGCTACATCCTCGCAGAAGACGTAGACCTTCTTCTCGTGCTCGTCGGCGAGCTGGCGGATGCGCTTGAAGATGAGACTGGACTGGACCGCCGACCCGCCCGGACTGTTGATGACGATGGCGACGCTGGGCGTCCGCGACATCGTGAACGCCCGCTCGATCGCGCCAGCGGTTCCCGCCAAGGACAAGCCGGGCCGAAGGGGCGAGGCCATGCCGATGGCGCCGGCAAGGCGCAGCACGGGGACGATCGGCTTGCGTGAGAATGGCCACATTTCGCTTGGTCTCGATACGGCTCGATTGGATGAAGTGCGGGAAACCGGCAGACAGGTAACGATATGCTTCCCATCGGGCGTCGGCGGCACCTTGCCCCGCGTTGTCTCGCAACGCTACGTCTAATACCTGGCGCCCACTGCCGCCAGCGGCGCGCCGTCGCGAAGGATTGCCTTCACCTCCGGCAGAAAGTCATTGCCCGGTCCGTGCAGGACAAGTGCGGGGAGCAGCACGAGGGGCGCGCGGCTGCCTTTGCGACCCAGCACGACGATACGATGGGCGGGCTCGCCAGCGCGGGGGTGGACGGGCAATATGCGCAGGTCACCGAAGCGCTCACCTGTCGCGGCGATCACCGCGCCCAGAGCATCCGCGCGATGGATCAGCGCCATGCCGCCGCCGCCGCGGCACATTCGCGCCATGAAGCGAAGCCACGGCTCGAGCCCGCCCTCCGCCATGCCGAAGGCTGCAGCCGCGGTCGCATCCTCGGGCAGGCGGTGTCGCCCCTCGGTCAGGTAAGGCGGATTGGCGATCACGACATCGAACGCGGCCGGTAACAGCCCGTGAGCCTCGAGAACCGAGGCGTGCTCTGCGATATCGGCCTCAACCACGCTGACGCGGGCGGTAAGGCCGTTGCGCTGGACGTTGGCGCGCGCCAGCCGGGCGAGCGGGGGGGCGACCTCCACGAGAGACACGTCCGCCGATGGCAGCCGCGTGGCCACGCAAAGTCCGGCAGTGCCCACACCGGCCCCCACATCCAGCACGCGCAATGCACTGTCGTTCCCGTACCCGACGGCGGCTGCCAGCAGCACGGCGTCGAGCCCCGCGCGAAAACCCCGGGCGGGCTGCTCGATCACGAGCCTGCCGCCGAGAAAAAGATCCTCAGTCGTCGCCACCGCCGCGTTGCTCATCATGGTAAAGCCACTCGCCTAGACCCGCCTCCTCCAGAATCTCGCTTGCCGCGCGAAACTGCTCGTCGACGACCATCACACGGCGGGGAAACATCCCGATCGAGCCTTCCAGCACGCTCATATGAGTGTCGGCCACGATCGCCAAGACGCCTGCGTCCTCCAGTACCGTGCGTGCGAGGCTCAGCACTACGGGATCGTTGGTCCGCATCAACTCGCGCATGAGCGTTGCTCCTAGCGGGGCTTCCCCCGAGACCTACTGATGCGGCGAATTGCCGGACCAGCGCTGAACGGGTAAACCCTTATATCTTATCGGGATGCATAGCAGCGAGGAAGCACACGTGGGAGTCGTCGTTCCATTCGAGGAGCCGAGAGAAGGGTCGTTGCAGCCTTTGCTCGAACTCGTTTCCGAAGACATGGCCGGCGTCAACCGGATCATCCTGGACAAGGCCGTCTCCGATGTCGAGCTGATCCAAACGCTTGCGCATCACCTGATCGATTCCGGCGGCAAGCGGCTCAGGCCCATGCTGACCATCGCCGCTGCGAGACTTGCCGGATACAAGGGCGAGGGGCATGTGCGGCTGGCAGCAGCCGTGGAGTTCATGCACACCGCGACCCTGCTGCACGACGACGTGGTCGACGAGAGCGATTTCCGCCGCGGCAAGAAGGCCGCACGGCTGCTGTGGGGCAATCAGGCGAGCGTTCTCGTCGGGGACTTCCTGCTCGGCCAGGCGTTCCGGATGATGGTCGATGTCGGCTCGCTGACTGCCCTGCGCATCCTGTCCAATGCGGCCGCGGTGATAGCCGAGGGCGAGGTCATGCAGCTTGCCGCCGCCAAGAATATGGCGACGACGGAGGACGAGTACCTCGCCATCGTCAACGCCAAGACCGCAGCACTTTTCTCGGCCGCCACCGAGGTCGGCGGCGCGATCGCCAATCGTCCGCCGGACGAGCAGGCCGCCATGAAATCCTATGGCCGCGCACTCGGCATCGCGTTCCAGCTGGTCGACGACGCACTCGACTACGGCGGCGACAGTGCGCGGCTCGGCAAGTCGGTTGGCGACGACTTCCGCGAGGGCAAGATCACGCTGCCCGTCATTCTTTCCTACCGGCGGGGCTCGGAGGAGGAGCGCGCGTTCTGGCAGCGCACGCTCGTCAATGGCGAGAGCGGCGATGCTGATCTGGCGCACGCCATCGCGCTGATGAAGCGCCACAAGGCGATCGAGGCGACACTCGAGCGCGCACGCCACTACGGCGACATGGCTCGCGACGCCCTGGGCCTGTTCCGCGACAGCCAGCCCAAGAGGGCGATGCTCGACGCTGTCACGTTCTGCATCGCGCGGGCGCACTGATCGCCCTCGCCGTCTGGCGATTACGGCCGCATACGCCGGGTTCGGGACCTGAAATTCGGGCTTCGGAATGGCTGCTGTTGCGCGATGGGCACTTGCCAGCTTTTTCAACAGCCACACATCAGCAACACCGGCGACTGATGCCGCTCTTTCGACGGGCGACCTCTGCAGGGTGTTTCAATGGGTTGGCATGTCACAATTACGCAGCACCTCTAGAGCATGAAGATTTTGTGACAGTTGCTTGATTTATTTATGATTTTCGACTCTCACCCCGCGTTGGTCTAAACCCAATCAGGCAGTTGCGAGAAGGGACGCGAGTGATCGCAACCCCGCAGCGATCAGGATGGTCCGGGCGCTACGCCAGTCCGATCATCCGATCTGCAACAGTCATGTGGCAAATGGGCAATAGAGGGGTCAATGCGTATGAAAGCTTCCTTCAACATGTCGGTCGGGCGTATCGCCCTGATCGCCGCCGCCGGCCTGATGGTCGGCACGGGCATGGCCTCCGCGGCCGATCTGGGCGGCAATTGCTGCGCGGATCTCGAGGAGCGGGTCGCCGAGCTCGAGGCAACAACAGCGCGCAAGGGCAACCGCAAGGTCTCCCTGCAGATCTACGGTCGAGTGTCGGAGGCCATTCTGTTCTGGAACGACGGTGCGGAAAGCAACGTCTACGTCCAAGAAAACAACATGATCAAGAACCGGATCGGCTTCCGGGGCGCGGCGAAGATCAACAGCGACTGGTCTGCCGGCTTCAGGATCGAGCTCCAGATACGGGCGTACCGCTCCAGCAGCGCCAACCAGCTCTCGCTCGGCGCGACCAACAACGCACAGATCGCCGCCTACAACACGCAGAGCGTCGCCCTGCGCCAGGCCAACTGGTTCCTGCGCTCGAGCACGTATGGAACCGTAACGGTCGGCCGCGCGTCTGACGCTGCCTCTGGTCTGGGCACCATCAATCTCGTCAATCCTGATGGGTTCGCGGCGAACGGCTACGGCGGCGGCTACACGCACCTGGGCTTCAGGCTTCGGCAGTCCGGCACGACCGGCAACGGCGGTCTCAGCAATCTGAGCTGGAACCAGGCTTTCAACCGCACGCTCAGCGACCCTGTCATGTATGACATGAGCGGCAACACGGCGGTCGTGAAGTACACCTCGCCGTTCTTCCTCGGACAGTCGAAGTCGAGCGGCTTCCAGGTCCTCACGTCCTTCGGCGCAGACGATATCATGGCCGCCGGACTTCGCTATGCCGACACGCTCGGCGCGTTCCGGGTCGCTGCGGGTGCCAGCTACTCGAGCTGGACCGGTCCGGACCAGCAGATGTGCGCCAACCTCGGCTTGCCCACCGCGTCCTCCGTCGACTGCGAAGCGATCCAGGCCAGCGCCAGCTTGCTGCACAATCCGACCGGTCTCTATCTGTCGGGCGGCTGGGGCCAGATCACGGACAACAACCGTAAGGCCCTGGCCGAACGGGCCGCGGCGGGTCTCGGCAATCAGATCGACGACACCGATTCGTCCTGGTGGGTGCAGGGCGGCTGGCGTGCAAAGCTTAACGCGCTCGGCTCGACCATCTTCTGGGGCCAGTACTCCGAGTACACCAGCGGCGGCGGCATGACCGGCAGCGCGCTCGGCACGATCGGTGCCGGCGACGTGCTGAACTCGTTCGCTGGCGTCGGCACGATCAACATCAAGTCCGGCGACGGCACGAGCTGGGGTCTTGGCGTGTCGCAGAACATCGACGCTGCCGCGATGACGCTCTATGTGGGCTACATCAGCTCGTCGGTCGATCTGACGCTGATCAACCGCGCGAACCTGCAGACCCTCAAGTCGAACCCGATCGACGACTTCGGCGTGTTCTTCACGGGCGCTACCATCAAGTTCTGACCCCCAAACCAGAGCTTGGCCCAGTGGACGGAAGGGGCTGCCGGCAACGGCGGCCCCTTTTGAATTTCGCCAGATCGATTTGCGCCCTACTGAACTGCCGCACGCCGGGTTGGCGCGGCACTCGTCGCCAGGCTCGCGAGACATCGCGGGTGAAATCGCGCAGGAAAAGAATCCCGCACCTGTCACCCTGGTAACTTTTCAGAAACCAAGATTACGGCATCGTAAGCGTCATCACCTCGAACGGAGAAACGCCATGCTGATCGCCGGTCTCGTCATCGCCCAGCTCTCGCTCTGCGGCGGCATCCTCGCCGTCATCAGCCTGCTCGACAATCGCTGATCGACGTCGACTGCGGCAAACATCTGCCATCGGCTTCTGCGGTAGACTGGGCGGGGTCAGAACAGCTTCATGCCCGGCGGCAGCGGTAGCCCGCCCGTCAGCTCGGCCATCTTGGAATGCATCTGCGCCTCGACCTTGCCCTTGGCGTCGGTGGTGGCCGCTACGATCAGATCCTCCAGGATCTCGGTCTCCTCCGGCCGCATCAGCGACGGGTCGATCCTGATCCCTTTCATCGAGCCTTTGCCGTCGAGCGTGACGCGCACAAGCCCGCCGCCCGACTCGCCGGCGATCTCCATGGCGGCCAGCTCCTCCTGCAGGTGCTGCGCGCGCTCCTGCATATGCTGCACCTGCTTCATGATGTCGAAGGGGTTTTTCATAGGCTCGCTCCGCTGGCGGGAAGTGGGCTGTGGGCTGTGGGCAAATCGGCGAACGGGCGGATAGCAGGCGTAGTACCGACTGCCAACTGCCTACTGCCCACCGCCATCCTTCTTCATCAGCCGTACAGCCCTGATGCTGGCATCAGGAAAAGCTTCGAGCACGGCCTTGAGCGTCGGGTTGGCGCGCAGCCGCTCGATCTCGGCGGCTTCTGCCTCGCGCTTGGCGACGCCGATCGGCTTGGCGCCGGCCTCGCGTGAGACGGCGACGATCCAGCGCCGGCCGGTCCACTTAGCCAACTTCTCGGTGAGCTCGCCTGTGAAGCCCTTCGGCGCGTCCTCCGGCAGGCTGATCTCGAGGCGCCCCGGCTCGAACCGCACGAGGCAGACCAAGTCCTCGATCAGCATCTTGAGCTTGATGTCGCGCATCTGGCCGGCGAGGTCGGCGATCTCCGGGAGGCTGCGTGGATCGGGCATCGCGGCGCGCGCGGCAATGCTGCGGGGCATGGCGGCTGGAGCGGCAACGTCGCCGTCGCCGCCCACGACCATAGCAGGAGCGGGAGCGGGAGCGTCCACCGCATTGAGCGGGCCACGGCCGGTCCCTGAGCCGGCCCCGCCGGTCACGCGCGCTGGCACGGCCACAGCACCGCCGCCCAAAGCGCGGATCACCGCGTCGGGTGAAGGCAGGTCCGCGGTGTAGGCGAGCCGGATCAGCACCATCTCGGCGGCGGCCAACTGATTGGACGCGCGGTTCGCCTCCTCGATACCCTTGAGCAGCATCTGCCAGGCGCGCGCCAGAAGCGGCATCGATAGCTGGCCGGCCAACGAGATTGCGCGACGCCTTTCCTCGGCCGACAGCCCCTCGCCGGCAGCCTCTGCGCCGGCAGCCTTCACGCGGCTGGCGATGTGGATGCACTCGGCGAGGTCGGACAGCACCTGAACAGGCTCGGCACCGTCTTTGTGCAGCGCGTCCAGCGCGAGGATCGCCGGGCCGGGCTTACCGCCGAGCATCAGCTCGACGAGATCGAATATCCGGCCCCGGTCGGCCAGGCCGAGCATCGCGCGCACCGCCTCGGTGGTGACGGTCCCCGTGCCCGCCTCGCTCACCTCGCCCGCACGCGTTCCGCAGGACGCAATCGCCTGATCGAGAAGAGAAAGCCCGTCGCGGACCGAGCCTTCCGCGGCTCGCGCGATCAGGGCCAGGGCATCGGGCTCGGCTTGCGCGCCTTCCTTGGCGACGATGCCCTCGAAGTGCTTCATCAGCACCGGCACGTCCACGCGCCTCAGGTCGAAGCGCTGACAGCGGGAAAGGACTGTCACCGGCACCTTGCGGATCTCGGTCGTCGCAAAGATGAACTTCACATGCGCGGGCGGTTCCTCCAGCGTCTTCAGAAGCGCGTTGAACGCGCCCTTCGACAGCATGTGCACCTCGTCGATGATGTAGACCTTGTAGCGTGCGAGGATCGGCTTGTAGCGCGCGCTCTCGATGATCTCGCGCATGTTGTCGACGCCGGTGTTCGAGGCGGCGTCCATCTCGATGACGTCGGCGTGGCGGCTGGCGATTATCTCGCGACAATGGATGCCGTAGCCGTCGAAATCGACCGTTGGGCGGTCGGCCGCACTATCTTTGGCCTGCCCATCCTTGGCGTAGTTCAGCGCACGGGCGAGAATGCGCGCGGTGGTCGTCTTGCCGACGCCGCGCACGCCCGTCAGCATGTAGCCCTGCGCGATACGATTGGTCGCGAACGCGTTCTTGAGCGTGCGCACCATCGCTTCCTGGCCGATCAGATCGCCGAAGTTTTCCGGCCGGTACTTGCGGGCGAGCACGACATAGGGAATGTTCCCCGGCTCAGCGCCGAACAGCGCGGACTGCCCGTCGGCCTCCGTCGGCTGCGGCTGGACACTCTCGTCGCCTGTCGATTCGTCTTTCGCCATCCGAAGCCCATCTTGGCCCGCAGGGCCAGGGAGCAAAGCGACCCGGCGGGCGTCAGCCGCCCCCGCGGAGGGCGCCGCATTGCCTTTGGCAATTCGAACAGCGCCCGTGAGCGACAATTGAGCGACAATCAAAGAGGCTGACGAACGACCCGCGGCCTGATCGTTAGGGCTGCTTCCTTCCGGACCTGACCCGGTTGGCGAGGGCAACGTCCGCCGCCAGCCTCCGCTGCGATATATGGCGATGTTGAGCCGCGGGGCAAGTCTTGGTTGTAATAGGCAGGGGAAAGGTCCTCAGCGCCGGAGCACATCTGCACATGACCCAAGCCACCCGTCCCGGCGAGATCACGATCGACCTTCCCCCGTCCCCGGACGCGGGCATCTACTTCATCGGCCGTATCCGGACGCCGTTTCCGACGCTCGCGGACTGCCCGAAGAACCCGGGTAAGGGGCAGGTCGAGGCCACCGTCGAGGTCGACGAGCGCTACGCGGCGGGGCTGGAGGGCATCGAGGGCTTCTCTCATCTCATCGTGCTCTACTGGATGGACGCATCCCGGCGCGATCTCATCCGGCAATGGCCGCGGGTCCATCCTGCGCCGCGCGGCGTGTTCAGCGTGCGCTCGCCGCTGCGGCCGAACCCGATCTCGCTGGCGGTCGTGGAGTTGCTCGGGGTTGCGGGGGCGACGTTGAGAATCAAGGGCATAGACTGCCGCGACGGCACGCCGCTCGTCGACATCAAGCCCTATCACGCCACCATCGACGCCGTGCCGGGCGCGCGGCGGCCGTGAGCGGCGTCGAGCAGGGCGCAGAGCCGTCATCCCTGCACGTCGTCGGTTTTTCGCGCTGAACCGTCCTTCCGCGCCCTGACACCGGCGGGTTGCGCGGGGACGAGGCTGGCCAGCCGCATGCGGACGCGCTGCGCCTTGCCGACGGGAGCGAGCATCTCCTTTTTCGCCTCGACCATGATGACGCCGCCGAGCCGACCGGAGATGCGCGTGCCAACCCGCTCGAAGCCCGTCGCCCATCGCAGCAGCAGGCGGCGCTCGAACGGTGGAACATAGAGCGCGCTCGCCCACTCGGTCGGCGTGAAGCCGGCCTCGCGCAGGATGCGCTCGAGCTGGCCGCGGGTGTAGGGGCGGCCGTGGCCGAAGGGCGTCGTGTCGAAGCGCGCCCACACGCTCGCTCGGCTCGGCACGACCAGCATGATGCGGCCTTGCGGCGTGAGCACACGCCACATCTCGCGCAGCATCGGCCCGACACGCTCGGCCGCCTCCAGACAATGGATCGCCAGCAGCTTGTCGACGGAGCTGTCGGGCAGGGGCAGTTCATCCTCCTCGACCAGCACGGCCTGGCGCTCGGCATCGTGTGGCCAGGCCAATGCGCCTTGTTGCATCGGCATGAACGCGCCGACCCGCAGCGCCTCGCTTCGGAACGCGCCGAGAAAGGGCGTGGCGAAGCCGAGGCCGATCACGGTCTGGCCCTCGGTGTGCCGCCACCTCGCGCGCAGCCGGTGCAGCAGGATGCGTCGCACGATCTGGCCGAGCGGCGTGGCGTAGAAGTCCCTCAGATCTGTGACGTCGAGATACATGCGTGACCCGGCGCAACGTTCGGCTCTGTCGTCGCTTTAGCATATAGTCATTGCCGCGACCGGATACATGCCCGTCGTTTGCCTGAGGCACTGCGAGTGATAGACTTGCAACTTCGAACACCCAGAAGGAGCGCGTCATGGCCGGAGTTGCGGCAAAGCCCGAGATCCACCAATTCCCCTGCCTGAAGGACAACTACGGCGTGCTCGTGCGCGATCCGACCAGCGGTGTCGTGGCCGCCATCGACGCGCCAAACGGCGACGAGGTGGCCGCAGCACTCGCCGCCAAGGGCTGGAAGCTGACCCACATCCTGACGACGCACCGGCACGGCGACCATACCGATGGCAACCTGCCGCTCAAGTCGGCCACGGGTTGCATGATCATCGGTCCGAAGGGCGAGGCAGACCTGGTGCCCGGCATCGACAAGGCGGTGGGCGAGGGCGACACGTTCATGCTCGGCAGCCTGGAGGTGCGGGTGCTCGATACGCCGGGCCACACCAAGGGGCACATCACCTACTGGATACCTTCCGCCGACGTCGCATTCGCGGGAGATACGCTGTTCGCGATGGGCTGCGGGCGCGTGATCGAAGGCAACATGGAGCAGATGTGGCGGTCGCTGGAGAAGCTCATGAAGCTGCCGCCGGAGACTGTCGTCTATTGCGGCCACGAGTACACGCAGGCGAATGCCAAATTCGCGCTGACGATCGAGCCGGAGAACGAGGCGCTGCAGGCGCGCGTGAAAGAGGTCGAGGCCAAGCGCGGCCGCGGGGAGACGACGCTGCCGACCCGCATCGATGTGGAGCTTGCCACCAATCCTTTCCTGCGTGCGCAAAGCTTGGCGATCCGCAAGCGGCTCGGCATGGAGACAGCGGCGGACTGGCAAGTGTTCGGCGAGGTGCGCGAGCGCAAGAACAAGAGCTGATCGAATGGCGGCTGGAGAACAGACAGATCGGGCGCGGCCGACGCGCGAGACGAGCGCCGACGACTTGATCCGCCTGCTGGGCCTCGCGCCGCATCCCGAAGGCGGCCACTTCTGCGAGACGTTTCGCGATACGCAGAAGCTGGCCTCGGGGCGTGCCGCCTCGACAGCCATCTACTATCTGCTGCGCGAAGGCGAACGCTCCCACTGGCATCGCGTCGACGCCGCTGAGGTTTGGCACTGGCACATGGGCGCGCCCCTGCTGCTGTGCATCAAGGCTGACGGCGCGGAAGGGCCGGCGCGGGAACACGTGCTCGGATGCGATCTCGCTGGCGGCGAGCGACCCCAAATCGTCGTTCCTGCCGGGCACTGGCAGAGCGCTCTCCCACTCGGTGGCTATACACTCGTTGGCTGCACCGTGGCGCCCGGCTTCGAGTTCTCCGGCTTCGAGATGGCGTCGCCGGGGTTCGAGCCGTAATGACGGCCGTGGTTTTCCACGGGTAAGTTGCGACACACTCGCTTCGAAACGCCAATAAAACCGCGTTTTTCGCAACGCCTTCCATCATCGTGTCGTCACCGCTCTTGCTGCCGGACCCCGACTCGGAAAACGGTCTGCCAAATGGAATTCCGATTCGTCGGCGAGCGCGGGGAACAGGCACACATGACGCAGGACGCGAAAGAGCCCATTCTGACGGCCCTTTTTGTCGATTACGACAATATCTATCTGTCGCTCAAGAAGCGCAGCGAGGAGGCGGCCAAGCGCTTCGCCAAGGATGCCGTCTCCTGGATCAAGGAGGTCGAGAGCGGGCGCCTCATCACGGCGACGAACCTGGCGGCATCCGGCCGGCCACGGCGTATCGTCGTCAACCGCTGCTACGGCAACCCCGTGCCGCGGCGCAATCCGCACGACAACTCCACCGACATGACCTCGTTCCCGTTCGTGCGCCACCATTTCCTGCGCGCCGGCTTCGAGGTGATCGACTGCCCGCCGCTCACAGCGCAGCTCAAGAACTCGTCCGACATCAAGATGGTGATCGATGCCAACGATTTCCTCGAGCATAATACGAAGTTCGACGAGTTCATCATCCTGTCCGGCGATGCCGATTTCACGCCGCTGATGCACCGCCTGCGCGCGCACAACCGACGGACCGCGATCTTCGCCAACGACTACACGGCGGCAGCTTACACATCGCTTTGCGACGGCGAGATCCGCGAGACGACGCTGATGTCGATCCTGCTCGAGGGCAAGCTCGCCAGCGACGGCCAGAAGATTGCGGCGGCTGCATCCGCGCCTGCTGTCGCTGTCTCTACGGCGCCGGCTGGCAAGGCAGCTCCCGCAGCGCCGACGGCATCGATGCTCGTCGCCCAGCCAGCCCCGCAAGTGATCGAGCGAATCCGGGCAGAGATCATAGCTGCGGTGGTCGTGGCAGTCAGGGCGGCAGGCAGCCCCGTGCCGCTCGAGGCGCTGGCCGAACGGACGACGCGTGCGCTCGGTCACGACCGCACGATCGGGACGAACTGGGCGGGCTCGTCGAGCTTCCTTGAGTTGCTGCGGCGGCATCTGCCGGCGGAAATCCGTCTCACCGAGCAGCCGCCTTATCTCGCCTACGAAGCTGCGCGCGCGATCGCTGCTCCCGCCGAACGCCCGATGCCGATGCTGGAGCCGCGTGCGCCATTGGAGAATGCTCCGGTCGTGCGCGCGCCGATCGAGACGGGGCGCTACATGGCGCCTCCCGAGATCCGCGAGGCGGGGCCTGCGTCGGCCCCCGTCATGGGCATCCCGCAGCAACAACAGCAGCGTCCGGCCGCGATGCAAGCGACGCAGAAGCCCGCTCAGCAACCGCCGCCGGAGCAGCGTCAGTCGGACATGACGGCCGCTATCCAGGCGTCGATCGCCCGCATCCACGACGCGTGCCAGGCGCCGCCGCTGTCGCCGCCCGACTACCGCGCCCTGTTCGATGCCATCGCGGGCGAGCTGGGAGAAAACGGTCTGCAGGGTAGCCAGACGCTGGCCAGCATCCATGCCCGAGCACAGCAGGCCGGCCTCAACGTCTCTCGCGACGATATTCGCTTCGTCATGGAGGTGATCAGCGAGGCCGATCCGTGGTTCGAACAGGGTACGTCGGCCAAGCTGTTCGCCGGTCGCTTCCGCAACTTCGTCGTCGCGCGTTGCCGCAGCCAGGGGCTCAACCTGTCGAGCGACGAGCTCGACCTGATCGATGCCTGGTTCGCAGGCGGTGCGCAGCAGATCGCGCCTCAGTCGGTGCGCGTGCAGGCTCCAAGTGCGGCGATGGGGGCACAGATGCCTGCG
This sequence comes from Devosia equisanguinis, assembly GCA_945862355.1. Taxonomy (GTDB): domain Bacteria; phylum Pseudomonadota; class Alphaproteobacteria; order Rhizobiales; family Hyphomicrobiaceae; genus CAMDPA01. Next base: position 4,583 of record CAMAYR010000013.1, on the reverse strand, counting down.
CGTCAGGCATCGCAAAGCACGCCGGCCATGCAGACCGCCGCGGCCGCACCTGAATACGCGCTCGACGAGACCGAGGAGCAGTTCCCCAAGATCCTGCGGACACGACTGCGGGGCTAAGGCGCCGCGTCGCGAAGTCGATCCATTGAATGGGCCGGTCCTCTGGCGGGACCGGCCCTTCTGGTATTCAGACCACTTCCATTCTGGACACTTGGGCGCTCTTGCTGGCCCCGACAGCTCTGCCATCTCGGCATTCTCAGCTCATCACTCGTCATGGCCCGCCCCGATCGGAGCCCGAGCGGTCGTGACGTCGAGGATTGGAGCTAGGAGACCAGCGCGGAGATGTCGAGGCAAGCAAGAGCGCCCGCGCCGCCAGCCAAAAACCTTGCCCGCAACACAATGACGCTTCACTATCGGATCTGCGCGAGGAGCCAGCACCATAACAGCGGCCCCGTTCACAACATCGGAGGAAGGCTCATGAAAGCAAGCATGCACAAGGGCGGTAGAATGGTGCGGCACGCCGCGTTGGTGGTGGCGGGAGCGGCAGCCGTGATGGCAGCAACCGCGCCAATAGCCGCGGCACAAGACAAGTGGCCATCTCGCCGCGTCACGCTGGTCGTGCCATTCGGCGCTGGATCCGTGACGGACGCCATGGGCCGGCTGATCGCCGACCGACTACAGGCGACTTTCGGCCAACCTTTCCTCGTCGAGAACCGTGCGGGCGCAGGCGGCATGCTCGGCGCAAGCGCCGTCGCCAAGGCGGAGCCTGACGGCTATACGTTGCTCATGGGTGGAAACACGACGCATTCTGCCGTGCGCGCACTGTTCAAGAATGTGCCCTATGATCCGCTCAAGGATTTCACACCGATCGTGCGGATCGGGAAGTATCCTTCGGTCCTGGCGACCAATCCCAGCCAGCCGTTCAAGACGATCCAGGAGTTCGTCAAGTTCGCCAAGGCCAATCCTGCAAAGCTTGCGTGCGGGCATGGCAACAGCACCGGACACATCACCTGCGAGACCGTCAAGGTAAAGCTCGGCATCGACATGGCCCGCGTGGCCTACAAGTCCAATCCACCCGCGCTGCAGGATCTCATCACCAACAACATCCAATTGATGGTTCCCGACTTCCTCACGGGCGTTCCGCAGGTCGAAGCCGGCAAAATCATCCCGCTCGCCGCTGTGATGCGCGAGCGCAGTCCGCTGATGCCCAAAGTGCCCACGTTCCACGAGACAGTCATCAAGGACTTCGAGGTGGCGCCGTGGACCGCCCTGTTCGGGCCCGCGAAGCTGCAACCCGCTACCGTCAAGCAACTTTCCGATGCAGTCGAAAAGATCCTCAAGAATCCCGAGATCGCGCGCAAAATCGGGTTGATGGGGACCGAGCTGTTCTACATGCCGAGCGGTCCGTTCGCGAACTTCGTGGCCGACGACGTGCCGGTGTGGCATGCCCATGCGAAGACGGCAGGCATCACGCCGCAGTGACGAGCAAGACGAAGCCCGCTGCGGGGACCGCAGCGGGCTCGATAGTGCAGCGCATGCAGCAAAACCGACGAGGCGTCAGCGCTTGGAGAACTGGAAGCTGCGGCGTGCCTTGACGCGGCCGTACTTCTTGCGCTCGACCACGCGGCTGTCGCGGGTGAGGAAGCCGCCCTTCTTGAGCGCGCCACGCAGGTCGGGCTCGAAGTAGGTCAGCGCTTTGGAGATGCCGTGCCGGACCGCGCCGGCCTGGCCGGACAGGCCGCCACCGACAACGGTCGCGTTGATGTCGTACTGGTCGAGCCGATTCGCCGTGTTCAGCGGCTGCTTGAGCAGCATCTGAAGGACCGGCCGCGCGAAGTAAGCGGAGAAGTCCTTGTCGTTGACAGTTATCTTGCCGTGGCCGGGCTTGATCCAGACGCGGGCGATGGCGTTCTTGCGCTTGCCGGTGGCGTAGGCGCGGCCATACTTGTCGAGCTTCTGGACATAGACCGGTGCGGCAGCCGCCTCGACAGGGGCAGAGCCCTGGCCGGTAAGCGAGCCCAGGCTCTCCAGGGACTTGTTCTCTTCGGCCATGATGCTCAGGCCCTCACATTCTTGCGATTCATCTTGGCAACGTCGAGCGCTGCCGGATTCTGGGCGCCGTGGGGATGGCTCGCGCCCTTGTAAATCTTGAGATTGCGCATCAACTGGCGCTGGAGAGGACCGCGCCGCAGCATTCGCTCCACCGCAAGCTCGAGCACGCGCTCGGGGAACCGGCCTTCGATAATCATGCGCGGCGTGCGTGTCTTGAGGCCGCCGGGATAGCCCGTGTGGCGATAGTATTCCTTGTCGGTGAACTTCTTGCCGGTAAAGACCACCTTGTCGGCATTGACGACGATGACATTGTCGCCGCAATCGACGTGAGGTGTGTAGATGGGCTTGTGCTTGCCCTTGAGGCGCACGGCGATGATGGAGGCGAGGCGGCCCACGACGAGGCCTTCGCCGTCGATCACGACCCATTTCTTCTCCACCTCGCCAGGCTTGGCGACGTAGGTACCCATAGCTTGCTTATCCTTGGGAATGGCGCAGCCGAGCCGACCGCGCTGGTTGGATGCGGGTGTCTAGCTTCCATCACCCATCAAGTCAAGGCGTACTGATAAATCTAGATATTTCAATGCTTTGCATTTAGTGGTATCATAATACCTTAATGTGGTAGCAAGATACCTTAAGCGGTTCGCCGTCACGCCGCTTCGAGCCGGACCGATATTCGGCAGATGCGACACAACGCTTGTCGGCATGCACATCGCTGCCGGTCGAAGGTGGTTCACAGCCACGTTGATACGTAGCATTTCGTAGAACGTGCAGCTCGTGCGATCGTATTGTCCCGCCGGATGGATTGTTGGAGAGGCGTGAGAATGAGGCGGGCCTGTCACCTCTCGAGACGCAGAGCTTTCGACATCGTTGCGCCTTGGTTATAGCGTTAACCGAATCTCCGAGACGGACCTTTCGAGCCCAGAGGGACATGTGGGCGGGGCGTCTGGAGCAAGCTGGAGGCTGACATGACACCTAGCGCGGGCCTAAGCGGAGCCATCGCTTCTTTCTGCACTGCCTACGGAGCGGGAATACGGCGGGCGATGCTCGCGATGGCAGCGGTGGTAGCTGTCGTCACAGTGACGATCGGCTTTGCGATGCCCGTTGCCGCCCAGCAGATGCCGGCCGCCGCGGCCCCGGAGATTCGCCAGCTCCAACTGAACGACAAACACGTGAGCGGTTTCATAGGCGCGCAAAAGGATCTGATCGGGATCACGGCCGAGCTCGAGGCCGCTGGCTACACGATCGACGAGAAGCTGCAGAACGAGCTCGACGACATCGGGCGCAAGCACGGCTTCAAGGATTTCGCCGACTTCGAGGAGATCCGCACGAACGTCATGATGGTGCTCGCCGGCATCGACCCCGATACGGGGGAGTATTCGGACCCGATCGAGCTCATCAAGAAGGACATCGAGGCGATCAAGGCGGACAAGTCTCTCTCCGACGAGGACCGCAAGACGCAACTCGAGGAGATGAACGACGCTCTCAAGGAGATGCAGCCCTTGAAGTACAAGGCGAACATCGACGTCGTGAAGAAGTATGCAAAGCAGATCGACGAGGTCCTCAAGTAGGTCGGCGCGACGTGCCAGATCCATCGCAAGTGTCGGGGGCCAGCGTGGCCGGAATCGCGGAAGCGGTGCCGGCGCCGGGCATCGCCGAGGTCATTCTCGACAGAGCCGCGCAACGCAACAGCCTGACGCTCGACGTACTCGAAGGGCTGAGGCTCACCTTCGAGCGGCTCGGTGCGCGCGACGACATCGGAGCCATCGTGCTTTTGGCCCGTGGCCCAGCGTTCTCCGCAGGACACGATCTCAAGGAGATCACGGCCAAACGCGCCGAAGCCGACGGCGGACGCGCCTTTTTCGAGCGTTCGATGCAGGCCTGCGCGGCGATGATGCAGTCGATCATGGCATGCCCCAAGCCGGTGATCGCGGCAGTCGAAGGCACGGCGACGGCGGCGGGCTGCCAGCTGGTCGCCACGTGCGATCTGGCCGTCGCGGCGGAAGATGCCCGCTTCTGTACGCCGGGCGTCAACATCGGACTGTTCTGCTCCACACCCATGGTGGCCCTGACGCGCAACGTGCCGCGCAAACGTGCGATGGAGATGCTGCTGCTGGGAGAGATGATCGACGCCGAGCGGGCGGCCGCGTGGGGGCTCGTCAACCGTGTCGTGCCGAAGGGCCAGGCGCGCGAGACGGCACTCGGGCTCGCCCGGCAGATCGCGTCGAAGTCACCGCTGACGGTGGCGATCGGTAAGCGCACCTTCTATGACCAGATCCACCTGCCGTTGGACGAGGCCTACGAACTCGCCGCGCGCGTGATGGTCGAGAACCTCCTGGCGCGCGATGCCGAGGAGGGTATCTCCGCGTTCGTCGAGAAGCGCACGCCGGAGTGGAAGGGCTGCTAGTGTCGTGACCGCGAAATTCGTTTTATTCCGCAGCATAGGTCGACCGAATTTCGCGGTCTGAACGACACTAGTGGCGTCGCGCCTTAGTCGACCGACGGTGCGGCGAGGGTGGTGTCGACTAAGGCGCGGT